>DATNKL010000189.1:0-12761 GCA_035603415.1 Candidatus Acidiferrales bacterium
TGCCGGCGGGTGGCCTACACTTTGCCTTCTTGCAAAGGGTTTACCTGCCGTGGCAGGTGGGCGCTTCCTCGCGTGCTTTCATCTGCATGTGGCTTGTTTCAAAGCTGCTAAAACGTCACCCTGAGCCCCACCTGGGCCGCAAACGGAATCCCCACCGTAGTCCCCGGACCAAAAAAATCCCCCAGCGCTCCCGCCGGCGCTAACAATTGTCTAGGATTGCTGATCGGTTTGGTCTGAGAGCAATCCGCATTCAAACAAAATGCCGTCGCATTCGTCAGGCTATTCACCGGCGTTGGCAGCGCGCCAATGTCCGTCACATAATTCGCGCCCGGATTATTGCGATTAAACAAGTTGAAAAATTCAATGAACGGCGTGACCGACCACCGATCATGAAACGTAAACGCCCGGCTCACCCGCAAATCGGCCTGCACGTATGGCGTTCCGCGAAATTCATCCAGCGTCGTTTGCACCCCGTTGATCACCGCGCGATCGTTCCCAGGATCTCCCAATCCATTCACATCCACCGGCGTAGTCAACGTAATCGGCCGCGCGCCCTCCGCTTGAAACAATAAGCTCACTGCCAATCCGCCTGGCGCATGAAAGATTCCCGCCACCACCACGCGACTCCCCACATCTTCTCCCGACCGTCCGTAATCTCCCGGCCCAAACGGACGCAACGGATTGCAAACGCCATTCACGTAGTCAGCCAACTCCCCCAGTATGCAGCCCCACGTTTTTGCCGTTGAAAGTGAATAGTTTGCGATTAAATTAAATCGTCGCGACACGTTCCCCTGCACATGCACCAGCAACGCTTCGTAATTGGATCGATTTCCAGAATGCGCCACCGTGATGCCAGGCACGAATTGCATCTGGTCCGCGGTGTCGCTTGCGGGAAATAGTGGCGTGAACAGCGTCGATCCCGGCACGTAATTGTAATTTTGATAACCATGCACGCTTTGCTCGTGCACCCAACTCGCTCCAACGGTCCAGTTTTGGTTGAACGCATGCTCAAAACCGACGCTCGCGTGAATCGCGTAAGGCGTCTTGTAATGAGGGTCGATCAGCGCGCCTGCTCCCCCCACTGCCGCTCCCGGGACGCACCCGGCATCCGGCGTCGGTCCGATCGCATTGAGGCATGGCTGGGGTGCCGCATTCACTGACTGCCATGCGCCCACCCACCCGTTCTGGGCCAGGTCGCCGTAATACATTCCAAGTCCTGCGCGAATCACGCTGCGGCCCTGCGTTCCCGGGGCGTAAGCAATCCCCAGTCGCGGCGCCGCCGCCCCGCGATAATCATGCGGCGCGCCGCGCACCAGCGGAATCTGTAGCGCTTGCAGCGTCAGGTACGCGGGATTTTGCAGCTGACTCCGCCCACTGGCTTCGAATAGTCCAAATGTCGTGTCATAGCGCAGTCCGTAATTCACGGTCAGATGTCTCGTCACCCGCCAGGAATCTTGCGCATAAAATCCCAGTCGTTGCACATTCTGCGAAAAACTGCCGTTGCTCGCAGACACCGCCGTGCAGCTGATTCCCGATGCCGGATCCGGTTGCGCCTCGCAACCCGCGCTGAAGAAAAATTCCGCAGGATTCGCCGCGTAAAAACTCGGATCGTGCGGATAAGCCAGCACCGTTTCCGCCGTCCCCGAAAGAGCGCCGCTCAACACCGGCTCGTGAATAAAATTTATGCCGAAACTTGGCGCATGTCGTCCCGCAGAGTGGCTTACGTCATAGCGCACCTGGTATTTCTCCTGGTTGCGCACTACCGGAAACGCGGTAATCGCCGTCGCGAATTGGTTGTCGCCAAAAGTATCCAGCCCCGAAACCGTTCGAAACGTCGCGCTGAACGGAAACTGCAGCGAAAATCCCACGTAATCGTTGCGCTCTTCGGTGCGGTGCAATCCGCTGGCCCCCAATAAAAATGTCCCCACCCAAGTGGGACTGAAGGCATACTGCTGCCCCAGAGCCAGATTCAAATAATTCGAGTGCGAAGTCGCGCCTGTCGACGGCAGCGTCCCTTGCTGGATCAAATCGTTTTTCGTCAAGTAGCTGTCGCTCGATGCCCGCAGAAACCATTGCGAACGCGCCGATTGTTTCCAATCCAGCCGCGCCATCCCCAAAAAATCATTGAACGGCACTGGCGTATTCTTCGGCACTGCGATGGAATTTACTCCCGGAATCAAACCGTCCGCCGCAAGCGCCGCCAAAGCCGCGAATTGACTCTGACTGTTCGGGCTGTACGCAATGCTCGCGTCTTCATGCACGTACTCAAACGACGAAAAGAACCACAATTTTCCCGGCCGGATCGCTCCCCCCAGCGTTCCCACATAATTTTGTCGCGAGAACGGCTGCTTCGGATCCGGTGCCGGATTCTCAATCGGAAACCGCGCATTCAACGCCGCCGCGCGCTGGTAAAACGCAAATTCGCCGTGCAATTCATCCGTGCCACGCCGGGTGCTGATCACCACCGAACTTGCCGTCGTCCGCCCCGTGTCCGCATTCTCCTGTGAAGTGCGGAACGCAAACTCCTCGATCGACTCGGGCGAAAAATTCTGCAAAAATCCGCCGATGTAATCATCGGAATTATCCACGCCATCCACCGACAGCTCATTATTCAATCCCGAGCTTCCCCCAGTGGACACCGCGGTGATGCGCGCCTTCGTCGGATCCGAGGGCTCGACCGGCTCCGTCCCCGGCACCAGGTACGCAATATTTGCAAAGCTGCGATGCGCCATCGGAATCTCCCGCAAGTCCCGTGCTGTCACGATGCCTTGCTGCACCGCGCTCGCCACATCCACCGGCTGTGTCGTAATCGAAGAGGCCTCGCCGCTCACATTCACTTCTTGATGCACGCCTGTCGGCTTCAACACCACATCGATATCGCGCCCCGAGCTAACCTGTACCACCACCCGCGACTCCGCCACCTCAAAACCAGGAGCTTCGATTCGTGCCCAATACTCTCCCGGGAGCAAACCGTCCACGCGAAATTCTCCACGTTCAGTCGTTTGCACCACTCGTTCAGTAGATAAGCCCGCCGATTCCACAGTTACTTTCGCGCCCGAAATCCGCGCCCCGCTCGAATCTTGTACCACTCCTCGCAACGTGCCTCGCGGATTCTGCGCCGCCAGATGGGGCGCCAGTCCGCTCCAAAACAAAAACAAAACTGCCAGCCACTTCCACGCCAAGTCCATTCTCCATTTTGCTGCCACGCGCATGAGGTTTCCTGAAGTTTTAAACCGACTAAAGGTTCGTATCCGCTGTTCGCGAAAACCTGCCAATTATTTCAAATGCGCGTCAAACCACCCCAGCGTTCGCTCAATCACATCGCGCTGATGTTGTGGCTTCGCAAAAAGGTGCCCCTCATGTTCGTAAACCACCAACTGCGTCTCCACTCCCTGCGCCTTCAACCCGTGCCAGAACTCGTACGACTGCGGCGCCGGACATTCCCCGTCGCTATCGCCCACGATAACTAAAGTTGGCGTCTTGACTTTCTTGATGAAATTTATCGCCGAACTCTTCGCGTAAATTTCTGGATCGTCGTACACCGACTTGCCAAAAAAGGGAATCATCCATTGGTCAATTAAATTTTCGCCATAATAACTCTGCCAGTTAGCAACGCCCGCACCGGCCATCGCCGCCTTGAAACGGTTCGTCTGCGTTACCCCGAACATGGTCATGAATCCGCCATAGCTCCAACCCGTCAGCCCCAGCCGGTTCCCATCAATCGGAGCTACGCGCATCGCTTCATCCACGCCCGCCAGCACGTCCGCGAAGTCCCCGCCGCCAAAATCCTGCACATCCGCGCGCGTGAACGCCTCTCCCTGCCCGTAGCTTCCCCGCGGATTAGGACTCAGCACAAAATATCCCGCCCCTGCCAGCGCGCTGGCATAGCCGTGTGGCGAAGGCCACTTCGCAACCGAAGCCCAACTCGGCCCCCCATGCACGTTCACCACTAGCGGATATTTTTTGCTCGCATCAAAATTCTTCGGATACAGCAGCCAGCCCTGCACGTCATACCCGCCGTTTTTCCATGCAAGACTTTTCGCGTCTCCCCATTCGCGCGTAACGCCCTCATTCCGCCGCGTAAGCTGCTTCCACTCGCCAACCTTCCCCGCCCATACTTCCGGAGGCGCCGCATACGATTCCCGCACAAACGCCATCGTCGCGCCATCTTTCGCCAGCGAAATCGTCGGCGAAAATCCCCCCGCGTCCGCCGCCAGGTATTCCCCGCCTCTCCACAGCGTTTCTACTTTTTCGTTCTGCGGATCGACGCTCGCCAGTCCCACGTCTCCGCCCACAAATTCGGTAAAAATTATTTTTTTCTCTGGAGTCCACGCAATCCAACTTGGCGAACCTTTTATTTCCGGCGTCAAGTCCTGCGCCTCTCCACCGCCGGCGTCCACCGAAAAAATATCGCCGCCCGTCAATCCCGCGTCGCTCATCAATCCTTCAACGAACGCGATTTTTTCTCCATCCGGCGACCACACCGGATTGGCAATCTGCAGGTGCGGCTTATAGATGGATTTCATCAAGCCGGTCGCGCCTTCCAGCGTGAAAAGTTCCGCGACCCACCAATTGTTGTCGCCATTCCCCAGCGCCGCAGACACCGCAAAACGCAATCCATCCGGTGCCCAGTCGTATTCGTATACATAGCTATCCGCCGGCGAAATTTGTCGCAGCTTCCCGCCCGCCACATCCACCACCGCCAGTCGCTGCTCAAAAAACGCATCCTTTATCTCTCCCGTCTGGGGAGTCTCCGCTACCAGCGGCCCAGACGCCCGGGTAGCGTTCTCCGTGAACAAAACCGCAATCGTCTTCCCATCCGGCGACCACTTCGGCTCCGCCAAAAACCCCTTCACGTTAGTCAGCCTCTTCGCTCCCGCGCCCATTGCGTTCATCGCGCCCGTTGCATTTGTTGCGCCCGTCGCGCTTCCATCCCCGCCAGACACCTGCGCCACATATATCTGCCGCTGTCCAGCCTTCACCGCATCCGACAAAAACGCCACGCGTTTACTGTCCGGCGACCACGCTATGCTGCCTTCTTCATGGTCCCCCACGCCCTCTCCAGCCTTCAGACGTCTCGGCCGCGCCTTCGCCTCCACCCCCGAAACATAAATCGCCGTATTCCCCGATGGCGCCCCATCCTTCCCGATCAGCGTCTCCACCCAGGCTACCCGCTTGCCATCCGGCGAAATCACCGCCTGCTCAAATCGCCGTGTAGCAAACAGCGTCTTCTCCACCTCATGAATCGGCTCCGCCGACCCCGCCGGCTTAGCATGCTCCACCGCCTTCAACCGCGCCTCCACCGCCTGCTTCGTCCCTGGCTTAACACGCGACTTATCCTGTTCAGCCGGTTGCTCCTGCGCCGCTTTATCGTGCGCAAGGGATCCCATCGACGGACACAAAGTTACAGCGCTACCAAGCACCAACCCCGAAATCCAAAATTTCCATGCACGCATCAATTTCATTCATCCCTCACAATTCAACCATTATCGTGTTAAAACGTACCGAGTAGCTTTTGCCAGTTTTTTTCAATTTCATTGAGATTTGTTGCCTCAACCCGTCGAGCTCGCACGTATTTAACCGCAAGGAGACTATGTCAGTTACCGACATCTAGCAAACTCTTCTGACAGAAGCTCACCATCCTTATAGGGTGACAATCTCTCGTTGCAGTTAAGCGGTCATCTGCATGCTGACGATTTTAGGTTGTCCATTGGTGCGCAAAGGAGTAGAGTCCCACCAATTCTCGCGAGATCATCCCATGAACCTGCTCTATATGCGCCGGCGTTTGATTCTTGCCGCGGCGGCGTGTCTGATTGGCGGACTGTTCGCGGTTGCCGGGGACGAGCCAAACCTTACCAAGGAGCAGATCAAGCAGTTCCTTGTCACCGCCAAGGTGGTCAAGAGTCACGAAGCCAAGAAAGGCAGCACCCACACCTCGCGTCTTACGCTGTCGGACGGAACGATTACCCACGACGCCTCTTTCCAACCTATTGATGAACACAAACGAGAGATGAAGCTTTCCACTGGTGCCGTCGAACTGAACTTCGTGGATTCCTACAAGTACAACATCGCCGCCTATGCGCTGGCTGAGTTGATTGGAATGGACAACATGCTGCCGGTATACGTCGAACGCAAATGGGATGGCAAGGTCGGCTCGCTCAGTTGGTGGTTGCCGGTGAAGATGGATGAGGCGGAGCGCCACGAGAAAAAAATAAAGGCACCGGATGTGGAGGCCTGGAACAATCAGATGTACAAGGTTCGGGTCTTCGATCAATTAATCTCCGATTCCGATGCCAATCTGACCAACGTGCAAATCGGTGAGAATTGGCGGATTTGGAGGGTTGATTTCAGCCGCGCGTTTCGCCTCAACAAGGAACCGAAGGATCTCAAAGAATTGACGCACTGCGACCGGCAATTGTTGCAGAAACTGAAGGCCCTGGACGCGAACACCCTAACAGAAAAAACCAACCGCTATCTCACCAAGGATGAAGTGAAGGCGGTGATGATGCGACGGGATAAGATTGTGGCGCAGTTCCAGAAGCTGATCGCTGAAAAAGGTGAGAACGAAGTGCTGTACTGAATCATTTAATCACCAAAGTAAACTGCACTGCTCGATGGGCGGTGGCTCTTTCAGGCATCAGGGTCTGGCGGGGGCAACCAGTGAGGGATGCAGCGGAGACGTTGTCCAAGTTTTGAATGGTTTTTGTTTTCGGTCCCCCGGGTCTAGGGTTCTTGCTACACATCATGTCTTGGCCGGTAATCCCGGCGAGAAGGAGAAAAAACATAATGAAGAAGCAACTCACTCTGCTATTCGCGTTGGTACTAACCTTTCCGCTGGCGATAGCGGTGTTCGCGCAACAGGTTCCTGCCGAGCCGAAGGTGGCGCAGTGGGAAGGTAGAGTTGAAATGATCAACAAGGAGCAGTCTTCTCTGACCGTTCGGAAGGCCGGTGGGGCTGAGGAGAAGACCTGTGTGTTCGACAGCTCCACGAAATGGGTCAGTCAGTATCACGCCGACAAGAAGGTCAACGACATTGACGCCAGCCAGGTTAAAGAACGGGACTACGTAATTTGCAAGGGCACCCCGGGGAAGGGCCGCGTAATCCACGCGACTCTCATCTCTAAGCGGCTCTCGCACTCCACCGACTAGAGGAACTCGGTCCTAAAAAATCGCAACTTCCCCATCCTGATAGGGTGACAGTCTCGTTGCACTTAAGCGGCGACATTATCTTGGAGCATCTACAAGGTACCGCCGCTTTCTTGACCCTACCCTCACGCCTCGAATACACTTAACAATTCAAATCCAGCCGCCTCTGCGGCCAGTACTTCGCTTTCCACCCGCACATTGCACCAAACGGGTTTGCGAACGCATCGTCAAGATTGGCCTGTTGGTCCGGCCATGCCTTAAAAGGAGAATTGTTTTGCCTAAGCGCACATACCAGCCACGCAAACGACGCCGCGCCAAAACGCATGGCTTCCGCGCACGCATGAAAACCGCGGGAGGCCGCAAGGTCCTCGCCGCTCGCCGTAAAAAGGGCCGTCATCGCCTCACGCCCGAATGAAAAGCCACGCCTTCAATTTCCGCGCGACGCGCGCTTGGTGCGCCGCGGAGATTTCGACGCGGTCTATCGCGCCGGACGAAGGCGTTCCAGCTCTCACTTCGTTGCTTTTTTTCGCGCCAATCAATTGCCGCAGAGCCGTTTCGGCTTCAGCATTAAAAAGGCTCTCGGCGGCGCGGTAGTGCGCAATCGTATTCGTCGTCGCTTGCGGGAGGCCGTTCGTTGTCATCGTCTGGAGATACCACCAGGATGGGACATTGTCATTCATCCGAAGAACATCGTGGCGCGTTCCGATCCTTCCACGCTGACCGCCGACCTGCTGCGCCTGCTGCAGAATCCGTGAGCGCCCCGCCCGCAGTCTCCGCAAAGAAAATCGCGCGCTCCTATCCCGTGCGAGCCGCGCTTCTCGCGCTGCGTTTTTATAAAGCGTATCTCTCGATGCTCTTCGCCGGAAATTGCCGTTTCCATCCCACTTGTTCGCAATATACCTATGAAGCTATCGAGCGCTTCGGCGTCCCGCGCGGCGTCTGGCTGGGCATGAAGCGTCTCGCGCGCTGTCATCCCTTTTCTCGCAGATTTGGCTATGACCCGATTCCGGATGAGGTGCATTCGTGAGTGATCCGCAGCAAAAAGGCGTGCAATCCCCGGAGATGAGGATTCTCGGCGCCTCGCTGCTTTCCATGCTGGTAATTCTTCTGTGGATTAAATATTTCGCGCCCAAGCCGCCCGTCGTTCCTCCGCAGCCCAAGCCCGTAATCAGCGCGCCGCAAACACCCTCGGCAGTCTCCCCTGCTCCCGGCTCCGCCACCACGCAATCCTCTTCCGCCAAGAGTCCTTCAACCTCCAAGCCCGTTGCCGCTATCTCCGACTCTCAAGAATCTTCCACCGTCGTGCAAAGCGATTTATATCGCGTGGAAATTTCCAACCGCGGCGCCGTAGTCAAAAGTTGGCAGCTCAACAAATATATGGACGACAACAAGCCGTCGCGCGTCCTGGACGTCGTCCACCCCGAAGCGGCTCAGCAAATCGGCGGCTGGCCCTTTTCGCTAATTCTCGATAACGCTGAACTCGAGAAAACCGCCAACAACGGCCTGTTTAAATTCACCTCCGCCAACGCAGCCAACGCCAATCCCATCACTGCTCCCGCGGATGTGCAGTTTTCCTGGAGCGACGGCCACCTTGAAATCACCAAGCATTTTCATTTCGACAACACCTACGTCGTGCGCGTCGACGTCACCGCCAAGCTCGATGGCAAGCCCCTCGAGGCTGGCCTCGCCTGGCTCGGCGGATTCGGCGACCTCACCGTCACCAATCCCGCGCCCGTCGAAACGGTCACCACCTACTACAGCGAAAACGGAAAAATCGTCAATTTCCCATACAAAAAACTAGAAGGCCTCGACCACTGGGGTCCCGGCGTCTGGCAAGGCGGCAAGGATTTCACCGGCATAGAAGACCGCTACTTCACCGCCGCGTTTCTTCCGCCCAACGGCGCCGCTTCCGGCACGCTGCAAACCCGTTACTGGAAAGATTTTCATCCCGCGCAAATCAACGGCCAGCCCGGCGCTGAACCAGTCCCAGAAGTCGCTACCGCATCCGGCCCGCAAGCCCTCGCGTTACGCGTTTACGTCGGCCCCAAGGATTACGATGAGCTGAAGCACATGAATCCGCCGCTCCACGGCCTCGTAAATTTTGGCTGGATGGAATTCATCGCCGACCCGCTCTTTCACGCCCTCAAGTGGCTGCACAAATACATTCCCAACTGGGGCTGGGCCATCGTCATCCTCACCCTGGTCATCAATATGGCGCTGTTCCCGCTGCGCATCTCCAGCTACAAAACCACCATGAAGATGCAGCGCGTCGGCCCCGAAATTAAGGCCATCCAGGAGCGCTACAAAAAATACAAATTGAACGATCCGCGCAAAGCGGAAATGAACAAAGAAGTGATGGCCGTGTACAGTCGCGAAGGAATCAATCCCGCCGGCGGCTGCTTCCAGATGTTCCTGCAGATGCCCATCTGGTTCGGCTTGAACAATGCTCTGCGCTTCGCAATCGAAATGCGCCACGCCCGCTGGTTCGGCTGGATCACCGACCTTTCCGCGCGCGACCCTTATTACGTTTTGCCCGTAATGATGGGCCTCTCCATGTACCTCGTTTCCAAAATGACTCCCATGACCTCCACCGACCCGCAGCAGCAAATGATGATGAAAATCATGCCCGTGACCATGGCGGGAATTTTCATGATTTCGCCAATCTCCAGCGGCTTGGCGGTGTATATTCTCACCAGCAGCATCGTTGGCATTGGGCAACAGTGGTACCTGAATCGCCACCATCCGGTAATCGCTGCCCCAGTTACAAAACCTGTTCGTGGCAAAAAATCATAGACGAAAAGAACGCGCGTAATCGCACTACTTTGCTCCCAGGGCTGATGGTTCCCAATCTCATCCATGACGGCAAGCTCGACCGCATCGCAACCGCGGAAGCTCTGCGTAAATTTCTGGATGACAGCGTGCGTGCCGCCGGCCTCGACCTGAAAGTAAATGTCCGCGCCGTTCCCGCGGAAACCACCGGCTTGGCAGGTCACGCCGAAGTGATTGCCGACCTCGACGGAAAAGATAAGGAAATCCTGCTCGAACGCAACGCCGAAGTCCTGAAAGCCATCGAGCACTTGGCCTTTCGCGCGCTCCGCCTCGAGCCTGCCTTCCACGAAAAAATTCACGTCGACTGCGCCGGCTACCGCGCCCTGCGTTTCGAAGAATTACGCATGACCGCCAAAATTGCCGCCGAACGCGTCGAATCTTCGCGCCAGCCTTTCCGCCTCAATCCCATGTCTTCCCGCGAACGCCGCATCGTCCACCTCGCCCTCAAAGACATCCCCGGCGTGCGCACCGAAAGCCTCGGCATAGGTGAAGAGCGCCAAGTCGTAATCTACCCCGCCGACAAATCCCCCAAGCCCCCCGCCTAGGATTTCGATTCCCGGCGCAACTGGAGTACAATCCCGCGCCATGGCCAAACGCAAACCAAAAAAATCCCGCATCTCCACTAAGCGTAAATCGTCCCGCTCAACCAAACCCGCCAAGCTCCCCAAAGACGCCGTAGTCCTCGTCGTCATGATGCACGCCAAACCCGGCCAGGAGTTGCTCCTCCAGGCCGAACTCACCGCCTTGGTCCGCCCCACCAGAAACGAAGAAGGCTGTCTCTTGTACGACCTCCACCGTTCCGCCGACGTCCCCGGGGATTTTTTATTTTTTGAAATTTGGTCCAGCCGCGAAGCTCACGCTGCCCACAAACAAACGCCACATTTTTTGCGCTGGAACGCCCGCAAGGACACTCTGTTAGCTTCGCGCGAATCAACCTTCTGGAAGAAAATTGCCTGACCATGAGGCTTGCCATCCGGACAAATCCCGCCTATTATTGAGTATATACTCAATAATACGAGGAGCTTAGTGGCTCGCCCCAAAAGCGAAGACAAGCGCAATGCCATTCTCGACGCCGCGACCCGCCTATTTGCGGAGCGCGGCCTTACCGCTGCCCCCACGTCAGAGATATCCAAACAAGCTGGCGTCGCCGAGGGAACCCTGTTTACCTACTTCGAGACTAAGGATGATCTGATCAATGCCCTTTACCAGGAGATCAAGCTCGAACTCGCCGACGCCATGATGTCGGAGTTCCCCCGGAAGAAGAATGTTCGTACCAGGCTGCGGCATGTTTGGGATCGCTATGTGAATTGGGGCATTGCGAATCCTAAGCAGCGCAAGGTGCTCGCGCAACTACAGGTGTCGGAGGTACTCACCAAAGAGTCTAGGGACGCCGGTGGCGCGCCGTTCGTCGAGTTCCAAATCATGATTCGTGACGCGATTGGGCAGCGGGTCTTTCGGAACGAGCTCCCGGCTGAACTTATCTCGAGGTCGTTAGCCGCCTTGGTAGAGGCGACGATAGACCTTACCGTGGCTAACCCATCCAAAGCAAATAAATACCGGGATAGCGGCTTTCAAATGTTCTGGGCCGGCATAACCAAGTCATGAGTCCGCGCATCGTATAAATGAGTGAGTACTCACAACGGATCTTGCTCAGAAGGCGGCTGGCCGGGTCTAGGTCCATCCAAGAAGGAGCATGGGCGCTTCGACAGCCGATTGTATACCGCAAAGAGCTGACTCGATTGCAGTGATACAGCAAATGAAAGGAGCACGATTATGAAATACAGATTATTCGGCAACAGCGGACTGCGGGTCTCCGAAGCGTCTCTAGGCACGATGACCTTCGGGGACGAGTGGGGATGGGGGTCACCAAAAGCGGAAGCGCAGAAAGTCTATGAGACCTACCGCGAGGCAGGCGGAAACTTCATTGACACGGCGAATTTCTACACTAATGGCACCAGCGAGAAATTCCTTGGAGAGTTCATGCAGGGCCATCGCGACAGCGTTGTGTTGGCGACGAAATACTCCCTCGCTGTGCCCGGCAACGATCCGAATGCCGCGGGAAATCACCGCAAGAACATGATGCAAGCGGTGGAAGCCAGTTTGAAACGACTGCAAACCGACTACATCGATCTGTACTGGGTGCACGTCTGGGATGGGATCACCCCAGTGGAAGAAGTCATGCGCGGCCTGGACGATCTCGTTCGCCAAGGCAAGGTTCTCCACGTCGGCATCTCGGACGCTCCCGCTTGGTGGATCGCTCAGGCAAATACTCTGGCGGAGCTTCGAGCGTGGACACAGTTTGTCGGGTTGCAGATCGAGTACAGCCTCATTGAGCGGACGGTCGAGCGCGAACTGATTCCCATGTCGAAAGCCTTGAACTTGGGGGTTCTGGCCTGGTCTCCCTTGGCGAAAGGCGTTTTGTCCGGGAAGTATCACGGCGAGGGTAAGGCCGACGGAGGGCGGATGAGCAATGAGGGAATGAAGGAATTCCTTCCCGAGGAACAACGCGCGACGCGGATCATCTCGGCGGTGAAGGCGGTCTCCGAACAAGTTGGTCGCAGCATCGCACAAGTTGCGCTCGCGTGGCTGCGCCACCAAACGGTGCCAGTAATCCCGATCATTGGAGCGCGGAAGGTATCTCAACTCCAAGACAATCTCGCCAGTTTGGATCTGGAACTCTCCGCCGAACAATTGAAATCCCTTGATGGAGCAAGCCGAATCGAGGTCGGATTCCCCCAGAGTATTTACGAGAAAGAGATGGTTCGCTCAATTAGGTATGGCGGCAC
>DATNKL010000194.1:0-20852 GCA_035603415.1 Candidatus Acidiferrales bacterium
TTCTCCGCATCGTAGTACGGCATCGGGTAACGATACTGGTCGGCGCCCTGGTAAAACGCATAAAGGCAAAAATAAATGTCCAGCCAGCCGTCACGGTCATAATCGGCAATGGCTGCTCCCGTGAACGTGCCTCGCGGCGGATTTTCAAAGTGAAACGCGTCCGGCTTGGCGTGAAATTTTCCCCCGCCGAGATTGCGAAACAGTAGTGGGCCGTTCGCACGCACCACGATCACATCCTGGCGCCCGCTGTTGTCGAAATCCGCAAAAAGCGCGCACGCGGTGTTTTCCAGAACTCCAAGCCCGGACAGTTCTGTAATATCTTCAAACGTGCCGTCGCCACGGTTCCGGAAAAGGCGATTGGGAAGCCCGCCAGGCTGGCAAATATAAAGATCGTCAAAGCCATCGCCATCAATGTCGGCAACGGAAATTCCGTTGTGCCCATAAATATCAATACCGCTGGCGCCATCAAGTACCGTTCGCCAATAATCCGTGCCATGAAGAAATTGGGAAGCGTAAGAACGATTCCCGCCAAAGGCATGTTGCGCGACGTCGATAAACACCGGGGACGTAGAGCGGCTGCGCGTTTCGTCAAGGACCGTCCAGCTTCGAAGCGTCAATTCCTCCGGCGCAGAAAGTCTCCAGGATATTTGGCAGTTGCCGACACGCTGCTCGCGGTAAAAATCCTGGCCGGTCCCCACCAATTCAAAACGCACCACGGTTTCCAGTAGTTGAGATTGCCCAGGCGCGGCCGCGGCTTCCGGCATGGAGTGAATCGATGTCACCTGAAACTCAGCGGTGATGATTTTGGTGAAAACACTTAAAGAGGTGCGCCATTCGGCGAGAAAGTCATGTCCTCGCAACATCGTGCCGCCGTCGGCCTGCCCCTTCCACACCTGAAGAGGAGACCCTTCATACACCGGCCCCCATACGGTGGGTTTTGGCGATTCACCGGAAAAATCAATAGCGATAATTTTTTCTAAGGCCGCTGTATTCCGCGGGGATTGCAGAAGCTCTAACGACCATTCGCTCAAGGCCGCCGCAACATGAGCCTGATATTTTTCGGTGACAAATTCATCGAAACCCGCGGGCACTTTCCGCAATATCGCTTCGATCCCTCGCGGCATGCGATACCGCGGATGGACACGAAATTCATGGGGCGAATTGGATTCTTCCGAAAAATACGACGGCTCGAATGGAGACGAAGACATCGCTGCCGGCAGAAAAGCCAGCGGGGCGGCCTGGCAATATTGCAGGAATTCGCGGCGACTGATACCGATGGAACTGCGTTTCTTGGAACGCCGGATCAGTGAAAGCCCCCGTGTTTATCGCGCAGGAGCGAAATCTAGCATCGGGGTGTGGGCCCGTCAAGTTTGCGCCGCCGTGCCTGCAAAAGCGTTGCATCTACACTCAAACAGGCCATCCGGATCAAGCCAAGCGGAGCAACAAAAATTGAACCAGCTAACTAAACGCTCGAATAACTAACCAAACTGGTAGTTCTTGCCAAGCGACACGTTGCGACAATGCTGGTTACGCACCGTTGGGTCTGATAAACTGATGTAGCTCGACCACACCTGAGAATTGAGGAGAACCGTCCGGGCTGCTGGTTGTTTCAGCAGCTATTTTTGTCTTTAATGCCTGGCCGCCACGCAGCCACTCGACGCTAAAATTTTATGAGTCAAAATATTCGCAACATCGCCATCATTGCTCACGTAGACCACGGGAAGACCACCCTCGTGGACGCCATGCTGCGGCAAAGCGGAATCTTTCGCGCCAATGAGGCGCTCGTGGAACGCGTGATGGATTCCAACGACCTTGAACGCGAACGCGGCATCACTATTCTCGCCAAAAACACCGCGCTGTTTTTTCATGACACCAAAATCAACATCGTAGACACCCCCGGTCATAGCGACTTTGGCGGTGAAGTGGAACGCGCCTTACGCATGGTCGATGGCGTGCTCCTCCTAGTGGACGCCAGCGAGGGCCCGCTGCCGCAAACGCGCTACGTCCTGCAAAAAGCCCTGGCAGCCAAGCTGCCTCCAATTATCGTGCTGAACAAAATCGATCGCGTGGATGCGCGCGCCAAGGAAGTGCTGGACGAAATTTACGATTTGTTTATCGATCTGGATGCCACAGAAGATCAACTCGACTTTCCTGTTGTGTACACCAACGCGCGTGATGGCGTGGCGCACTACAAAATCGGAGACCACTCCAAAGATTTGCTGCCACTGTTTGAAACCATCGTTAAATCCATTCCTTCGCCTCCCGGTGATCCAAACGGCATTCTGCAAATCCAGGTAATGAATCTCGATTACAGCGAATTTCTGGGGCGCATCGCTATCGGCCGCGTTTTTAATGGCACATTGAAGCGCGGAGAAGATGTCGGAATTTTCAGACTCGACGGAAAACTCACCTCCACACGTATCACTAAGCTTTATACCTTTCGGGGATTGGAGCGCGACGAAGCGGACAGTGTTGCGGCCGGCGATCTGGTAGCCATCGCCGGTGTGGAAGGCATTCAGATCGGCGAGAGCATCACGGATCTGCTCGCACCCGCTCCGCTCGAGCCGCTGCTGATCGACGAGCCCACTTTGGCCATGATCTTTACCGTGAACAGCAGCCCGCTTTCCGGCAAAGATGGCAGCTATTTAACCTCCCGCGATCTTCGCGACCGGCTACAAAAAGAATTGCTCACCAATGTTTCCATCCGCGTAGAAGACACGGACACTCCTGAGTCTTTCCGCGTTCTCGGCCGTGGCGAATTGCAACTCGCCATTTTGATTGAAACGATGCGCCGCGAAGGTTTCGAGCTGATGGTCGGCAAGCCGGAGATCGTCGTGCGCAACGAGAATGGCAAAAAGATGGAACCGCTGGAGCGCTTGGTCATCGACGTTCCCGAAAATTTCATCGGCATCATCATGGAAACTCTGGGCAGCCGGCGCGGCGAAATGTTGAAGATGAGCAATCACGGTTCAGGGCGCGTGCGCATGGATTTCAAGATCCCTTCGCGCGGGTTGATTGGTTTGCGCAGCCAGTTGTTGACCGACACTCGCGGAACAGCGCTGATCCATTCCATTTTTGAAGGCTGGACGGATTATGCCGGCGAAATGGCGTTACGTCCCACCGGGGCCCTGGTCGCCGATCGGAGCGGCCCTTCAACTGCGTTTGCGCTTTGGAATATTCAGGAACGCGGAGAACTGTTTATCGGCCCTGCGATCGATGTATACGAAGGCATGATTGTCGGCGAAAATTCCCGCGAACAGGACATGGATGTAAACGTCACCAAGGAAAAGAAGCAGACCAATATGCGCTCGTCCAGCGCCGACGAAGCCATCCGTTTGATTCCTCACCGCGAACTGAGTCTGGAACAGGCCATTGAATTCATCGCCGACGACGAATTCGTGGAAGTGACGCCCAAATCGATCCGCTTACGCAAGAAGGTTTTGCAAGCGAATCGCCGCCCGCGCCGGTGGCAGGAAATTCGTGCCAGCCAGACAAGCTAGGCACGCAAAAATAAAAAATTTCAAAACGTTGCGCGTCAAAAGAATTGCAAAACTTTTACACACGCGCCAGTCAAGCTAAGGTCCGTTCGCGTAACATTAGAACCGGCTCGCATATCAACCGTTTTGACTACTTGTTTTGGCTTGAATTGATGTAAAGTCTACCGCTTGCACCGAACCATACTGGAGCATGTAGCATCCTAGTTTGGCGTCCAAGCCGTGGCTCGATTTAGTCACGATCCGTGCCACATATATCTACAGGGGATTCGTTGAACCTTTCTAACGCCGAAGAGCAACGTCCGAGTTCTGAAAACTGCACCATCGCCGCAACTGCGACGGCGCTCCCGCCTCACACCATCACTCGCGACGACGTGAAATATTACATGGGCCGGGTGTTTGATATTCCCGAGCGCAAGCTGGAAGCCATGATGAGCATTGTGGACAATGCCCGCGTTCACAAGCGCCACGCCATTTTCCCCATCGAATATACCGTCGAGCCACGAGCCCTCTCGAAGACCAATGAAGAGTACATGGAGCACGCCATTAAATTGGGTCGCGAGGCCGCCGAAAAATGCCTGCAGCGCGCCGGCCTTGCGCCCGCGGACATCGATCTGATCATCACTGTGTCCTGTACCGGATTCATGATCCCGTCGCTTGACGCGCACCTGATCCACTTGATGGGTTTTCGTCCGAACGTGCGGCGCATGCCATTTACGGAGCTGGGCTGCGCGGCCGGAGCTATGGCATTGGGACGCGCGGCGGATTATTTAAAAGCGGAGCCCGGCGGCAACGTGCTGATCATCGCCGTGGAGCTCCCTTCACTGACCTTCCAGCGCAAGGATATTTCCCAGGCGAACCTTATTTCGTCCATTTTATTTGGGGACGGCGCGGCCGCCGTCGTGGTGCGTGGAAAACCCGTACATGGCCCGAAAATTTTGTTTTCGGAAACGTATACGTTTCCGGACTCGCTCGGCGCGATGGGCTTCGACCTGCGAGATTCGGGATTTCACATTCTGTTGGCTAAGGATGTGCCGGAAATGATTGGCGCGAAAATCAAGGAGCTCGTCGACGGGTTTCTGGAGCGCTGCGGGAAAAAGCGTCAGGATATCAAGGGGTGGATTCTGCATCCTGGCGGCGCCCGCTTGTTGGGCAATGTGGAAACGCAACTCGGTCTGAAACAATGCGACACCCAGCCGTCGTGGGACATTCTTGCCAATGTCGGCAATCTTTCGAGCGCCACGATTCTGTTTATTCTTCAGGAATGGCTCGAAAAGCGCCCGCTTAAAACCGGGGAATACGCATTACTGGCGGCCTTTGGCCCGGGCTTCAGCGCGGAATTTTTGTTGCTGCAATGGACGTAACGGTTATCGCGTTTCTGGCACTGCTCCTCGCCGTGGCGGCTTTGCGAGTCGTCGAATTGCAAATCTCGCGACGCCATCAAGCGAGCATGATCGAACACGGCGCCAGCAAAGTCGCGGAGCCGCGCTTTGGCTGGATGGTCGCGCTGCATACCACCGTGCTCGTCGGCGCAGCCATGGAAGTAATTTTTCTGCATCGGCCATTTATTCCATTGCTGGCCGCGGTGATGTTTACCATTTTCCTGGCGGCCAACGCCGTGCGCTGGTGGGTGATTCGCACGCTGGGCGAACATTGGAACGTTCAGGTTATGGATTCCACGCGACTGGGCGTAATTGTATCTGGACCTTTCCGCTTCGTTCGGCATCCAAATTATGCAGCGGTATTTGCCGAGATGCTGGCGCTGCCTTTGATACACACTGCGTGGATCACCGCCCTGGCAGGTTCGATCGCGCACGTCGTGGTGCTGGCGCAAAGGCTCTCGACCGAAGAGCGCGTGTTATTTGCCGACCCTGGTTACCGGTCGGCCATGGCGAACAAACCGAGATTCCTACCCGGCCTGTTCTAGATAGATACTGAAGACTCGATGATGAGCCGCGTGAGACAGCATCTCCATTCTCATTTTCTAGTGCCGCTGATGCTTTCGGTATGTCTGGCCGCGAGCGCCAGCACCGAAAATACGAGTGGGGTTTCCAATCGTGATATAGCCTCGAACTCTCATCGCAAGGCTGATGACAACGCTGGCGATGACGCACTCGCTCCGGCCTTCACACCGACTCCGGAGCTTACCTCCGGATTTCAGCTTCTTTATGCCCAACAATTTCTTATAGCGCGCGAAAAATTTGCTGCCTGGGAATCTGAACACCCCGAGGAACCCTTCGGTGAAATAGCTGTCGCTGCGAGCTACCTTTTCGAAGAGTTTTACCGTCAGGGCGTTCTGACCAGCGATTTTTTCCTGAATGAAGAAAAATTCCTGAATGGCATAGACGGCAAGCCCGACCCGGGCCGTATGGCGCAATTTCAGGGCGCGTTGATAAGAACGCGGACCTTGGCAAATAAACGACTGAGAAAAAATCCCAGGGACACCGAGGCGCTCTTCGCGCTAACGCTCGCCGCGGGCATGGAGTCTGACGCAGACATGATCCTGCGAAAAGAACGCCTCGAAGCTCTCAAGCTGCTTAAATTAGCGAATCAATACGCGAAGCAATTGTTGGCGGTGCGGCCAGATGCCAACGATGCATACGTAGCGCTGGGCTCCGCCAATTACATTATTGGAAGCCTTTCCGGTGGCATGCGTTTCTTTCTGGCGTTTGGCGGCGTTCACGGGGATAAAAAACTTGGCATGCAGCAGTTGGGAAAATCTGCGGACTCCGGGTTATATCTGCGGCCCTTTGCAAAAATCATGCTGGCACTAGCGGCACGGCGGGAAAAACAGGATGCGCTGGCGCAAAGACTCTTGCGGGAATTGAGCGAGGAATTTTCTTCCAGTCCCTTATTTGCCGCGGAATACGCGAAATCCATGGGACGGCCCGTGCCCGCCGTTATGCATCCCTAAGCTGCTACATCAACGTAAGAAAATTGCATCCGCGACAATCACAGGGCAACCATCGAGACGATTCGTTCAGACCATCAACGAACTGGATTGATCGTTAGAAGTGAAAAACCAGGCTCAGAGTCGCCTGGCCGTTGTTCTGCCATGTTCCGAAAAGCTTGGTACCCACATAGTCGACTTCAGCTCTGGCTGAGAGCCGCGGCAGGAGGCGATAGTCTGCGCCTCCTCCCAACTGCACGGCAAATCCATTTTGACTGTGACCGGCCGTTTGCGGAAACGCGTGTGTACCGCCGAATAGTCCGTGAAACCACGGTTCCCAACGAGACCGCCGCCATGCGAACTTCGGACCCGCGCCGTAATTGACCAGCTTGATATGCTCGTTCTCCAAGATAGTTGGGGCAAAAAAAGTATTCACATCCCCCTCTATTCCGACGAAATCACTTAGAAAATACGCAAGACTCGTGGTGGTGCCGACCGCGCTGGCGCTATAAATGGAAGATCTGAACCGCTCGAACGAAAGTCCCAGCCCAAGTTGCCAGCGGAAATCATCGCGATCGCTGAATATAAACTTAGGGGAGGGTTCAGGCGAAGGCTCACCCATCGCGGCATTCGGCGCAGCCATCATGGGAAGAGCCAGTGCGGTAGTCACCCTGGCCGGTGCTGCCGCGCTTGAAGAAGCCAAGTCCAGTGCATCGGCGATGAAAAGTGGGCTTGCTGGCGCCAAGGGCTGCACCAGCGGCACGCGAGCCGCACTCGTTGCGCTGAAATTGGCAGCCGCGTTCGAACTCGCGGTAGTTGCCCCGGGAATATTTTCCTGCGCCTGAACAGCGCAAACGCCCGCGCAACCTAGTAACAAGGACAGCAGTAGCCTGTTCATGATGTTCCTCTTGAGGGCTGACCCCTTGAGGGCTGACCCCACGCCTGGGAATCAAACCACTCACTACGGTAAACAACACTGAGCCTGTTTGTCTACGGGTTTAACTAACATTTGTGGTGCGCCCCACACCGGATTAGCCTTTGCGGAGGCCAAAGCGAACACTGGGGCTTGCCTACTAACGGCCGTGCCGCAAGTAGTCATCGGTTTTGTTCAGCCAATCCTCCCGCGGCGGATTGAAAACATCCAGGTCCACAGTGTCTTCCTCAGCCCAGGCTTCGTGGGGCATATTTGGCGGAATGCACAGCACTTCGCCGGCCCGCACAACGATTTCCTTGCCACCCACGTTGAATTTCAGCGAGCCCTCCAGGATATAGGTGACTTGTTCGTTGTGATGCTGGTGCAGCGGAACGTGCGCGCCCTTCTTCATCAGCACGCGCGCGAGCATGATTTTATCGCCCACCACCATTTCGCGATCGATATGCGGATTCAGCTGTTCGCGTACCACATCTTTCCAGGCGAGATATTTCAGCTCCGGATTGCTCATTTTTTGTCTCCGTAAATTTTGGCGGCATTGTCGTGCAGATACATATGCGCGAGCTCCAGCGCTTTCGGTTCGCTGATAGCATTCTCCGCAACCAATTCGGCCAGCGCTTCCGCTACCGCCGTGCGTGCGGAGCGAACGGCGAGCCAGAATGTTTCTTCCGCGCCGACCGCGTCGTTAAACGGGAATGCGTCCGATCCGAACATAATCTTTTCCGGATAAAGCGAAATCCACTGTTTCAAAATGTTTTTCAGTTCTGACGGATACACGTAATAACCCATAAGCGAGGAATCGGTGTATACATTTTTCGCGGCCGTCAGCCAGATCATTTCCAAACTGTATGGATAGCCGCCGTGGATTAACACAAATGTTACATTTTTGTAGCGCGGATCCCGCAGCACGTTTTCGAGATTGAGTGGATTGCCGTTGCGCAAGCTGAAATAGTCGCCGATGCCTACCGCGCTGTGAAAATGTACTGGCAGATGGAGTTTTCCAGCTTGATCGATCAGCACGCGAAAGATGTAATCCTGGAAGGTGCGGTATTCATCTTCGTTGGGGACGGCACCGGCATGATACTTGCTGAAGATGGCCTCCGCTTTCTCGCGCGGCGGATCGGCAAAATATAGCGAGCGAAAATACGCCGCCTCGAACTTCATGGCCACCCCGCCCTTCTTCTGATTGTCGGCCAGCGTCTGGCGAACGAAAGATTCATAGCCGGCAAGATCACCGGGCAGCGCGCTGAGACCCTCCTGTTTTTCGTAGCGCTGGAGAACTTTTTCTTGAAGCGGGATGTACACGCCGAGATCGCCATTTTTTGCGGACTGATCGCGATTGTTGAAAGGGTAGAGAAACGAATCCACGAAGAAAACCCAGTGAAAGCGCTGCGAATTTAAATAAGGAGCCAGAGCGACACGATTGGCCAGGCAGATCTCAATGTTGAGTTTATCGAGGATGCGGTCCCAATACGCGGTGCTGCCGGAGGCCTCGGCGGCTTTCTTTTTATCGATGAGCCATTTGGCGTGCTCCACGGAGAAATCGTCATAGGGATAGCCGAAGAGCGATTTGGCGGCGGCCACGAATTCGGGATTATCTTCGCGCAAGCGTATGACCGCGCTTTCACCCGGAGGAGCAGCTTGCGCGTCCATGTCGGAATCGTCCGGAAAAGTAGCGTGCGAATGATTATCGTAGATCGGGATTTTGTCGATTTGCGGCAGCAAGCGCTCGTAAACTTTCGCGACCTCGGCGGGCGCTGCCACAGGTTTTGCTTGTGCGCTCGCGGTGGAACCCGCCACAAGCGTTACACACGCTAAAATTACGACATGAATTAAATATTTCATTTGTAAATGTGCCTCGTGGTCGCTGCGCGAAGAACGAGCTATGTTGATCATGGGTGGCGGGAGTTCGCTTTAAACATATCCGAATTATGCTACCGCGCGACAGCCGCGCGCCAGCGGACCGAAACGCGCGAAATGCGCTCCAAAGCTTCTTCCAGAGAATGCCGAGCGCTAACCAGCGAAAAGCGCAAATAGTTTTTCCCGGCGGCGCCGAAGGCCGCGCCCGCAATACCGGCGACGCCCGCTTCTTCGAGCAATAACCGAGCAACCTCTTCGGCTGCCAGCCCGGTGTCTTCTACATTGACCCACGCATAGAAAGATCCGTCAGGAACTTGACATCGAAATCCCGGGATGCGATTAAGTCTCGCTACGAACAGATCACGACGCTTGCGATATTCCGCAACCATCGCGTCCACCGCGTTGGACGAATCGCGCAAGGCTTCGATAGCCGCGACCTGAGTAAACTCCGCGACGCACGTGAAGGTATTGAGCACCAGCAAATCCATGGCGTCCACCACGTGTTTCGGCGCCACGGCGTATCCTAGACGCCAGCCGGTCATCGCAAAACTCTTTGAGAAGCCGTCGATGATAACGGTTCGCTCGGCCATGCTTGGCAGCGAGCGGATGGAAAGAAATTCACCGTTGAATACGATGCGCGCATAAATTTCGTCGGCCAGGACCCACAAGTCATGCTTCCGTGCGAGCTCGGCCAATTGCTGAAGCGTCTCCCGGCTGAACACCGTGCCCGTTGGATTGTTGGGAGAATTAAAAATCAAGACGGAGGTGCGCGGCGTGATTTTCGCGGCAATATCCCGAACGTCTGGCTGAAAATTATTTTTTTCTTCCAGGCCAAATGGAATCGCAGTGGCCCCCAGCCCGCGTGTAAACGATGGATAAATGGGAAAACCCGGATCGGGGTACAGAACCTCATCTCCGGGCTCGATGAGCGCCATCATGGCCAGCGATAACGCCATTTTGCAGCCCGGCGCGAGCAAAACTTCTTCGCTGCCCACTTCCAACCGGCGAGTACGTCTTAAATAACTAGCGATGGCAGCGCGCAAAGCAGGAATGCCGCGCGTGGAAACATACCGATCGCGGCCCGAGGCGACCGCGTCGCGTAGCGCATCAACTACTGGAGCTGCCGGATGAAAATCCGGTTCGCCTAGTTCGAGATGAATGATGGAGCGGCCTTCGCGCTCGAGTTCTTTCGCGCGTGAAAAAACGGCCAATGCACCTTCACCGGTTAATTGAGAAACGCGTTTCGCGACAGGACGCATGAGCTAAAAATTTCCCCGAAGAATATTATCACTTCAAGGCAGGCGGAGTGATAGGAATGCGCAAGCCGACGATGAAGCGAGGAAACATTTCGAAAGCCGCGGCGGTTAAGAATAATTCAACAATCGCCGCGTCATCGAACACAGATTGAAGCTGGCAGCAAAAAGCGTCGTCTACCTGGCGGCCGCCGCCATGCAATCGTCCCACGAGACGAAAGCCTAGCTTTTCCTTTTCGCTGTAGGGTCCATTTTCAAAATCAGAAACCGCAGCGATCTGAGCCGCTGACACGCCTTTCTTCTGCGCGGAGATACTGTGGGCACGGATCGCATACTCGGATTCGCAACGGATAGAAACGCGCACCGCGACGAATTCCTTGTACCACCCCGGCAACGCACCATGGCCCAACAACGGCTTCAAAAAGCCGGCTACGCCTTTGGCAATCTCCGGCGAGTAAGCCAGGACTTTAAACATGTTGGGGACGACGCCACGTTGGGCCAGCAGTGCATCGTACAGGGCCGCGACTTCCGGCGTGACGGCGTCGCGTTCCAGTAATTTGACGCGGGGATTTTCGCTGCTCGCGTGGACCTCAATTTATTTCTGAAAACAATAGCGCTCCCCCAATCACAAAATCACCACACGCAAATGTACCGTGTGCCGCACGAACTGGCGCTTCGTCCAAACCTGCGCGCCGGCCAGCCTGCTCAAAAAGCGTAGCGCAGAGAAAATTGAATCAAGCGCGGCGTACCCGCAGTTGAGAAAATCTTGCCGAAAGCAGGATTGGAAATATCCGTGAACGTTGGGTTAGCAAAGTTCGCATGATTCCAGATGTTGAAGAAATCCGTCGTGAATCGCACTTCCTGCCGCTCCGTGATACGGAAATTCTTGATCAGGGAAAAATCCCAGTTCTGCTGGAAGGGCCCGCGATAAATATTCCGCCCCAGATTCCCGAACGCCGTGGCGCATGCATTTGGATCCAATGCGCATCCAGCAGGATCGGCGGGCGGCGCGAAGGTAAAGTTTGCGCGATTGAGATACCCATTGTTCACGCGCGATATGACGCTTCCGGAAGTATTGCCTGCCGCGATCGTGCCGCCGGAAACAAGCTGCGCGCCGGAAACGGGCGATTGCAATCCGCCGCCAATGTAGGCAGTACCAGCTGATCCATCCAATATGGAAAATGGCGTGCCGGACTGAAAAATGGTGATACCGCTGACTGCCCATCCGTCCAACGCTGCATGCCTGAATCCGGTGGCGTCCTTGAAAAATGGAAGCTCATAGCGATAGCTCACCACGAAACGGTGTGGACGATCAAAGTCAGAACGCCCGCGAGAAGCCGCCAACGTGCTTTCGTTATTGAACGCGGTATTCAGAGCGGTGTTACCCGTGGACGTAGCGTCCGTCGATTTTGAAAAGGTATACGCAGCCTGAAAATATCCCGCACCCCAGCGCCGCGATAGCGTGGTCTGCAAAGAATGGTAATGAGAGTAGGCATCGTCGGCAAAAATCTGCATGCCGCTGTAGTAGTTAATCCCAGGATTAGCCGAGCGTGCTGGCCCATTGGCCACGGTGCTTTCGGTGATCGTGTATGGCGTGCCATCCTGCGCGGTGATAGTGAGAGGATGAGCCGCGGTAGCAAGTTGAGCTCCATAGGTTCGCGTTTCACGCAAGTGCACCGCGTGTGTTCCAACGTATCCAATTTCAAAAACCCAATTGCGTCCCAGAGAACGCTGCAGCGTGAGGTTCCACTGTTGCGTATTGGGGGCCACAAATTTTCTCGGAACGACTAGTCCGAACAAATTTTGCGAAGGTATTACACCGGGACCGGTTCCGCTGCACGCAAAATTCGGCGCCCCAGTGGTGTTTCCGCCCGTAAAACCCTGAAATGCTCCGAGGCAAGGCACAAACGCAGGATCGAGCGTTCCCGCCGCAGGCAACGCGTTGGGATTCGAGCCGCCGGGGAAGCATGTAGAGTCTGCTGAAAAGAAAGTCGCCAGACATCCTGGGGGCCCTGGCCCAAAAGCGATTGGCAGAAACGGTCCCTGAAAGGACAGTTGATCCGCTGTACCGACATCTTCACGGACGTAGTAAATTCCATAGCCACCGCGAACGGTAGTGTTGTGATGCCCAAAAACGTCGTAAGCGAAGCCGACGCGCGGTCCCCAACCGGTGGTGTAATTGTTGGTGTAAGTGCTGTCGCTTCCCGTGGGAATCAAACCGGGGAGGTTCAGGTTCTTCACGCAGCCGCCATAAATGAATGGATACTTTCCGTTGGCTGCCAGGTTCTGATCCAGATTTCCGATGTGGCACGCGTCATCTTTAAATGCGCCGAAATCTTCGACGCGCAATCCCAGGTTTAGAGTAAGGTCCGGCCTGATCTTCCAATCATCCTGGGCGAAAACCGCGAAATCATTCGTGCGATACCGGTGATTGAAAACACCCCCGCCACCGAAACTGCCATCCGGCGCGCCTTCCAGCACTTTTTGAAAATCGGTCAAGCCGCCAATACTCGCCGAAGTAGCAGTGGACGGAGCGCCTGGCGAATTGAAGAAGAAAAGCTGGCCGTTAAAAACTTGCGGGAAAAGTTTATCCAGATTGACGCGCGTAAATTCTCCGCCGAAACGGAAGATGTGCGTACCTTTTACCCAGCTTACGGTATCGACGACGTTGTAATTATTTTGCGTCTGGAATTGGTTAGCGGGCGGCGTAGGCCCCAATTGAAATCCCGCCGAACCGAACTGCGTGAATTTGTAGATGGAGTTGGTGATGTTATTCGTGGGCCGGTCGATGCCCAGGTCTGCCGCGGTGACCGGTGCGATATTCAAAAGGCTGTACGTAATGCGGACATACCCGAAACGAAATTCGTTAACCAGCGCGGGGGAAAACAAATGCGTTTCACTCGCACTGAAGAAGCGCCCGCTCACCGGCAGATCGTAAGGGAAATTCAAATCCGCGGCGCTGATGCTGGTGGCTAAGGTTCCGCCCAGCGAAGCCTGCAGACCGCCGGCCCCAAACGGCAAGAAAGACTCGGCGTTAGAGAAAAAGAAACGCGCGGAAACCTTGTCCTGCCCGCCGCGGAATTCACGGTCATAGTTGGTAGTGAACTGATCGTCAGTATACGTGCCGGGACGGCTGATCAGGAAAGCGCCGCTATTCAATCCCACTGAGCAGGTATCCGGATCCACTGTTACGCCCGGAGTTCCAGCAATAGAAGGAAGCAGGAATCCGTTAGCATCGCTGCCGAACTGGTTGCTTTTGAAATTCAGCAGCTTCAGCATTACCGGATCGATGGCGATGGGCACCGCAGGGCAGCCACCGGGATTTGCCGCGGTTGGAGCGGTCGCGGGCGTGCTGAAGAGCGCGGCGAGATTCGCGGCGGACCGGTCAGCCGGCAAAATAGGAAACGCCGGATTGTTGATCTGCGTCCCGGGCGAAAGCGCGCTACGCTGCCGGGTACCCTGATAGTTGACGAAAAAATAGCCCAGTTTCTCCTTCACGACAGGTCCACCCAGGCTGACGCCAAAAATATTCTGCTTTACCGAGGGACGTGGCTCGCCGGCGGCATTCAGGAAAAATTCGTTCGCGTTCAACACATCATTTCTAAAATATTCGTACACATCTCCGTGCAAACCCTTAGACCCGGAACGCAAGATGGCGTTCACATTGCCGCCCCCGTTGCGGCCTTGGCTGGCGTCATACAGTGAAGTCTGAACTTTAAATTCCTGAATGACGTCGGGATTGGGCAGCGGAACGTTGGTGGACTGCGATACGTTGTAATCCGTGGAGCTGATACCCTCGATCAGGTAATTATTATTGTCTTCGCGCTGGCCGTTCACGATGATGCGTACATTTCCTCGGCCCAGTTGCGCCGAAGCGTTAAGTTCGCTCTGCGTACCCGAAGACAGTGACAGTAGTTGCTGGTAATTTTGCGTAGCGAGAGGAAGTTCGCGAACGGTGGCCGTGCCGATGGACTCGCCCGTCGTGGCGTTGGTGGTCTCTACATTGGTGACCTGCGCGGAAATTTCCACACGCTCGGTGACTGCTCCAGGCTTCAAGGCAATGCTGACGCGCGTGGTCTCCGTCACGCGCACGTCAATATTGTCCGCCCTGGATTGCGAGAACCCCGGTTTGTTGACCAGTAGATAGTAGGTGCCTGGAGGGAGCAGCGTCACCGTAAACGAGCCGTCAGGGCCGGCGGTGATTTTTCGCGCGAGCGTTTCGGTGCGGCTATCGATGATTTGCACTTCTGCATCGGCGATGCTGGCGCCGCTGGTATCGACGACTACGCCGCTGATTGCCCCGGTAGCACCGCCTTGACCGTAGGCGTGACCGGCCGCAATGCTGGTTAACAAAAACACTACGACGACAAGCCTGAACACACTTCGCATCGGAACCCCCTCAGTATAGGACTGCGTCGAACGGAGGAGGTTAGCAAGCCAACGACCTGTAGGCCTGCGATTTCGGGGGAACACACCCTGATTGCCCACTCCGCCCGGATAATTCCTAGGATGAAACTAACGTTACACTTTCAAGCTGTCAAGAATTCTAGGATTAAATCTTCGCTTCCGGCGGATGGTGTATTTGAGTATGACAAGCCTCGTATAAGGCCACGTTCGACTCGCCAATTAGCTCACGCGCCAATGTAACGAGCGTAGAGAGAACGCGCCACGGCAGCATCAGTTGTCCCCTTCACGATGGCGCGGCCGTCGGAAAACACGGTCATCTCGTAGGGTGCCACCCGAAACCGCAACAGGAAATCGTTGTGTCGCATTCCGGCCACGGTAGGTGAGAGCCGCTGTTCTAGCGCGCCGAGGTCGAGCGCGCGATTGTGTTCGTGTATCTGTACAGAATCGCGCCCACACATCGTGATGTGTGGTTGAGCCTGGCCTTCGAGGTAAGAAAAGTCGTGCTTGGAGCAGCACCGGCAATCTGCATTGCGCCCAACATGTACGGATTGAAAATGTCCGGTCCACACATCTGACGAAATGAGCCGCCCGTGAAGCGCTTCGTCATTGCCGCTAAGGAGCTTCATGACCTCGGCCACCTGCAGGGACGCCACGAGATTCACGATAGGGCCCACAACACCGATGGTGTCGCAAGTATCTTCCATCCCGATAACGGCGTCTGCTCCCTCAAGAAGGCAAGCCAGACAGGCCGTCTTGCCGGGTTGAATCGTCATGGTGAGACCATAACTAGCCACCGCCGCGGCGTAGATCCACGGCCTGCCGGACTTAACGGCGAAATCATTGATCAAAAAACGCGTCTCGAAGTTGTCAGTGCCGTCAAGAATCACATCGAAGTTCTTCAGCAACTCCTCGACGTTGCGAGGGTTAATGTCTGCAACGACGCCTTCGACGGAGACGCCGGAATTAATAGCGCGCAATTTGCGCTCCGCCGCGACCGCTTTTGGTAGGGCCTCCCGGGCGTCAGACTCATCGAACAAAGTTTGCCGCTGTAAATTGGAGGGCTCCACGAAATCGCGATCCACAATGCGGATCCGCCCAACGCCCGCGCGCACCAGGAGACTTGCTGCAGCCGCGCCGATGGCTCCGCATCCCGCCACTACCGCGCTGGAACCCAGCAGGCGCTCTTGCCCGTTAAGGCCAATTCCCTTAAAAAGTATTTGTCGCGAGTATTTTTCTCGAAGAAAATCGTCCACGAATCAGCGGCCCCAGCGGGTTTCACAATCGGAGCCCGCTACCGCGATGATAACGCCAAACACGACCGATTGGACAACGCCCCTGTGCTACGCTTCGTCTGAGACAAATAGAAGATGAAATCAGCGTGGGCCAATGGGCTGCGAGGTATCGTGGCGCTCGCACTCCTCAGCGGAGTTGCGACAACGCGCGCGCAAACTCCACAGATCGCTAGCTCCACCGCCGAACCTGCCGAACAACCCATTGTGCTCGCTACCCGCGTGGTCTCCGAAGATGGACGCGTGCTGAGCGAACCCGTCAAGGGCATAAATGTGGAGATCGGCAAACCGCTGGACCGCACCAAGGTAGCCGAGAGTTTGCGCCTGCTTTATAAAACCGGCGATTATTCCGATCTACGAGCGGTAATCACTCCTGTTCCAGAAGGCGTCCGGCTGGATTTCGTGGCCCGCGAAAATCTTTTTTTTAACCAGGTGTTGATCGATGGGCTGGTGCCTCCGCCCAGCGAGGCTTCAGCGGTGGCCGCCACGCAACTCAATCTCGGCCAAATGTACCGCGCGGAACTAGTAGACGAAGCGGCCGAGCGTTTGCGCGACACGCTTCATCAGGAAGGGTTATACACCGCGGAGATTAAGACAGAGACCCGCCCCCACCCTGAAACGCACGAGATGGATGTGTTCTTTCACATAAAACCTGGCCCCCGCGCGCGAGTCGGAAAGATTCAACTGAAGAACGACACGCAGTACACCGACGTCGAAATTCTCAAGCGCCTCAAAATGAAACCAGGACGGCCGATTACCTCCGCGCGCTTACAGAGCGGAACCGACCGCATTCGGAAATACCTCGTGAAAAAGGGAAACCTGATCGCGCGCGCGGTGGTCCGTCGCGGCGCGTATGACCCGGTAACAAATACCATTCCACTGGATCTGGAAGTGTCCCAAGGCCCCGGCGTTAAACTACAGGTGGCGGGTGCGAAATTTTCAAAAGGCGACTTGAAGCGATTGGTGCCCGTATATCAGGAAGGCGCGGTCGACGCCGATCTTCTTGAAGAAGGTAAGCGCAACATGCGCGAACGTTTGGAGCGCCAGGGATATTTCGACTCGACCGTCGATTACACCACCGAGACACAGACGGCAGCTGCGAATCCGAACGGTTGGAAGGGCACCGAAGAAGTGATCACCTATCACGTCGTAAAAGGAGACAAACACAAGCTCGTTACCATCGACATCAATGGCAATCAATATTTCAGTGATGAGACCCTTCGTGCCCGGCTACAGATCTATAAAGCGGCCTTCGCATCCCCGGGCCGCTTTAGCAGGCGCCTGGTGGAATCAGACGCGCAATCCATGCGTGCTTTGTATCAAGCCAACGGTTTTCTGGAAGCCAAAGTCGATGCCGTGACGTTGGACAACTACAAAGGCAAGACTGGCGACCTGGCCATTCAATTCAATATTCAGGAGGGAAAGCAAACTCGAGTGGCCTCTCTGAAGCTCGAGGGCGTGCATGCCTTTAAAGAAGAAGAACTACTCGGAGATGTGGCCTCTACGCCTGGACAACCCTACTCGGATTTTAACGTGGCTACCGATCGCGACGTAATTCTAGCGCTATATTTTAACGAAGGATTTCCCGAGGCAAATTTCACGTCCAAGGCTGATCGCGTCGCCCCAGAAGCAAGCATCGAAAAAGCTGCAGACCAGGCAAACAACAACGCCGGCACAACACCTGGTGAACAAGATAGCCCTTCCGACAAAAAGAATAAAGCCCATTCCAATACCACCATCCCGCAAGCTCCGCCAGTCAACCTCACCTATCATATTGAAGAGGGTCCACAGACCAAGGTCCGCAGAATTCTCTATTCCGGCTATGAGCACACCCGCGCCAACGTGCTTCATCGCGAAGTGCAAGTGAAAGAAAACGCCCCGCTGCGCGAGGGTCAAGTCGTCGAAACGCAACGCCGCCTTTATAACCTGGGAGTCTTCAACCGCGTGACCATCGAGCCGCAAAATCCCACCGGCACCGACCGTGACAAAGATCTCGTCGTCCTCGTCGAAGAAGCCCGGCGCTACACCCTTGCCTATGGCGGCGGATTCGAAGTACAACGCCTGGCCAGCACCTCGAATCCCGTCGGCGGCCAGGTACAAGCCGCGCCACGCGGCATTTTTGAAATATCAAAATTAAATCTGACCGGTCGCGCCGACTCGCTGTCCCTAAAATTGCGCGGCAGCACTATTGAGGACCGCGCGCTGCTTACCTATTCCGATCCGAATACCTTCGGGCACAAAAATTTAAGCGTGCAAGCCACGGCGTATACCGAAAAGACCCAGGACATAAACACCTTCACCGAAACGCGTTACGAAGGGTCTTTGCAACTGACTGACCGTCTTTCCCCACGCACCACCTTGCTCTTTCGTTATGTGTTTCGTAAAGTGCTGGTCTCCAATATCGCCGATACCATCAATCCCGTAGCCATTCCACTTTTTGAGCAGCCCACCCTCGTTTCGCAATTTGGTATGACCTGGGCTCACGACCGCCGGGATAATCCCGCGGACGCCACGCGCGGCAGTTATAACAGCGCGGATTTTGGTGTGGCCGACAGTCACATCGGGTCCAGCGCAAGTTTCTTGCGATTCTATTATCAAAATTCTACTTACCATCCCATCAAGCGGCGATTCAGCTTTGCCCGCTCTATTCGCATCGGCGGTTTGGTCCCTTATGGCGATACTGTTTCGCTGACATTCCCGCTGCCAACCACGACGCCCTTGCCGACGGTTATTCCACTACCCGAGCGCTTTTTTGCAGGAGGTGGAACTTCGCTCCGTGGGTTTGCGCTGAACCAAGCCGGACCACGTGACTCGGTTACCGGCTTCCCTGTCGGCGGCCAGGCCCTGCTCATCCTGAATCAAGAATTTCGTTTCCCGATGCACTTGCCATACTTCGGAACATCCCTCGGCGGCGCTATTTTCTACGACGGCGGAAATGTTTACAGCAGATTAAGCCGCATCAGCTTCAGAAGCTCAACGCCAGCGCCGACTTTTGACACCAGCAACCCCGCTACTGCCACCTGTTTGACCAACTGCTCCAACGAACTGAATTATTTTGCTCACACCGTAGGCTTCGGATTCCGGTATGCTACGCCGGTAGGTCCAATTCGCATCGACCTGGGCTACCAGATCAATCGACCAACCTTCGTGATCCCCTGTGGCACCCTCACCGGCGCTGTTCCGACTTGTCACAAGGCCGGCCAGCTTCCCGGCTTCCAAATTTTCTTCAACCTGGGGCCCAGTTTCTAATGCGAGTCGCGATATTTTCGCGGCGAGCGGCCTCCGTGACCTGCGCCTTCGCGTTATTTTTTTCAAACCTGGCTTTTGTGCACACTACTTCCGCCCAGGAACTGATCGACCGCGTCGCCGCGCGCGTGGAAAACGACATCATCCTTCTAAGCGATGTGCGCCACCTCGGTCGCTACCAGATGCTCGTGGACGGAAAATCCGAAACCGAAGCGCAATTGCTCGATCGCCTGATCGATCAGTGGGTAGTCCAAAACGAAGCCGACGCTTCGCGTTTTCCGCGTCCCACGGAAGCCGAAATTGACCAGGGTGTCGCCGCGCTGAAGAAATCATTCCCCTCGCTGCAGGAATACGAAGAGCGGCGAAAGCAAAGTGGATTGAGCGAGGCGCAGGTTCGGGACAAAATCGCTACGCAGATCCATCTTACGAATTACCTGGATTCCAGATTTCGACCGTCTGTCCAGGTGGACGCCAGGGCCATCGAAGATTTTTATAAGTCGGCGGTCTTGCCGCGAGCCAAGGCTCGCGGGCAAGAACCTCCTTCACTGGAAGCCTCGCGCGAAGTCATTCAGGAAGCGTTGATTGAACAAAGCATCGACGCGCAGGCCGAGCAATGGCTCAAGGAAAGCCGCTCGCGCATTCATGTCGAGCGGCTATTGGGCGAAGAAAAGGAATGACTCAGGAGACCCGCACCCGGAAATTTCGCTGGCTACGCCATGTGGCGTGGGTCTCTGCGGTCGTTATTTTCCTGGTCCTGACCGCAGTGGTTATCTTTTTTGGAAGCGGCTCCGGCAACCCGCTAATTCGCCGCGCGGTCATTCGCCGTCTGCAAGCGCTCACTGGCGGCCGCGTGGAATTGCGAACCATTTCCATCCATTGGCTTTCTCTGCGCGCCACGTTGAGGGGCCTTGAAATTCACGGTTTGGAGCCCGCCGGCACCGAACCGTTGTTTGCCGCCGAAGAAGTGGACGCCGGTCTGCGTATCGATTCCTGGTGGGGGCGCAAAGTTTCATTGGATAGCTTGGTCGTTCACCAGCCGCACGTTCATATAAGGATAGCGAAAAATGGTGTCACAAATATTCCAACTCCGCGCCGCCCGCGTTCCGCTAAACCGCTGGCACAAACAATTCTCGACCTGCACATCCAACACTTGAAGCTCGAGAATGGCTGGGTTCTCTATAACGATGTGCAAATTCCTTTGGCCGTCGAAGGAGACAACTTACATCTCGCCCTGGACGCCAGCGGCCCGCTCGATCATTCCATCTATGACGGCAATCTTGACTGGCAGAACGTCACTTTTACGGCACGTAGTTTTCTCCCGGTACCCATCGGTGTTTCCGCGAAGTTCACAATTTCGCAAGACGGCTTCACTTTGCAACAAGGCGTTGTACGCGCCGGCCGCTCTCACCTCGATGCGCAAGCGGAACTCATCAACTTTACCGATCCGCGATGGAACCTACGCTACCGCGGCTGGCTTGAACT
>DATNKL010000204.1:0-5819 GCA_035603415.1 Candidatus Acidiferrales bacterium
TCGCCACTCTGGAAGAGCCGCACGACGCGATCAGCATCGATGTCGCCGAGACACCAGAACAAATCGTCGACGAAGTGCTGCGGCGGCTGAGCTTGTCGTGATGAATCCCATGCTTGAGATTATTGGGTTTGTGGCAAAGTAAGTTGTAATGCCCCAGACAGAGCACGCAGGTCCCGCTGGCCTCGCGGTATTTGCCTTCCAGAATTTTCGGCTCTTCCAGACTGCACGCTTCTGCATGGTGCTCGCGTTGGAAATGCAATCTGTAGCCGTGGGCTGGCAGATTTACGAAATAACGCATCGCGCGTTGGATCTCGGTTACGTAGGCCTGGCGCAATTTTTGCCGGGGATTTTGCTTTTCCTGGTTTCCGGCCACGTCGTCGATAAATTCGATCGTCGCGCCATCCTGGTGTTGTGCTATTGCGGTTACGTACTGTGCTCCACTCTGTTGCTGGTAGTGGCGTTGCGCGGCGGCAAATCAGTCGGCGCGATTTATTGCATTTTGATTCTTATCGGCGTAGTGCGCTCTTTTAACGGCCCGGTCAGCCGCGCCATTCTTCCGCAACTTGTGCCGCAGCACCATTTTCCCAGCGCCGTGGCGTGGGCCTCCAGCGTGTATCAAGCCGCCACAATTCTGGGTCCCGCGGTTGGCGGCGTCACATACGCGGCATTTCACGGCCCTTCCGTGGTGTACGCTGCCTCCGCGGCGGCATCCAGCGTCGCCGCGCTGGCCACCATGCAAATCAAGACTACTCCCAAAACACGAAACTACGAGCCCGTCAACGTGGCTTCGATGCTCGCAGGCTTCCGGTATATCCTTCAGGAGAAATTAATTTTCGGTTCGATTTCACTCGATCTTTTTGCCGTGCTGCTTGGCGGAGCCGTGGCGCTACTTCCAGTGTATGCCCGCGAAATACTCAGGACCGGTCCGTGGGGACTTGGTCTGTTGCGCAGCGCGCCGGCATTAGGAGCGGCGACCATGGCGCTAATTCTCGCCTACCGGCCCATGCGGCGAAACGCTGGACGAACCATGCTTTGGTGCGTCGCAGGATTCGGGGCCTTCACCGTGTTGTTTGGAATCTCGCACAACCTGGTGCTATCGCTGATCGCCTTGATTTTCGTGGGCGCCACGGACATGGTCAGCGTGATCGTGCGCGGCACGCTAATTCAAGTAGCCACGCCGGACGAGATGCGCGGCCGCGTGAACGCCGTGGACATGATCTTCATCGGCGCGTCCAACGAATTCGGGCAGTTTGAATCCGGCCTAACTGCGCACTGGCTCGGCACCGTGCCCGCCGTGGTGCTAGGCGGCATCGGCACCTTAATTGTCACCGCGTTGTGGGCTTGGCGTTTTCCAGAGTTGCGCAACGCCGACCGCTTAACCGACATCCGGCGCGATCCGGGCGGCGTTCGCGCTTAGCGTTAACGCGTCGGTGGCACTGCAACAGGTTTCGCTGCAGGAATCACCGGCGTCGAGGATGGCTCGTGACTCAGCAGCGCAGCTTTAACAGCGGGCGAAATTTTGTCGGCATTTTTCACCAGCACGCTCACCTGCCAGATCTGCGGCTCGGTCAGCTTCCCTTTGAATCCGGGCATGCCCGTCATGCGGATACCGCCTTCCACCTTCCAATAACTTTCCCAGGCCTCGTCATCGGTGACGCCCTTGCCTTTAAAAAGCAGCGGCGGCGCAGGCGACATGCCTTCCGCGATGTTAGTTTTGGGTTGGTCAGGCAAGCCGTGACATACCGCGCAATTCTGTTTGTAGACCTCCGCGCCCGCCATGTAACTCGCTTCATTCTCGGGGGCCTGCGGCTCCGGGTGCGGCAGTTTCTTTAAATATGCGTCCAGGGCCATGTGTGCGAAGGTCCTTTCAAAAGGCATGAGTGGGGCGGTAACCGCCACGGGCGCCCTTCCGGTTGAAAAGTACAGGTATACGCCGACAATGACGAGCACAACTCCGAGCAAAATTCCTACGATGAGGCCTTTGAGCATTTTCTCTCCGGCTAGATTTATTTCGTACTTTTCAACGCTTAATTCCGACGCAATCCGTGAGTCCCGGCTAAAATTATCGACTTAGTTTCGCGCTAGTCTACGATTAACGCTTCAATTCTGCACCCTCGAAATTAGGGATAATCAAAATTGAGAAAACGGATGTTTGTGGGCTATAGGGTTCTAAATACTTTAGTAACCTTTTCAGGTTAAGAACCGTCTTATCTAGTCGTGAGCGTTCTTTTGCGGTACGCTGCGATATCGCCCCCTTGAAGTGTGCGGTTACGCGAAAGTCTCTCGCAGGATACTTTCCAAATTTGAGATATTGAGTTCTTCAGGAGTGAGTTGAATGGCCCATCTGAAATCCATGGACCTGCCCGAACCCGTCATCAAGGAGCCCGAGGAAGAGGTGACTCCCCGTCCGGCAAAAAGCCGTTGGTGGATTTGGCTTTTGGTCCTGGGCGTGGTGGCTGTGGGCATCTGGTATTACCGCGGTGGGCATTCCAAGACCGAAGCAGAAAATTCGGGTGCCAATGGCCCAGTTGCTGCGGGGGGACAGCGTCAAAATGGCACGCCGGGCTTCAATCCCATTGTGCCGGTAGTGGTAGCCACCGCGCAGCACGGAGACGTGCCGATTTACTTCTCGGGCTTAGGCACTGTCACAGCCTTCAACACCGTAACCGTGCATAGCCGGGTGGATGGTCAATTAATCAGCGTGGCCTTCAAGGAAGGGCAATTTGTGCATCAAGGGGATCTGCTGGCCCAGATTGATCCGCGACCCTTTCAGGTAATTCTGGAGCAGGCGGAGGGCGCGTTGGCAAAGGACACGGCGCAGCGCAAAGACGCCGAAGCCAATTTTGAGCGTTTCAAACTTTTGTATGCCGAAGGCGTAATCCCCAAACAACAAATGGATACGCAGCAAGCGCAGGTAGGTCAGTTTGACGGGGCCATCAAGACCGATCAGGCCATGATCGATAGCGCAAGATTACAATTGTCGTTCACCCATATTACGGCCCCCATCAGTGGCAGGATCGGGCTCCGTTTGGTGGACGCTGGAAACATGGTGCACGCGTCTGACGCCGGCGGGTTGCTGGTAATTACGCAATTGCAGCCCATCTCTGTGGTTTTCAGTCTGCCGCAAGACCAATTGCCACAGGTAGTCGCGAAGTTGCGCGCCGGTGGGCAGCTTCCGGTGATGGCTTACGACCGCGACGATACCGCCAAGATCGCTTCCGGTACACTGGCCAGCATCGACAATCAGATCGACACCAGCACCGGAACCTACAAGCTGAAAGCCACCTTCTCGAATGACAACAATATTTTATTTCCCAATCAATTCGTGAACGTGCATTTGCTGGTGGACACCAAGCGCAACCTTACCGTGGTGCCCGTCACCGCCATCCAACGCGGCCCACAGGGCACTTACGTGTACGCCGTGGACCGTAATAACGTAGCCAAAATTCACACCGTGACCGTCGCGCAGTCCACCAATGAAAACGCGGGTTTGAGCAGCGGTTTGAACCCCGGAGATACAGTGGTCATCGATGGCCAGGACAAGCTGCAAGATGGAAGCCAGGTAAGCCCGAACTTTGGGACCCCGCGTCGCGCTGTAACTCCAAACGCAGGCGATAACCCCGCGTCCCCAGCGCCACCTAATCCCACGGCGCAACCTGCGCAGCCTTCCAGAGGCGCCTCGCGATGAATCTTTCGCGGCCGTTTATTTTACGGCCGGTGGCGACCACGCTCCTGATGGTCGGCATCCTCTTGGTGGGATTCGTTGCCTACCAGCAGCTTCCCGTTTCCGCTCTGCCGCAAGTGGATTACCCCACGATACAGGTGCAAACGTTTTATCCGGGCGCCAGCCCCGACGTGATGGCGTCCTCGGTCACCGCGCCGCTGGAGCGGCAGTTCGGCCAGATACCCGGGCTAAACCAGATGACCTCCACGAGTTCATTTGGAAGCTCAATCATTACTCTGCAATTCGTCCTGGATTTAAACATCGACATTGCCGAACAGGAAGTGCAAGCGGCGATCAACGGCGCATCAAATCTGTTGCCAAGTGGGCTGCCGAATCCGCCGATTTACAGCAAGATCAATCCCGCCGATGCGCCGATTCTTACCCTGGCGCTGACTTCCAATTCGCTGGCGCTGTCCAAGGTTGAAGATCTAGCGGACACCACGCTGGCCCAGAAAATTTCTCAACTGACCGGTGTAGGGCTGGTCAGCATCAGTGGAGGGCAGCGTCCCGCGGTGCGCGTGCAGGCGAATCCCACCGCGCTTGCTTCGTATGGATTAAGCCTGGAAGATTTGCGGACCGCGCTGGCCAACGCCAACATTGACCAGGCCAAGGGCACTTTCGACGGGCAGCATCAGGCGTTCACCATCGGCGCCAACGATCAGTTGCTTTCAAGCGAAGGCTACAACTCGATTATCGTGGCGTTTCGCAATGGCGCGCCGGTTCGCCTGACCGATGTCGCCACCGCGATTGACAGCGCCGAAAACGAAAAGCAGGCTGCGTGGGCCAACAAGCATCCCGCGGTGATTTTGAATATTCAACGCCAGCCCGGCGCGAACATCATCAGCGTTGTTGACCGCGTCAAGAAAATCCTGCCGCAATTGCAGGCGGCACTGCCGGCCTCGGTGCACGTCGAAATCCTAACCGACCGCACCACCACCATCCGCGCTTCCGTTGCCGATGTGCAATACACATTGCTACTCACGATCGCGCTGGTCGTGATGGTGATTTTCCTCTTCCTGCGCAGCGTTCGTGCCACTGTGATTCCGAGTATCGCGGTGCCGCTTTCGATCGTCGGCACGTTCGGCGTGATGTACCTGCTGGGCTATTCGCTGAACAATCTTTCGTTGATGGCGTTGACCATTTCCACGGGCTTCGTGGTGGACGACGCGATCGTGATGATTGAAAACATCAGCCGGTACCTCGAAAACGGAGATTCCCCGCTGCAGGCGGCGCTGAAAGGCTCGGAGCAGATCGGGTTCACGATCGTTTCGCTTACGGTGTCGCTGATTGCGGTGCTGATTCCGCTGCTGTTCATGGGCGACATCGTGGGGCGGTTGTTCCGCGAGTTTGCAGTCACCCTTGCGGTGACGATTCTTGTCTCGGCAGTGGTTTCCCTGACCCTGACGCCGATGATGTGCGCGAAGCTGCTGCGGCACGAGCCGGAAAACGAGCAGACCTGGTTTTACCGCAAATCGGAAAAGCTCTTCAACGACGTCATCGCGTTCTATGGGCGCACGCTGCAAGTGGTGCTGCGCTTCCGCACCATCACGCTGCTGGTGACCATCGGCACCCTCGTCGGCACCATTCTGCTGTACATCTACGTGCCTAAAGGATTTTTCCCGGTGCAAGACACCGGCGTTCTCCTCGGCGTTTCCGAAGCACCGCAAAACGTTTCCTTCGCCGCCATGACTGCGCGGCAACGCGCGCTGGCCGACGTCATCCTGCAGGATCCGGCGGTCGAGAGCCTCTCTTCGTTCATCGGCATTGACGGCACGAACACCACGTTGAACAGCGGGCGCATCCAGATCAATCTGAAACCTCTTGAAGAGCGAAAGCTGAGCGCCTCCGAAGTCATTCGCCGGCTGCAACCCGCGATTGCCACAGTGGATGGAATCACCCTTTTTATGCAGCCGGTGCAGGATTTGACGGTGGAAGACCGCGTCTCGCGCACCCAGTTTCAGTATTCGCTGGAAGATGTGGACCCCAAGGAACTCGCCTACTGGACGCCGAAATTTGTAGAGAAGCTGAAGGCGCTTCCCGATTTGCGCGACGTCGCCACCGACCAGTTAGACGACGGCCTGCTGGCGACCTTAAC
>DATNKL010000200.1:0-13862 GCA_035603415.1 Candidatus Acidiferrales bacterium
GCCCGACTCCTGCGGACTGACGTTGGCAGGCCAAGTTTTTGCAAGCTGTCTTTAGGCTGACAATGGGGAACTGAATGCTGGATCTCGCAGGAGTCTTTCCCGCTCTAACAACACCGTTCGCAGCGGACGGTTCGGTGTCGCTGGAGGGCATGAAGCACAACATTGGCCGCTACAATCAAACCGCGCTTGCGGGATACGTTGCGCTCGGCTCCACGGGTGAATCCGTGTTGCTGCGCTCCAAAGAAATGGACGGCATACTTGAGGCCGTGAAGCAGACGGCCGCGCCCGGGAAAAAACTCCTTGCGGGCTGCGGTTCGGAATCCACCGCGGAAACCATCGAACGCACGCAGCGAGCTGCTGCTCTTGGATACGACGGCGCGCTGGTGAAGACTCCTTATTACTACAAGCCCGCGTACAAACCGGAGGTGCTCATCGCGCATTATCGTCGCGTCGCCGATGAATCCCCCATCCCGGTAATGCTTTATTCCGTGCCTATCTTTACCGGATTGGCGCTCGAGGCGCCTGAGACTATCGCGCTCGCCGAACATCAAAACATTATCGGTATAAAGGACAGCTCTGGAAATGTTCACCGTATTTCCGAGATGATCGCGGGCGCGCCGGCGCAATTCCAAGTGCTGGTAGGCGCTGCCGCCACGGTGTTTCCGTGCCTCGCGGTGGGTGCGCGCGGCGCCATTCTAGCCTTAGCAAGCGCGCTTCCGGAGAAATGCGCGACCCTTTATGAGCTCTTCCGCCAGGGCCAATGGGAAAAAGCTCGCGAGCTGCAAAAGGTGTTGCTGCGCGCTTCCAATACGATCGTCTCGAAGTTTGGCATCGCGGGGGTCAAGTGCGTCATGGATCAGCGCGGTTATCGCGGCGGGAATCCGAGGTTGCCGCTGCAGCCGCTGACGGACGAGCATAAAGCGCGAATTAGCTCAATTTTAGCCACTATTGAGCAGCCCATTATGGCTTCGGCGTGAGCTGCAATAATTCGGCGCTTTGATGAGACGTTTCCGCGCGGGTATCATCTAACGGCTCATGGACTGTCGTGCCCTCGCGTCCCACAAGCTGCCCCACCAGTCGAAGCTCTTCCTCGAATATCTGAATAATTTTTCCAAGGTGCAGGAGTTTTATGCCCATGTGCCCAAGATGGCCTCCGTTACCGCGGTGGCGCGCAAGGTGGAATTTCCCAAGGAACGCCGCAGCGCCGTGGCTGCGATTCTGCGCGCACAGAATGCCGCAATTGGCGCCGGGCCCGCAGTTTTCGAAAATCTCAGCCGCTTGGAAAAAGGAGCCATGGCGATTGTCAGCGGCCAGCAGGTCGGGCTCTTCAGTGGTCCCGCGTATTCGTTTTACAAAGCGCTGAGCGCGATTCAACTTGCAAACGAAGTGACGCGCTCTGGGATTGATGCTGTGCCGGTCTTCTGGATGGCCACGGAAGACCATGACGTTGACGAAGTCCGCCATGTGAGTTGGTTTCAAGAGGGGCAACTGAAGCGCTTTGAGCTTGCGTCGCCTGGCGAGCAGGATGCCGGACGTCCGGTCGGGAAAATATTGCTGGGCGCGCAGATCGACGAACAAGTTCACGAAGCTGCTGAATTGCTCGTCAAACAGGGCAGCGTCCTTTTGGCGCAGCTTTTGAAGGAGAGCTACAACCGGGGCGAAACATACGGAAGCGCGTTCGCCAAATTATTTGCCAGATTATTTTCCCAGCAAGGACTGATCCTTCTTGATCCGTTGGACTCGGCGCTGCACCGCATCGCAGTTCCCGTCTATCGCCAGGCCGTCGAAGACCGCGACGCGTTAAATGAAAAATTGTTGCGCCGCGGCAAGGAACTGGAAGCGGCGGGATTTGCGGCGCAGGTAAAAGTCACGGCAAAAAGCACGCTGTTGTTTCACATGGGCAATCAGTGCGGTGATAAAACGCAGAGCGACGGAGTGAGAAAACCGATTGCCACGAATGGCCATGGCAAATTTCAAGCGGGCGACAAGCAGTGGGCCGCCCCGGAGTTGTTGAAGGCTGTAGAAAACGCGCCGCAGGATTTTAGCCCCAGCGCACTTTTACGCTCGGTGGTACAGGACTATTTGCTGCCTACCGTAGCGTACATTGGCGGAGCGGCAGAAATTGCTTACTTCGCGCAATCGGAGGTGGTGTACAAGCACGTGCTGGGGCGCATGCCGGTGATCTTATCGCGTCCAGATTTCACGCTGGTGGATATCAAGGCCGCCAAATTACTGCGGGCCTACAACCTTAAAGTAGAAGATATCTGGGCCGGCTCCCAGGAAGTTCGCCGAAGGATGGAGCGCGCGTCGGTTCCGAAGGACCTGTCCCGGGATTTCGATCGCAATCATAAACAAGTGATGAAAATGTTGGATCAGCTACACAGTCAACTGAAGAAACTCGATCCCACGTTGCAGGGAGCGGTGGAGACGGCTCGCAAAAAGATCGACTACCAGATCGATAAGCTGCGGCGCAAGACTGGGCGGGCGCAGGACGGCAAAGCGACTCTGCTTGCGGTGTACGAGAATTTTCTGGAGCAGTTGCTCTACCCACACAAAGTCCTGCAATCGAGGGAGCTTTGTCTATTGCCATTTCTGGCGCGGTGGGGTCCCGGTGGATTAGCGGAATTGCAAAAACTGTGCGGCAGCAAAAATCTTGGGCGTCATTGTATCGTGCAGCTTTCCTAACCGGTCGATCGCGAAGCTTGGTGCCCTGTGCCGCTCCACACCCTAAAACTAAAAACCACGCGACGCACGCAGCTCGTTGACGTGACCGCGCAAGTTCAGCAAGCGGTTGAGAAGTCTCGCGTGACCAGCGGCGTTTGCTATGTATACGTGCCGCACACCACCGCGGCAATCATGATCAACGAGTGTGCGGATCCCGATGTGGCCCGCGATCTGGAGGGCGCATTCGACCGCTTGATTCCGTTTGAAGGCCCTTACCGGCATGCCGAAGGAAATTCTGATTCGCACATGAAGTCCGTGCTGGTGGGCGCGAGCCACACAATTTTTGTGGAAGACGGCAAGTTGAATTTGGGCCGCTGGCAGGGTATTTTCTTTTGCGAATTCGACGGGCCGCGGGATCGGCACCTGCAAGTGAAAGTTATTCCCGAATAATTTCTGACTCCGGCCCTACTAATGCCTACGCGGTGCCTGGCCGCGCCTGCGCGCAATGCGGCGCTGTGTTAAAGTTTTTGTGCAAATGACCAGCCTTGGCATCTACGTGCAGGTCCCTTTCTGCCAAACGAAATGCACGTACTGTAATTTTCATACTGGAGTCGTTTCTTCTTCGCGGTTCGCTCCGTACGTGAGCGCGGTTTGCCGTGAAATGAAAGCTTACCGGGATTTGTATCTGGCCGCCGGCATCGAGCTTGCTCCCGCGATAGCGGACGACGCGAAGGTCAACACGGTTTATATCGGAGGGGGCACGCCGAGTTTGCTTGATTCCGCGCATCTGCAAACTCTTCTGGATACCATTCGCGATTCGTTTCCGTGCGAATTATCGGAAGTGACGCTGGAAGCCGATCCCGAAACTGTCGACGCCGAGAAAGCCTCCGCGTGGGTACGAGCTGGAATCAATCGCGTCAGTTTCGGAGTGCAATCGTTTTCTGACGCCGAGCTGGCCGCTTCCGGACGAATGCACCGCCGTGCGGATATTTATCGCGCTGTTCCCATTCTTCGTGAATCGGGCGTTGCGAATATTGGCTTCGACCTAATTGCCGGGTTGCCGCTGCAGACGCCGGATAACTGGCGCGAATCTGTGGGTCGCCTCATCGAGTTGGCCCCCGAGCACGTTTCTGTCTACGTCCTGGAAGTGGATGAGAAGAGCCGACTCGGAAGCGAGCTTTTAAAAGGGGGCAAGCGTTATAGCGCCGGCGCAGTGCCCACTGAAGACCAGATGGCCGAATTTTATGAACTAGCTCAGACTGCATTTTCTGCCGCGGGCTATCACCATTATGAAATATCCAATTGGGCCAAGCCGGGGTTGGAATCGCGCCACAATTTGAAATATTGGCGCCGCGAAGCTTATCTGGGATTTGGCGCGGGCGCGCACTCGTTCTCAGGTGTGCAACGGTGGGCCAATGCGCATGACGCGGCGGGTTACGTAAATGCGATGCAAAATGGATTGCTGCCGGTCGAACAACTGGAACGATTGACGCCAGAGGCGGCGCTGGAAGAAGAATTGTTTTTGGGTTTGCGGCAGCTTGATGGCATCGACGTATCGCGAATTGAAAAAGATTACGCCGTAAAATTAGCAGCGCGCTTTGATCCGCTGGCTTCCTCTGGATTGTTGGAATGGAACGGCCCGGTGGTTCGACTGGCGCCTTCACGGCTCAGCGTTTCGAACGAGGTTTTTGTCGAGCTGCTGAGATGAACTCTGGAATTTAGTTTCCGCAATGGAGGCTGAGTTGTGAGCACAACAGAAACAGATCCGGTTATGGCTATGAATTCGCGGGCCATGGCGCCCCAATTGAACGTTGTCGATCTGCGCAGTGACACGGTGACCCGGCCTACGATCGAAATGCGCCGCGCCATGGCCGAAGCCGAGGTTGGCGACGATGTGTACGCGGAGGATCCGACCGTAAATCTGCTGGAGCGCGAGGCCGCGGAACTTTTTGGTAAAGATGCGGCGTTATTTGTTCCGACAGGCTGCATGGGTAACCTCGTCGCCATCAAAGCGTGGACGCATCACGGCGACGAAGTGATCTGCGAAGAGCGCAGTCACGTAAATTTGTACGAACTGGCGTCCATGTCGGCCGTGGCTGGTTGCATGCCGCGTGTCGCGCGCGGCGAAGACAGCATTCTCTCGTGGGCGCTAATCGAAGCGGTGATTCGACCGCATGTTTATTACGATTCGCAAACCGCGCTGGTTTGTTTGGAGAACACGCACAACATGGCCGGCGGCATGTTGTATCCCACCGCGACCGTCGACGATATTTGCAATCACGCCCACGCCGTTAATTTGAAAGTTCATCTGGATGGCGCGCGCGTTTTTAACGCGGCGGTGGCGCTGGGCGATTCTGTTGCGCGCATGACTCGCGGATGCGATTCGGTGATGTTCTGCCTGTCGAAGGGATTGGGCGCGCCGGTTGGTTCCATTTTGGTGGGCCCGCGCGCGTTCATACAGAAGGCGCGAGTGTACCGCAAAATGTTTGGCGGCGGGATGCGCCAAGCTGGAGTGATTGCCGCCGCCGGCCTGGTGGCGCTGCGAAATTCTCCGTCACGCTTGCATATCGATCATGAGAATGCGCGATTTCTCGCCGAGGGGCTTGCGAAGATTCCGCAATTGAAAATCGATCCGGCGAAAGTACAAACCAACATCGTGATTTGCGATTGTTCGCAAACAGGGAAGACTGCGGTGGAGTTTTGTGAAGAGTTGTATCCGCATGGAGTCTGGGCGCAGGACACGGCACTACACTCCGTGCGGTTTGTGACGCATTGCGACGTCAGCCGCGCGGGAATCGAAGGAGCGCTGCCAATTATCCGCCAAGTTGCGGCGAACACCAGGAAGGCTCAGGCATGAAAATTTCCCCGGTCGGCCAGTATTTGATGCTTGGATGTGTGTGCGCAGGACTGCTCTTTACGCAGAGTATCTCGGCGCAACAAAGTGCGACCACGAAACAGGATGGGGGCGCCCCGACTATTGAAGAAGCCAAAGCCTTTCTTGATGACGCCGAGGCTCGACTTTTTGACTTGGGAAGCAAAGCCCAGCGTGCCTCCTGGGTGCAGGAAAATTTTATAACCGATGACACTAATCAAATTGCGGGCGACGCCGGGGAGATAGTGAACAGGTTAACCGTCGAGTTAGCGAAAAAGGCGCATCGCTTCGACACCCTCAAGCTGCCGCCGGAGATGGCGAGAAAAATGTTGTTGGTGAAATTGTCCATTGGATTTCCTGCCCCTGCGAACGCCGCCGAGCAGAAAGAATTGGCGACAATTTCCACTTCGTTGGCGGGGGATTATGGCAAAGGCAAGTGGTGCCCTGATGGCACCGGTAAAGATGCCAAGTGTCTGGACATCACAGCGGTTGAACATATTCTGGCAACCAGTCGCGATCCCGAGGAATTAAGAAACACATGGATCGGATGGCATGCAATTGGCGCACCCATGCGGCAGCGTTATGCGCGACTCGTGGAATTGGGAAATAAAGGTTCGCGCGAGTTGGGATATTCGGATGTGGGCGGGATTTGGCGATCGATGTATGACGTGCCTCCCGAGCAATTCGCGAAAGAAACGGATCGGCTATGGGAGCAACTGCGGCCGCTGTATGAATCTTTGCACGCGTACGTGCGGGGCCAATTGGCAAAAAAGTATGGCGCGGCGCTGGTGCCCGCGAAGGGGCCAATTCCGGCGCAGCTACTGGGCAATCCGTGGAGCCAGGAATGGAATAACGTTTACTCGTTGATGGATTCGCCCAAGCCGGCGCAGAGTTACAACCTCACGAAAATATTGCAGGAACGACAAACCGACGCGCGCGGGATGGTAAAGTACGGCGAAGGATTTTTTACTTCTCTGGGATTTGCGCCGCTGCCACAGACATTCTGGGAACGGTCGTTATTCACCAAGCCCAGGGATCGTGAAGTGATTTGCCACGCCAGTGCCTGGGACGTCGATTCCAAGGAAGACCTGCGCATCAAGATGTGCATTCAGATTACCGAAGAAGATTTTCGGGTGATTCATCACGAGCTTGGACACAATTTTTACCAACGAGCGTATGAAAACCAGCCGCCATTGTTTCAAAACAGCGCCAACGACGGTTTCCACGAAGCGGTGGGCGACACGATCGCATTGTCCGTCACACCGGAATACTTGAAGAAAATCGGGCTTATCGAGACGGTGCCGGCCAGTTCCCTAGACGTGGACTATTTGTTGCAGCAGGCGCTGGAAAAAGTGGCTTTTCTGCCGTTTGGGTTGCTGGTGGACAAGTGGCGATGGGAAGTCTTCTCCGGCCAAGTGAAGCCCGAGGAATACAATAAAGCGTGGTGGGAATTGCGTCGCAAATACCAGGGAATCGTTCCGCCGGTGCAGCGTACCGAAGCGGATTTCGATCCGGGCGCAAAATTTCACGTACCCGGAAATGTGCCGTACATGCGCTATTTCTTGGCGCGTATTTTGCAATTCCAGTTTCAGCGCGCGCTTTGTCGCGAGGCCGGATACTCAGGACCACTGCATCGTTGCTCGATTTATGACAATAAGGCCGCCGGCGAACGGTTGAATAGCATGCTCTCGCTGGGCGCAAGCAAACCGTGGCCGGAGGCGCTCGAAGTTTTGACCGGCGAGAAGCAACTGGATGCCAGCGCGCTGGTGGATTATTTCGCGCCGCTAAAAATTTGGCTGGATGAACAAAATAAAAAGAATAACTACCCGGTGGGCTGGTAAGCAGGAGCGCGCGTGGATTTCGCCTTAACAGAAGAACAAAAACAGCTGCGCCGCAGCGTTCGTGAATTTGCCGAGGGTGAAATCGCGCCGCACGTCATGGAATGGGATGAAGTCTCTCATTTCCCAATGGAGATCATGCCCAAGCTGGCGGAGATGGGTTTGCTGGGCGTGATTTTTCCCGAGGAACTTGGCGGGGCAGGCCTGGGCTACATCGAATACGCCATCGCCATCGAGGAATTGTCTCGCGTGGATGGGTCGGTGGGCATCATCGTAGCGGCGCACAATTCGTTGTGCAGCAATCACATTTTTAAATTTGGCAATGAAGCGCAAAAGAAAAAATATCTTGTGCCACTGGCCCAGGGTAAAAAAATTGGGGCTTGGTCACTGACCGAACCGGAAGCCGGTTCCGACGCTGGCGGGACGCGAACCACCGCGGTGCGCGACGGAAATTTCTGGGTGCTGAATGGCGCCAAGACCTTCACGACCAACGGACACTACGCGGATATTTGCGTGGCGATGGCCAAGACCGATAAGTCCAAAGGGTCGCATGGCATCAGCGCTTTCATCCTGGAAAAAGGCATGCCTGGGTTTAAACCGGGAAAAAAAGAAAACAAATTGGGCATGCGCGCCAGCGATACTTCGGAAGTAATTTTTACTGATTGCCGGGTGCCGCACGAGAACCTTTTGGGACCCGCGGGCGAGGGCTTCACCGGCAGCCTGGCGATTCTCGACGGTGGGCGTATTTCGATTGCGGCTCTGGCCCTGGGCATGGCTCAAGGAGCGCTGGACGCGGCCACGAAATACGCCAAGCAGCGTAAGCAATTTGGGCAGGCCATCAGTGAGTTTCAAGCAATCCAGTTCAAACTGGCGGATATGGCTACGGATGTCGAAGCGGCGCGACTGTTGGTGTATCAGGCGGCCTGGCTTGCGGACAAAAAAGATGTGCGCTTCACGCGCGAATCCAGTATGGCGAAACTGTTTGCCAGCGAGGTTGCCGTGCGCGTGGCTAACGAGTGCGTGCAAATTCACGGGGGCTACGGATTCATCAAGGATTACCCGGCGGAAAAATTTTATCGTGATGTGAAGTTGTGCACCATCGGCGAAGGCACGAGTGAAATCCAGAAGTTGGTGATTGCCCGGCAACTGCTGGGCAAAAAATAGTCACCGAGGGCTCGCGGCGTTTTGTGGACAGCTCCAAAGGAAAAAATGGCTCCGGCAGTTGAAAAATGGGCGGAAGAGGTGCGTGCCGGCGACGTGCGGGCACTCTCGCGCGCAATCACCGCGATTGAAAATCACGAGGCCAACGCCGAGCCGTTGCTTCGCGCGCTGTTCCCTCATACCGGCGAGGCTTACCTGATTGGAGTAACCGGCGCACCGGGTACCGGCAAGAGCACGCTGGTAGACCGGCTGGCTGCACACTATCGCAAGCACGACGAAGCCGTTGGGGTGATTGCGGTTGATCCGACAAGTCCTTATTCAGGTGGGGCGATTTTAGGGGATCGCATTCGCATGCAGGGACACGCCGCGGATGCAGGCGTATTTATTCGCTCGATGGCCACGCGCGGATTTTTGGGCGGCTTGTCACGTACCACATCGGAGGTCGCGCTGCTTTTGGATGCCGCGGGCAAGCGCCGAATAATAATCGAAACGGTGGGCGTGGGTCAGGACGAAGTCGACATTGTGAGGCTGGCTGACTGCGTGATTGTCGTGGTGGTGCCGGGGATGGGCGACGACATTCAAAACATGAAGGCCGGCCTGATGGAAATCGCGGATATTTTTGTGGTGAACAAGAGCGATCGCGAAGGTGCGGAGCGGGTGGAGCAGCAATTGAACGCCATGCTTTCGCTGGTGATGCCGCAGCATGGCTGGCATCCGCTGGTGGTTCGAACGGTGGCATCCGAGAATCGCGGCGTCGACGCGCTTGCCGAAGCGGTTGCCAAATTTCGTGAGCATTTCGCATCGCGGCCAGAGCGGCAGAAAAAACATGTCGAGCACTGGAAAAAACGCGTTTTGGAACTGTTGGAGTCGCGCTTGCTGGAACGCGCAGTTGGCGGACCGACGGGCGAAGCGCAACTTGAGAAATTGGCATCCGAGGTCGCCGAGCGCCGCAAAGATCCGTTTACCGCCGTCAGCGAAATTCTTGCACGCAGCGGCCTGGATGTCCGAGGCCAGGCCTGATGCATTTTGGTGAGATTGAGGTTCTGCCCGTGCATGGCGGAAATTTTTATCTGGATGGCGGCGCGATGTTCGGTGTCGTCCCGAAGACGCTGTGGGAAAAGAAAGCGCCCGCGGACGAACGCAATCGCATTCGATTGGCTGCCAATTCGCTGCTGGTGCGAACGGGGCGCACAAATATTCTTGTGGAGACCGGCAACGGAACCAAGTGGGACCCCAAGCTACGAAATATTTATGGCATCCCGGAAGGCGATCCTTTGAGGGATTCGCTGGCGTGCGTTGGCGTCGCTACTGAGAAGGTAGATATGGTCATCAACACGCATCTGCATTTTGATCACGCCGGTGGAAATACTCGGGTGGTCGACGGACGCGACGTACCAACTTTTCCTAACGCACAATACGTGGTGCAACACGCGGAGCTGGAACACGCCATGAATCCTACGGAGCGCGACCGCGCCAGCTATTTCTCAGACAGGTTTGTTCCTGTTACGGAAGCAGGGCAATGGCGGCTCGTCGATGGCGATATGGAAATTGTTCCCGGGATTTCCGTCGTCCGCATTCCAGGGCATAACGCGGATATCCAGGCGGTAAAAATATCCGGCGGCAATCGCACGGTGATTTATGTCGCGGATATGCTGCCGACGCGGCATCACCTGCCGCTCGCGTGGATGCCCGGATACGATCTGTACCCTTTGCAAACACTCCAAACGAAACGCAAACGCATCGCGGAAATTGTAGAGCAAGGTTGGATTGTGGCGTTTGGGCACGACCCGAATTTTCCCACGGCCACCTTGCATGACCGCAATGGCAAAATCGAATTTGAACCTGTCGATTTGAGCAAATAATTTTAGGGAGAACGCTGCATGGCGGTAGCGAAACGGAAAAACCCGTCTGGTGCGAAGCAATCAAGAACCGCTTCGCAAGCGAGCATCGGCATTATCGGCGGCAGTGGGCTTTATTCCATGGCGGGATTGACCGGTCCGCGCGAAATTAAAGTTAAAACTCCATTTGGCGAGCCCTCCGAGGCCATCGTGCTGGGAATACTGGAAGGGAAGCGCGTGGCCTTCCTGGCGCGCCACGGCCGCGGCCACCGAATTCTACCCGGCGAAATTAATTATCGCGCCAACATTTATGCCATGAAGATGCTGGGCGTGGAGCGAATTATTTCCGTGAGTGCGGTGGGTTCATTGCAGGAAGAATTGCGGCCGGGAGAATTCCTGGTGCCTGACCAATTTGTGGACCGCACCGGGCACCGCGTATCCACATTTTTTGGCGAAGGGCTTGTGGCCCATGTTTCCTTCGCGCATCCTACTTGCGCGCAGGTAGGCGGCGCGCTGGCCGATGCCAGCGTGCATTGCGCTGTCAAGGTGCATCGCCGCGGAACGTACATTTGTATGGAAGGGCCGCAATTTTCCACGCTTGCGGAAGCCAACATGCATCGCCAGTTGCACTTAGACGTGATCGGCATGACCAACGTCACCGAGGCCAAACTCGCTCGTGAAGCTGAACTCTGTTACGCCACTATCGCGATGATTACCGATTATGATTGCTGGCATCCCGAACACGAATCCGTGACCGCTTCGCAAATCATCGCGACGCTGAACCAGAATGCCGAAAATGCGCAACGGGTTCTGCGTGAAGCGGTGCGCGCATTGCCCGTAGGGCGCTCCTGCAAATGCGCAGCGGCATTGCAACACGCATTGGTCACGGATATGAAGCTGGTTCCCCCGGCTACCAAAAGGCGCTTGGCCGCCATACTCGCCAAATATATCTAGGAGAAAACTGTGTCCCTACTGGTCGTCGGTTCGGTGGCATTCGATTGTCTGGAAAGCCCGTACGGAAAAGTGGAGCGTGCACTCGGCGGGGCCGCGACGTATTTCGCGGTGGCGGCTAGTCATTTCACGCACGTAAACCTCGTTGCTATCGTGGGTGATGACTTCACTTCGAGGGATGCCGAAATATTTCGCGGACGGACTATTGATATCGAGGGGTTGGAGCGGGCCGCGGGCAAAACGTTTTTCTGGTCTGGCCGCTACTCCGAAAATCTAAACGAGCGCATCACGCTGGTGACGGATTTAAACGTGTTCGCCGACTTCAAGCCGAAGCTTCCGGAAAAATACCGGAAGTCCAAGCACGTTTTCCTTGCGAATATTGCTCCCGATCTGCAGCGTGACGTCCTGCAGCAAGTTACGAAGAGACCGAAAGTTGTGGCGCTGGACACCATGAACTACTGGATCGAGCGCACCAATGCGGAGCTGCGGGAGACGTTGAAACATGTGGATATTTTGATGATCAACGATTTTGAGACGCGCCAGCTTTCCAGCGAACACAATTTGCTGCGCGCGGCCAAGCACATTTTCAAGATGGGTCCGAGCACGCTGGTGGTGAAGCGCGGCGAATACGGGGCCATGATGGTCGACAAGCGGGGAGTATTTTGCGTTCCGGCGTTTCCGCTGGAAGAGCCGCATGATCCGACCGGAGCCGGGGATAGTTTTGCGGGCGGTTTTATGGGCTACCTCGCCGGCGCCGGGCAAAAAAATGACGCGGCTCTGCGGCGCGCGATGGTATACGGCTCGGTCTTAGGCAGTTTCGCGGTAGAAAAATTCGGGTTGGACAGATTGCGTTCGCTAAAACGCAGCGAGATACACGCCAGGGCACGGCACTTCGCGAAGTTAACGCAATTCTCCCTATAAACTGTAAACTTTCCCAGGGTTTCGCGACACCTGCGAAAAGCATGATTCCTCTCAACGACATGATCGTGCGCTTGCTGTGGGCTGCTCTGCTCGGTTCGGTGATTGGTGCGGAGCGCGCCTTTCACCGTCGCCCAGCCGGGTTACGCACGGGCTTGTGCGTGGCTGTGGGCGCGGCTTTTTTCACCATTCTCTCCATAGAAATCGCGCGCAGCACAGGCGATGCTAGCACTACTCGCATAGCTTCCAACATCGTTCAGGGAATTGGTTTTCTTGGCGCTGGGGTTATTTTGCGCGATCGCGGCGGCGTAACTGGGTTGACCACCGCAGCCACAATTTTTGTGGTAGCCGCGATGGGTATGGGCGCCGGTGCGGGTTTATTTCGAGCGTCGGGATTTGCGTGCCTGTTGGTACTGTTCGCGCTGGTATTTCTGCTGTACGTGGAAAACTGGATTGGCCTGAAGCCGCGATACATGTTGTTTCGCATTTCCACTGACCCTACCGTGGACCTGGTTTCTGAAGTTCACCAATGTTTCTCGAGCATGGGTATTACGCTGGATAATTTCCAGGTGTCCATGACCGGGCAGAAAAACCTGATTCAGTTTGATGCGGACATCAGTCATCGCAAGCAGGAAAAAATATTCGTGGCGCTGACGCGGCCCGGCGCGACCGTTGAGATGCTTCCGGTCGAGAGGCAGCAACAGCCATGACGGTTCGTTCTGGAGTGCCCATGGAGCGCGAGTCAGCTTCGCAAAGTGAACGCGCCAACGTGCGTAAGCCTCGCACGCTAACGAATCGCAGCGTGGTCATGCCGTTTGCTCCCGCGTCGCCAGCCGAGCCTTCCAGAATTGCTGCAGGCGTGGCAGAGCTAAGGCGTCTGGGATGGCAGGTCGCGGAACGAACTGCTATCGAGAATGACGGCTACTTCGCAGGGACGACCACTAGCCGCCGCGACAAGCTTGTTGGCGCGCTGCAGGGCGAGGACATCGCCGCGCTTGTGGGGGCCCGCGGCGGTTACGGTTCGAATTATTTGCTCGATGATCTGCAAATTTCCACGCCCGCGAGTCCGAAAATTATTTTAGGCTTCAGCGATCTGACTTCTCTGCAGATTTATTTGTGGCAGCGATTTCAATGGATCACATTTTACGGACCGATGCTGGCCGCCGGATTGGACGCCGGCCCAGGCGCGCCTAAGGGCTATCACAAAAATTCGTTGCTGGCCGCGTTACAAGACACGGAAAGCGGCTGGGCACTGGATCTCCAGGGAGAAATTTTGCATCCCGGCGAAGCACGTGGGCGGGTGCTCGGTGGGTGCTTGACACTTGTGGAAACGGCCATCGGAACGCAGTGGGATTTGGAAACCGATGATGCGATTCTTGTTCTGGAAGATCGTGGAATGAAGCCGTGGCAGGTGGATCGCGCTTTGATGCATCTGAAACAAGCGGGAAAATTCGCAAACGTTCGCGGAATTGTATTCGGCGATTTTCCAGAGTGCGATGCGCCTGTGGCAGGCAGTCCGACGGTACGCGATGTGTGCCAAAGAATACTCGCGCCGCTGGGCGTGCCGATTGTTTTTGGAGCTCCCATCGGGCACACGATGCGTCCAATGTTAACGGTGCC
>DATNKL010000209.1:0-48196 GCA_035603415.1 Candidatus Acidiferrales bacterium
TCGTGCCGGTAGACTCGATAGCCCGGCCATCCCAGTATTTTCGTGAATTCGTTGTCGCGCATTCCGCCGAGTCTAGCCGAACTGCCCCTACGACAGAAAACCCCTCTTTTATTGGGTCTCTACGAATTCCTGCTCAGAGCCCAAAAAGTTTGATATTGCCAAATTGAAGGTGGCATACGAGGAAGGCAGCTCAGATGTCTAAGCCACGTCCATCTGATCGCTTCTTGTGTGGCCTGATTGCGGTCATCAAAATTCGTAGCGTAGGGCGAACTGCATGACGCGCGGCTGGGTCAGCAAACTTGTGTAGGCGCCGAAGCTCGCCGGCGACTGCGTGAGCGAAGTAAGCAGCGATGCTCCTACGCCCTGAGCGTTGAAGCGCGTCAGATTGGGCACGTTAAATACTTCCCAGCGAAATTGGAGACTATGCGTTTCCCGGTAGGGCATTTTCCAGCGTTTCGCCAGGCTCATGTCCCAACTGGCAAAGCCGTCGCCCCGCAAAACGTTCCGTGAGCCAACTCCGCCGGGGAGGGGCAGCGTAAAATCATTTTGCGCTGCGCTCGGGTTCGCGAAGGGGCTGACGAAAGAATCCGGTCTTCCGGTCACCGGATCGGGAACTTGCAGATGATAAATTCCTGTCTGGGGCTTGGCGGTCATCTGGGCAATCGCCGTCAGGAACCAATCCGTGGGCCAGCGCTGGCCCCCATCCACGCTGTAGGGAAAACCGCTGGTCCAGCGAGCCAGACCGGAAAGTTGCCAGCCACCGACGACAGCATCCAAAAATCCGCCAGCATCGTGTGCCAGTGTCCGGCCTTTACCGATCGGCAGATCAACAATCCAGTTGAGATTCATCTGATGCGTGAGGTCATAGTCGGAGACTGCGCGGGCCAGGTTCGGAGAAAAGGCATTGGCAAGCCGACTTCCCACCAGGCCGATGTTTTGATAACCATAAACGGAAAACCCGACGCGAGATGCCGCCGAGGTAATATCCAGGGATTTGGAGAAGGTATAGTTGAAGTCGAACTGGATTCCATGGCTGAACTGCTTGCGCAGGGTCGCTTGTAAAGCGTGATAGCTCGAACTGCCGATGGAACTCCATCCATACATGGAGAAAGCCTGGTCATTCAGGAATTTGCCGGCGCCTCCGTTAAGTCCTGTGGGTCCATTGAAGAAGTAGCTGCCCGAGCCGATGTTGTCGTTCAAGCCGCCATACGCGTCGATGTCGGCCAGTCCTACGATTTCGTCGCCAATCACGGAAAGCGCCGGGTTGTAATAGAGATCAAAGACGCTTTGAAGGAGACTATTCGTCACGTTCGTTGTGGATGTAGGCGTCGTGGTAAAGGAATCCACATATCGGGAGGCGCCGGGCCGAAGCGGCGGAAGCATGTCCACCCAATATTGCGAAGTGGGACCAAGCATCGCGGCGGTAACGCTGGAAATTTGCGTCGGCATGATGACGGCGCTATAGAAATTCGTGGGCTGTCCACCGTTGTTGGCCAAAGCAAAAGTCCTTGCCAACTTGGACAGAGCTGCGGCGGCCGTGTAGTAATCAATTCCCGTCTTGGGATCCACGATGTCAAGCGGTTGAGTCAGATCGCGCTGCGTCAATAAATCGTGGCCGAAGCGGCCTACATAAGACACTTGCAGTGAGAATCGCTTGGGCAATTCGCGGCCGATGGAAAAGTCAACAGCATAGGCATGCGGAGTTTTGAGTGTGTCATCGGTGCCCCAGAGATTGGCCTGAGCGCCGATGGCGGGCGTCTGGGGAAAGCCTCCCACAGGCGGCGGTTGCAGGAATTGTGCGACCGGAATCCCAGGTGGCGGATTGTTGACGAGAGGAATGGTGTTAATCCCGGTGATCCGCGGCAGGTCTTCAGCTCCCGTCTGATTGAATGTGCAGCAAGCATTTTGCAAAGTTGTGGTCAGCCCTGCCGAACCGATTTGGTCGAAGCTATTCAGTAGCGCGAATCCCGCCCGGTCGTAAACACGGCTAAAGCCGGCGCGGATGACGGTCTGGTCGTTTTCGCCGAAAATCTTTTTGAGCAAGCTGCCGCCAAAACGCGGCGAATAAGCAACGGAAACTCGCGGCGACCAATCCGTTTTTTCAAAGGGGTAAAAGCCCGGTCCATTGTTCACAGGCCCACCGAGAGTGAAGGAAATCGGTGGCTCGGATGTGTAACCCAATCCCTGTTCCATGTTTTTGACATTAGTCGCGAATTGCGTTCCCAAGCCGAATGTCGGAGAAGTCTGCAAGCCGTTGGTCTCCCACGGTGGTGGGAAGAACGACCAACGAAGCCCGTAGGTCAAAGTGAGGTTCGGTTTGATGCGCCAGGTGTCCTGCCCGTAAAATTCGTAGGAGTTGAGCCCATAGTTGCGCTTCACGGGAGCGCCCAAGGGCTGGACAACGCCGTTACGGTCAAGATTATAATTTGCGACCACATCGGAGATCATGCCGTACATAGCCAGTAGCGGGCGGTCATAGGCCGTAGAGGACAAGGGTTCCGGCAAGTTTATGCCTGGATGCCCAAACGGGCTCGGGTTGGTATTCGCGGGATCCAAACTGCTAGAGGTAAAAGAAAACCCAATGGGTGACGTCCAGTTGGTGGTCCCAAGGCCGAGGTTATTGGAGTGCAGATAACTCGTCCGAGGGTCGCGGGCCAAGCCGATCACACCCCCAAACTGGAAGGCATGCGTCTTCTTGGTCCACGACAGGTCATCCTTTAGGTTGTGTAAACCTACCTGGAAATTGTGGCTGTAAACGATCCCCTGATCGAGCCCCAGGAAAGTGTTCCACGATTGGTTGGTATTGCCGATCACGCCAAAACTCTGTCGCGTGAATCCCCAGAGAAAAGAATTGGTGAGATTGGTGTTGAGCACCGCCGTATAGCCGACAGCAAACCCTTTGCTGTGGTCGACGTTAGTTTGTTCCGGAGCATCGCCCGGCAGAAACGGAGCGCCCGGGTTGCGCAAATCCTGGAGCGCCCCGCGCCAGAACAGCAGGTGCCGACCGTTTGCGGTCAGACGATAATCAGCACGGGCGATAAACACATCGTTGTCTAGCTTGGTGGGTGCGCGGAAAACGAATCCCGCGTAATTGAAGCCATCACCCGCGGCAAAATCGTTAGTTATGGTCCGGCCGGTGCAGAACGTCTTATCGAGATAGCCAGTGTGATTGGTTAGATCCAGCATGGCGGGATCAATCCCTATGCCTCGCGGGTCCAGCGTCTGGAGGTCAGTGGGAGTTAGTGTCGTGAGCCCGCCGTTTACATTCAAATATCGGAAAAGGCCCTGGCACATCGAGGGCGTCGGAATGACGCGTTCCGCGCGCTGCTGTTCGCGCTCGCGCGTTCCCTCATAATTCGTGAAAAAAAACAAGCGGTCCTTATGCAACGGGCCACCCACCGACGCGCCAAAAATGTTGCGGTTCAGCTGCAGCGGTTTATTCGGAGCGCCGATGTTCAGCTCGGACTGCTTCACCAGGTAGTCGTTCGCACTGGTGATGGTGTTCCGCAGGTATTCATATGCGGAACCGTGAAAATTATTCGTGCCGCTCTTGGTCACCAAGGTGACCTGCGCCCCCGAGCCTTGGCCCTGATCGGCGCCGTAGTTGGTGGTGGTCACACGAAATTCCTCAACGGAATCCTGGGTAACCGGCAAGACGGAAGTAAACGCGTAACCGTTGGATTGATCATTCACGTCGACACCGTCAAGAGTGACGTTGCTCTGATCGCTTCGTGCTCCGTTGACCGCTCCGTTGCGAGTGTCCTGATCTTTGTCTCCGATGCGGTTTCCTGTGTACGTCACCCCGGCTTGCAAGGTGAGCAAGTCTGGGACGTTGCGACCTTCGAGCGGAAGCTCTTTCACTTGTACTTCGCCAAAGGAATTTCCGATGGAGGCGTCCACTAAATTCAGCGCGGGCGCTTCCGAACTTACCGTGACCGTTTCGCTGGCTCCGCCGATGGTCAACTGCACGTTGGCCGTTGTTGGGGTATTGACCAACAACTGCAAGTCCGTTTGCTCGTACCGCCGAAACCCGGGTGCGGTCACGCTGAGCCGATAGGTGCCCGGAGGCACAAGTAGGAACTGATATTCGCCCTGTTCCTCGGTTGTTGTGGTGCGCTCGATCTTGGATTCGGAGTTCGCCAGCACCACAACGGCCCCTGCCACGGGTTTACCGCTGGGATCTACGATCGTGCCTCGTACCGACGTCGTGGCTTGACCCCAACTGGAAACGCTGACCAACAAAAACGCCGCCGCGGTTTTCCACAGAAACCAGGAAGTTGAACGGAACGGAAACACTGCCTCCCAGAAGGAGGGGAGTGGTCCGCCAAGACGCTCGTGCGATTCCGATACGTTTGTCGTTGCCCGCGATCTATGCGTGTTCATATCGCTCACCTTCCTTCTAACAATTTGTAACCGCGTTATTTCTGGCAAACACCTAGGGCGCGTTACTACGCTTTCCCGCAGCGGGTGACTGTTCCTCCCGTCAAGGCATGGCAGTGCCTCGTCGCCCGCGAATTGGTACGCAAGCCTGTTTCACGCAGTGGGGTAGTATAGGAAGAATCAAATACAAACACAGTAACCACTCTCGTCGCTGACATCACCCACTCCCCGATTATGTCGGACGCGAACCTTACTATAATTTAACAAACTCGATTTTGTTGGCACGAAACTACATTGAGCATTGCGAGACTGTCAAGCAGAAAACTGATCCGGTCGAGCCATCGCGCCGTTGAGTCGAGCGCGCAAAGCAGTCCAACACACGGCGAAGTTTATTATCCAGCAGCTACTTCTGGATGTGCGGGTCTCGATCTTCTAAACTCCGGACGTTTATTGGGAGCATTTACTGTGAAAAAAAGCATAGAGGGCGCAGAGGCAACGGAAACGTTTGAGAAGGCAATGCGGATGCTTTTCCGCGCCCTAAAACTCAGAAACATAAGCCCGAAAAGCCTAACAAAGGAGGGGCTGGGCTGCTTTTTGCGTACCACACCCGCTTCCGCGGCAGGAGAGGAACTAACTCCGTTACGTTAGCGCCCCGCTACGGGCTAATTTCAAATCGAAGTGTTCTTCAAGCGGAAACCGCAGCCGCGCTCCGCAGCCACCGTTTCATCTAATCGTGATTCACCACGCCGGTTTGCTGCGTCACCAGGCGCCCGCCCGCGAAAACCGCAAAGTTCGGTATGCCCCGAACATTGAAGCGCGCCGCGAGTGACGGATACTTCTCGGTATCCACTTTCAGCACCACAGCTTTGCTCGCCATTTCCGCCGCGATGCGAGCCACTTCAGGAGCAGCCATGCGGCAGGGTTCGCACCAGTCCGCCCAGAAATCGACAAGCACCGGAACGGATACATTCTGGATGATTTCATCGAACAAGACTTCGTCGACCGCCAAAGGCTCGGAGAGCGGTGGCAACGGCGATTTACATTTTCCGAAACGGCCGGTGCTGGCCAGGTATTTCGCTGGGACACGGTTGTTCTGGCCACAATGGCTGCAGGCGCGTACTACGGGCAAGAAAAACCTCCATCACGCGAATCGACGCCGTCGAATTGGATGCTTGGGCAGTTTCCGAAGTTTATAGCAGTAAATCAAAGATCTGAAACGCGCGCTCCCATTTCCGTTGCGGGAAGCTTGCTTCGCGGATCGATGATGGTGAAGGTGCGCGCAACTGCAAGACTTAGGCTGCTGCCCGCCAAGCCGTCGCCGAGACCTTACTCAAAACTCCCCGTCACGCCTTGAAAGCCATGCCTTGCCTGCTTCCACAGCCACTTCATTACACGAGAAACGTCGTAGCAGTACGCTACGTTATAGCCCAGCGTTGAGAAACACTGCGGTTCGCACCCTTGTTTTCATTTCAGCCAGTTGTTTGAGATCGAACTTTTGATTTTCAACCGCGCCCCAATCATATTTTGCGTTGTACATCGGGAAACACGGAGCCAGCGTTCCGTCGGTGCGAATGATCAGCCAGTTCTGGCCCGCGCGGCATCCCCAATGCTCTCCCACACCGCGCATGAATCCTTTCATATTCTGCAGCCGTGGAATCGAGTCGACCATCTTGTAGCCTTGGCGCTGCTTGTCAATCAGCCAATCGAGTAAATCATCCACCACCGGAAAATCTTCGGGACGAATGTAGGTGTCGTTTTCGCTGAGGTGCTTGAAGTGCGGCTGTTCCATCATGGGCGCTTCGTTGATGTGAAACGTAAGTGAAATGCCGTTGTCGTGGGCGATTTCCACCAGTTGTTTGACGTCATCGATGTTGGTGCGGCAAATATTCGTGTTGAAGAAAACGGTGTAGCCGTAGCGATACTGGCGCTTCACGAGGTAGTCGAAGTTGGAGCTCACATGTTCGAAAGCCTTTGGCAGCCCCGGCCTCTCTTTGATCGTATCGACCGCAAAATTAATCGTGGCGATACCCGCGTCGGCGAGTCGATCGGTCACTTCCGGGCGGAGCAATCGGGCATTCGTTGCAAGGTAAATCCAGAAATCCTTCTTCGCGGCGTAGTACATCACTTTGTGCACAAAGTCCGGGCGCAGCAGAGGTTCACCGCCGGTGGGAGCGAGTACGCGACAGGGCGTGGTCTCAAGCCAGTCAATCGCGCGCCGCGCCGTGTCTTCCGTCATGCCCTTGATGCGGTTGTCGTAAGACCAGCAGTAGTGGCAATCAAGATTGCATTTCCACTCCGTGAATAGATACGCGATGATCGGCTGAAAATCTCCCGGAAGTACGCGTGATTTGAAATACGGAAACATCCAGCCGCGCATGGTCTGAAAAATACGGGAGGCCGGCCAGTGTCTTTGCCCAGTATCTAAAACGTGATTATGGGCGGCAATATCGTCCGCGTCCAAATCATGCATGAGCTCGGGATGTTGCGGAAAAACAGGAGTCGGCAGAGTCTGTAGCTGCTTCGAATAATCCGGTGAATGTTTTTCTGGTGGTTGTTGAAGCAAACTGTGCAGCGGCACGTCCAGGCGAAAAGCAGAAGAAGGAATAGTTGGAAGCGGTTGCTGCATTTCGGACATAAGTCGACTCCTCGATGCGCGTGAGATAACGTAGCCGGCACATGGACGGCTGCGTCTGATCGATACTCACTACCCCGATGTCTCTTACTCCGCCCTGGTCCTCCACAGGACTCCCTCTATTGGCTGGGGAGAAAGAGTTAGCATCTGTGTTATGACACTTTTGATTCACAAAGGCGTGGGAGAGATACAAAACCAAGCGAGAAAAACTTCTGTACGCTATCGCACCAAAAAAAAACCACGGCCGGTATTGTGTCTTTTTTTATCTGCGCGCATCTATTTCCTCGTGGAAGAGGGCCATCCTTTGTCAAAGGAGCCGTGGCACTTTTCGGTTCAGGCGCTTTTGCGTGCAGTTCTGTGTTTGCTGCGCGGCGGCGGTCGTTTTCTCTCTAACGGCTCTGGCACTGTGGGCGCAAGTATTGCATCTCGGGCCTTTGCCTCTTTCCGCGCGAATCCCGCCTCCAATTGAATAATTACACTAGTGCCGCAGCCCGCCCCGTGAGACTCGGCCCACTGCAAGGTAGCATCGCCAAACGATAAAGAATGAAAACTAACAGGAGGGACAGAAGGCGTCTATTTCGCAATTTGGACAGTCCCGACTTCAGCTCTTTTTGGAACCGCGAAGAAAATCCCACGTTAGCGCGAAAATACTCGCGCCAGTTCCGACGCACGTTGGAATGCCTGCTCTTCCGACGAATAAACTTCAGGAAATTGTTTGGCTGCTCTTTTCGCGATTTCCTCCAGCGAAGCCTTTCCATCCATCGCTCCCAGCAAAAAGCGCTCCGCCTCTCCTTCCGCAGTCAGCACCGGGACATGGTCGACGGCGTGCCTTCGCAGCGTCCGGGACGAGACATTCGCGCCTTCAAAAGTTGATTGCCGGAAATGCACCTTCTTGCCACCGTTCTCGCCAGTAATCTCCGTTTCCCATCTCCAAAGATATTCTTTGCCCACCAGGTTTGCATGTATCGTCACCAAAATTTCTTGGCCTTCCTCAATCACCACCGGTTCAAGCCACGGCAAAAAGAGTTGTTGATAAAGTCTCACAGGAGACCCCGGAGCAGAAGAAAATCCAACATCGTCGTGAAGTTGGGTGTCAAACCACACACAGATACCGTGGGCTGTTCCAGTTCGGTTAATCCGAAACTTCAAACTGGCCGAGGCGTTGACGGAAGGGTTGCGCATGTAGTCAAGCGAACACAACTCTTCCGGTTCAGTCATCAATTGGTCTGGTTTGACGTTAACAGCATGAAAAGAGTTGAGGACCAATCCGAGTGGGATGGAAAGCTCCACGTCTTTCGCCGACGTTTTCCACGGTGATACTATACCGGAATAAATTCGGTCTGCTTGGATGATAGCGGCCTTTAGCACGTCACGGCACGGAATCATCACTCCGCGAGCCGCCAGAAATCTCTGTTTTGCGTCTCTCAAAGACGTGACAGCACCGCCGAATAATGGCAACGCCCCACGTATGTCCGAAACGATTACATTTACACGCTCGGGTAGTTCCGTCCGCCGCGAGTCGCCTTGGAAAAAATGGATACGGTCGGCAAATTTATTTACCACAGCGACTTGCCGCGCGACATCGATGATATCTTCCGTCTCGATTGCGTAAACGCGCTTGGCCCCCGCATGGCATGCCAGCAACGAAAATACCGCCGGGCCACAACCGATCTCTAGCACCACGTTTCCGGGACGTACGCAGCGCGAAATCGCCTCAGCATATGCCTTGAATCTCGCGGAATCGCTGATCATGGCGCCGAAGTCGTCCAGACTGTACATATCACTGATGGGGGCGACTGGCCGGCGAATCGACGGTTGCAAAATCCCGGCGGATTATTTCGCACAGTTGTTCGACAACTGCGACGTCTTTCAGTGAATTGATCATTCTTACTGGGACAGTGGCAACGAGGTGGCTCAAGACTGCGAATTCCACTGCTCTCTGTTCGGCATCCAGAAAGTTCGTGGCATAAGTATTTGCCACCAGCAGCATTAACGCTTCTTTCTGCGCAATTTGTTCCACGCATTCTTTACCTTCGGGCATGCCATCCCCAAGAATGTAGATAGCTCCAAGTCGGAGTGCTCGTTGTTCGAATCTCGCCCCAGCATTTTCTCCAAGAACTAGGCAACGTTTCTCCCAGCCAGCCGTGATACGCGGAAGGGCTTCTCGCGAACCGTAAAGTATCTCAACTGAATCGGGCCAGAGGTTTACGCGGGGATAAGCCGGCAGCGCCCGAAATTCATGTCCGTACTCAGACAAAGCTACGATATCGTCTGACAGTACGAAAAAACCTTGTCGCGCGAATGCAGCCGCCATCGTCGATTTTCCGGCGCCTTCGGAACCCACAAAAATCACGCTGCGATCATTAATGTTCACCGCACTCGCGTGGAGACAAATCACCCCGCGAAGACGCAGCACCAATCCAAATACCGGGCCAACCAGATACCCCAGGGCATCCTCCAATGTTACGCTTTCGGGCCACCGGCCCCAAAGGGTGCTGACATTACAGTCCAGCCAAAATTCAACCCCGTCGCTGAACTGTATCTGCAGAAATTCGGCTTCGCCTCGTGTCCAGACTTGCAAAGCAGGCTCTCCGGTGTCACTAACATAGGGACTTGCGTATCGTAATTTGCGGTTACAATTCGCCGGATCGACTGCGGGTATTAATCCAAGGTTTATTTTTATATCAGGGGATGTGTTTGATGAGCTTGCCCGCACCAATCCCTTTATTGGTAGATTTGATTGTAAAACCAAGCCGTAGGCTTCATATCGGAAGTCAGGACTACCGGTGCGAATCGGTTTGTTGTCGATGGGTTCTCTAGAAATCAAGCGCCTTTATTGATCGCTAATGTCAGATGTTTGGATTGGTATGGGACGCCATTAAGCTGAGGTATGTTTACGACCAGTAACTAAACCATGATCATTCATGCCGCCCTTAGCCACAGCCTTGGTCAATTCTTGCACATTACCATAGATGGTTAACTTCGGTTTTGAGTAGGGCTTTTCTCGCTTGTTATAGTCCGTTTCAGCCATCGCCGAATCATCTCCGCATCGAAGTTCGTCATCACAAGCTCTGCAACCACAGATCTAAACAATATGGTCGAAACTGTTCCACGTCAATCGTAACACAAAAGCCGTCTAACATTGATGGTACAACGAACTTAAGCACTCGCTCCGAAAGAGGTTTGTTTTTTATCCATTCCCTCCCGCGATCCCGGATTTTTGCAGCAATTGGATCCGCCGATAGCGGCGTCTTCGGCCGTAACCGCAGCCGCTCCGCCATTTTGGTTTTCATCGCCTCCCTTAACAATTTCTTTTTGTAGGTCCACGGGAAGGCAGGAATTGCCAAAAGATACTCGACGATTCGCAAATCCAGAAAAGGGTAGCGCACCTCTACAGTGCAATGCGTTACTCCCGGATCGTGTGATTCAAACAAATTAGTCCACTGAGGAAGTAACATTGATGCGTGCGCCCGAGTGCGTCTTGAGTGTTGTTCTTGGGGAAGTCCGGAGCCAGTGCATTCTTTCCAGCGTTCTGCGAGCCCCTCACGTTTTACAAATTCCGGAGCGATCCACGCCGGAAATCCAGTTTGTCCTTTAACTTTTCCGACAAACGACTGAATTCGGCTGCTAATACCTAGCCAGGGAAATGGTCGAATCCACAGAAACCACGCGGTGTCCGCAGCCAACCGGCTCCATTGCTGGTTCCGTACCAGGTCTTTAATGTACGGCCACATTTGAAAATACATTAAATTGTCGGCACCTTCGCCAGACAAAGCCACGCGGCAGTCCAACGAAATTATCTTAAAATATTCAAGTAGTCCGGCGGACATTGGATTTTCCACCGGTTCCGGAAGCCGGTATTCCGACGCCTCCCACTTTTCAAACAATTGGATTTTATCGAGCCCCAGGTAATGGTTCGAGATACCTAGATGATCGGTTAACTCGCGAGCATATAAATGCTCGTCATCCGGGATCAACGAATCGTATCCCGCTGTGTAGCTCATTACTTTGGGGGTTCCGCCCTGATTTCTGGAAATTTCCTGGGTTATTGTGACTACAGAACCTGAATCCAGTCCACCGCTCAAGCAAATTCCTACGCGATCGGCACCCAAGCGATCAGCTACTGCGGTCTTGAGTAGCTCAGTGAACCTTTCGACGTAATCCTCATTTCGGGCATAACGAATTCGCTGTTGCGTCGGCGGGTACCAATAATGCCTGATTTCTAACTTATCGCTCGAAACCAGCAGCGTATGGGCGGGGGGCAAGCGCGATATATCCTGGAATGTTGTGGTAGCTTTGTTGTAATTCAACCCAAGTAGTAGAAAATCTCCAATAGCGGACTCGTTCAATTGCTGCGTTACTCGGGGATGCTGCCTGACGCAGTTGAGTGTATTACTGAAAATAAAAACGCTCCCAAGTTTTGCGTAATAGAAGGGTTTGATACCGAAGTGGTCTCGGGCGCAAAATAGGGTTCTTGCGTCCCTGTCCCATATGCCAAACGAAAAATCCCCTCGCAAGTGCTCAACGCACCTCGGTCCCCACGCGGCATAAGCGTGCAGAACCAAACTTGCGTGCGAGGCAGGTGCATGTACCTCTCGGCCTGCATTTTCGAGCTTCTTGGTTAGGTCACATGTAGAATCTAGATGTACATCTGCCGTTATCCACAGTGATCCCATCTGCATGGGCTGGCGATCGTTGATTGGTTCTTCAAGCGTCCGCAGAAGGGTGTGGCCCAGGCCGATCTGACTACCCAACCACGTGTCCCGACGGTCTGGACCTCGATAGGCCAGAAAGTCGGTCATAGTACGCAATAGCTCGACTTGGACCGGAGATCCATCGATATGCAAGATGCCGACTATGCCACTCAAAGTACCCCTCTGTGACAATTGTCGACCACAACGGAACTTGGGCCGACCTGATCGCTCACGCGTCTAAAATCCCTTTGGAGAGATAATGTTACCCCGAAATGTGAAAAAGTCTTCCATTTCGGAGAGATTGCGAAATTTTGCCCTATCAACTTATGTGTTATCAATCTGTTATAGGATTAGAATTCTATAATCACGGCCCATTAATTGCTCTGTTCTACACCGGGAGGTGTCAAGTGCATCAATTCCGTGTAGTCCTATTTTTATCTGCTCTCTTCTTACTTACCGCAGGTGTAGCATCCGCTGATACTTTAATAAGCTATTCATTTACCGGAGGAACGTCCTTTGAATTGCCGGTGAACCCGGTTCCCACGGTTTTTACTCTAGGCTTTGACTTTGAAGTGACGCCGATCAATCTGATCATCAATGGGGCCCCATCTAGCGATTTCCTGGTGTTTTTCAATGGCGACCCAGTTACCGGCGGCGGCGGTGGTTTTGGGGCATTCTCCTGCGGTGACGCTAGCTGTCAGGATATAAGCGTCGTAGGGCCTCAACTTTATTCTGGACCTGAATCATCTCCCACCATGCTTGGTCTTGGCGATACCGGCGTCGCGCTTATGGATCCAATCTCCGGAACAACGTCCATGATTTCTACGCCTGGGACGCCCTCCGCCATCTCTACTCCGGAGCCATCGGTCACCGTTCTTTTGGTTATTGGCCTCTTGGCTGCGGGTCTCGTGGAACTTGGTTTCAGGCCCAGACTTGCCGTTACGCCCAATTAACCCGACCTAAGCACCTCCCCATTAGCGGCAAGCGCCACGGCTCTTGCCGCTATTTTTTTGTATCGAGCAGCGGAAACGCTTCGTCAAACGCCGCGTAGTGTTTATGCAATTCTTCTGGTTCATTTAGCGGAACGCCTTCGCATTCTACCCATGCGTGGGCTTCGAATTTGCCTCCCGTTTTGCGCGTCCCAAGACGCAAGCTCGAAGCAATTCCTCGCCTCCCCAATAGCCACCACAGCACTAAAGATTTTTCTAGGCACGTCGGCGTTCCAGGGCTGAGATAGGCCGCCGATCTCACCATACGAGCGGTCAACATTGTGCGTGCCGCTGTCGCGCAATCCGATGGATCGTAGCGGCTGGACGCCGCGTTGGCCATACACCTTTGCAGGCTTGCTTGAGTAGAACGAAAACCGCGAAGTCGTAGACTAAGAGAAATTAGGGGTAGTGCTGCGCCAGCACACAGGAAAAGCCCGCGCGCGTTTGGTTCCAACGCCCTAAATCGTCGAAGCAGTTCCCACATCGGAAGAAGTCATGATCAACAACCCATTGCCGGCCAATTTTTCGAGCAGTTCGCTCAAGTGCTCGCGAAGCGTCTGAGCGTCGACGTCGTACTCATTCAGCAGCGCCTGGTACGCCGCGTCAATGCTTGCCGCCGTGGTCGCTAATTGCCACATCCGCGCACCGGTTTCGTCCAAACCAAAATATCTTTCCGTCTCGATATTTAACAGCACCGCTTCCTTATCCAGGAAACGCACCAGCACATGAGAAGGTACACTCACCTTATCGCTAAACATCACCATCGCCGCTCACCCGCTCGCCCAATTGTTTCGTCCCGCCGACATCTAGTTTCCAATTGTATCGGATAGAGCCCCCGCATGCGTAGGAGTAACTGCCGCAGGAGGGCGGCGCGCGTGCTCCGCGCACTGATGTACTGGGCTCGGGTGTATTAGCGTGGGTCAATGCGAAGCAATATCATTCCTCACCACTTGCCCGTCCTTCATTACAAATTGAACTCGCTCCAACTGGTTAATATCCGCGATCGGATCGCCAGCTACAGCAACGAGATCAGCAAATTTCCCGGGCTCAATCGCGCCCACGCGGTCCTGCCACCCCAGCATTTCGGCAGCGTTCGTCGTCACCGCGCGAATGATGTCGAGCGCCGGCATTCCGGATTTATACAAGGTGGGAAACATCGTTGCTGTGGCTTGGCCGCGCGTTTTTCCCGGATAGAACCAGCACATGTCTGATCCGGCGGCGAACTTCACTCCCGACTTCAATACTCGCTGAACGCGAGCCGCGGACCTCTTGCGGTTACGTTCGTCGTTGACGGCATTTGCGAATTGCAAAGCCGGAGACACAGTGATCGTCTCGTGAATTTTCGACCAAAAACCGTCGTAAAAGGTTGGCGTTAGGTCGAGAAAAATCCCTTTGTCATGCATGGTCTTGAGTTGTTCGTCGGTCACACCGTTGCCATGCTCGCTGGAGTCTGCGCCTGCATCAATGGCCGTTTGGATGTTACTTGCGGTCGTAGCGTGCACGGCAACGCGCAGATGCTGGCGGTGAGCCTCATCGACGATTGCCGACGTTTCCGCCTGCGTAAAATCGTCCTCGAGCGTAACCTTGATGACATCCACATTGTAGAAGGTATTCGCGCGGACGGCCCGGCGCGCTTGATCAGGACCGCTTATGCGCAGAAATTCCTGTTGCAGGATCGGCTCGCCAACCGCGGAATTGAGACTCTGAATGTACGCAGCGGGCGACGTCAGCTTACGCCCGGAGGCGAGAATTCTGGGACCGGGAATACGCCCCGCGTTGATTGCATCCCGCAGCGCGGTATCGCCGTCAATGCCGGAGTGACCGAGATTGCGTACTGTAGTGAAACCACTCTCCAGGTCTTCGCGCGCCAGTGGCGCGCCCAGCAACACGCGTTTACTCGGCGACTCGGCAATCGCCAGCAATAGGCCTGGCATGAACTCGCCGTTGTACCGCCGCGTGATCTCAGCTTCTGCCGGCACAGTTACGTCGAGAAGCAGGTGCGTGTGCGAGTCAATCAACCCTGGCAGCAAAGTCGCGGTGCCCAAGTCGATAATTTTTACGCCGGCCGGCGCATCCGCTTGCAATCGCAAGGGCGCACCAACTTCCTTGATCTTGGTGTTTTCAACCAGCGCAGCAGCGGGGGAAAGAACATTTCCAGTGCGGGGATCAAGCAGTCGGTCAGCCTTTACTAGAGTCACGAGCACGGGCGACTGTGCGGCCAGCTGCGCGCTCGATACCAGAGCGAAAAACGATGCCACCAACGACAAAAAGACTCGTACCTTCATCAGAAGGACACTCCTCCATTGTTTAAACGCAAGAATAAGTCTTGAATCTTCAAATGTCCGAATGCGTAACCGAAATCACGCCCTGGTCAACGGTCCGAGCCCAACTTCTTGAGTACATCCTGCAAGTCGTTACGAATCTCACCGCGCCGTTGCTCGGTATCGGACCACGAAGATGCTGGCGCCGCATGGGAATCCAACATGGCCAGTGCCTTCTCGGCATACTGCCGGGCCAGATCCTTCTGCCCGTCCGCCAAATAAGCTTTCGCGAGGTTGGCATGCGCGTCGGCCGAATCCGGGTAAGCGAGCCGGTTAAGCTTGAAGATCTCGATCGCTGGTTTGGTTTCGCCTGCGCGCAAATGATCATTGCCAATGATGTCGAGGGTAACTTCCGGCCACAACTCCGCTTTGGGATCTTTCTGGTGGGCCGCCAGCAGCCGCTGCCTGGCCTTCGCGACTCCGCCGGGCGTCCGGATTTGATCGATGATCGCGGCAGATGCCACGGTGTCGGCTGGCGAGTGACCCGGTGTCTTGATCAGCGTGGTCAAAAACCAATCCACGATGATGCCGGGCAGTTCCGGATGGGCTGTGAACAGGTCAGTTCCATGGCCGCCGTTGGCGGGAACTTTGCTGACGTCGGAGGTTTCATACCATATCCAAGGCGCATCTTGCGCCGCAGAGTAGTGTACGAACTTCTTGCCCGGGTTGGAGGCGGTGATGTAGAGCAATTCCATCGCCTCTACCGTGGGAGGGTATTCGTCGTCGTCGGCCACTACGAACAGTCCGGGCAGTTGTGACGCCTGCCGCAGGAATTGCAGGCCGTCTTGGAGGGTCTCTCCGGAAAGCAATGCCAGCGACTTCGCCTCCGCAGCGTGTTGACGCGCTACTTCGACGGAATGAAGGACGCCGAACCACCCCGCTCCTCCCACGCCGATGACATCGCTCTTGACGCCTGGCTGCGAAACCAAGTATTGCCATGCTGTGTCGACGTCGCCCGGCCACATCTTACGTACCTGTGCCCTCTCCGCGTCCGTCAGCTTGGTGTAAGGCGAGCCGCTTTCGCCAAATCCGCGCATGTCGAGGGTAAGGGTGTTGATTCCGGCCGCCGCCAATTGCCCGGCCAGATCATCCCACGACTTGCGTGTCCGGTTGATCTGGTGCAGCAACAGCACACCAGGGCCCGGCTTGGCCGCGGCAAAATAACTGGCCTTCAAGATCATGCCGTCGGGCGCCTTTAGATCAACCACTTTTACGGACGATGACTGTGATGATGTCGTTATCTTGTGAGTATTTGCAGTTACTGTGTTTCTTGCGGCCCAGCGTACTGCGAACACGCTCAAGAGCGAAACGGCCAATAGCAGGACGGTTCGTCGTCGTTTCATAACACACCTCTCCGCTTGACTGGGATTGCTCCGTTGGGTTTCTTCCCGTTAGACCTTGATCTTAGTGACGAAACAACACGCTGTATGCGCTACCGTTCCGACAACGCACGTCAGCAGCACCGCCCCGAATAGCACGACCAACACCGTGCTCGCTGTGCGAGACCTCGGTTGAGGCTGGACAGCCGTCAACCGCGGCAACCGAGCCATTAAGAATGACGACGCCGACGCCTGCAGCAAAAACGCCTCTTCTGGCTCGGCAAGTTTTGCGAGTGCGGAAACGAGATCGCTACCACGGGCGCTCTTAATCACCGATTCGTCACACGACAGCTCTCGATACAACGCCAGCCGAGAGCCGCTGATCCACACCAGCGGATGAAACCACAACGCGCATAGCCCAATTTCGTGGATCAGGCGTATTAAATTGTCCCGCCGTCTCGCGTGTGTCAGCTCGTGGATCAGCACCGCGTTGAGTTCATGCTTGCTCAGCAACCGCTCAATTCCCTTGGGTAACGAGATGTGCGGGCGCAGAAACCCATGTACTGCCGGAGCATGCCGGCTCTCAGCGAACCTTACCGGCACACCACCAGCAATAAAATTTCTTCCCGGCTCAAGAGCGCTTTGACTGTTAGCGGCTTGATCCTCGCGACGCACCGCCCATATCCGAAAACACAACCTCGCAAACATCAAAATCGCGCCAAGCACCCACACCATCCCGAACACCCCAGCACTTGGGCTATGAATGACGCTCTTTGCCAGGTCGCCGATGCCGCCTAGCGGCGTAGCCCACCCGAGATAGGACGCCAGGAGCTTGTCCAGAACCGCGCCCACCGGCAAAAGGAAATTGAGCATCGCGGCTACCCAAATCCAATACTTGGTGGTAGCACTGCCGCCGCGGATCGATGTAAGAACCAAGGCAACGAGTCCGACGATCGAGGCAAACAGCAGGTGAACTTCAAAGTAATAAAGCCCCTGTGTGATGTGCTCAAGCATCTTTTTTCTCTCCACGGCCGCGGCTGCTCTTGCTGCTCGGTGCAGCGTTTTGCAGTGCCTTTAAATCTTTTAGCGTGATCGCGCCGGCCTCGAGAAGGTTAGACACCAGCAAGCGAGGGGACCCGTCAAACAGATCCAGAAGGTCTCTAACCAGCCCACTTCGAAACTCGCTCTGATTGATAGACGGTTCGAACAATTGCGCGTTACCAATTTTCTTTACCTTCCGCAGAGCGCCTTTCTGTTCCAGCCTATAGACCAGCGTCTGCACCGTTGTGTAAGCAACGCGCTCTTCCTCAGGCAAACTGTCGAGAATCTCGCGCACCGAGCAGGTTCCCAGTTTCCAGTACTGTTGCAGAATTCGTGCTTCTGATTTAGAAAGCCGTGTTTTGCTCATATCTCCTACTGTGCTCGGTGATGCTACTACAACATCCGTTTCTAGGGCAAGGGAAATATTGCAGGTCCACCACCGTGCTGATGATTTGTTTTTCAGGATGCGATAAGTGCAAAACATCTTGAATCAGGGATGAGTGTCAGGCCGCGCTCGGTGGCGCGGCGACCGCAAGTTCTTCCGTCCTCCGCTTAATTCCACCTGCCACCGTACCCAGAACGTCTCGAACCGTATCTTCTGCTGCTGCATGCTTCCTTGCGGCGCACTCAAGCTCTGTTTCACGCTCAAGTCGTGTTTTTTCAGCATGTTGTGGACTCTTGCGCACTTTTCGCAGCGCCGTTCCTTTGTTTTTCACCACGTTTCTGGACTCTTTTGGCAAAAATACCGGGGGTGGGGTACCTCTCCAAAGATTTGGAGTGTCGGCGCAACAATCACAAAGCGAGCTGGCGCTGGCCCTGTGCTTCCGCGTATGTGCGTTTATCGGCGCCCGGAAGCAACCGGAAATACTGTGTGCTGCGATGGCGGCATCGGTATGTCGCCCTTCCGGTCGCGCCAAAGGATGGAATTTAACACTTCGTTATTCGCCTCGTCCGCATGGCGCCAGTTCATCGCGGCAGATGCTTTCGCGCCCGCCGCAGTCGGGGCATTGCTCTTGAAGATTAATCCGTTGCGTAGGTTGCTGGAATCCGCTTCAAACGGCTCTTGCGCGCCCGTGCCTGAAAACAGCGCCGACATGATCGGAGCGTACGCATCATTATGATTCATCGGCGGCAGGCCCAACAGCGCCTCCATGGTGCGAACCATGCTTACGGTGGTGAAGAAACCATGCTCCACATAGGGATGCTCAGCCGAGCCGAGGGCGTATTTGCTGATCACCAGCGCGATGCTGCGATGCGCATCCACGTGATCCGCGCCGTCCTGCGCATCATCCTCCACAATAAAAATTGCCGTATCATCCCAGTAAGGACTGTGCGACACCGCATCGACGACGCGGCCCACCGCAAGATCGTTGTCCGCCACCGAAGCGGATGGAGTTGCGAAACCAGGCCGCGTGCCACCGGTGTGATCGTTCGGCAAACGCAACAGCACATAGCTCGGCAATTCCTGCTCCTTGGTGTTCGCTTTTAGCGCGCGCACAAAGCCATCGAATTCGCGCAAGAATTCATCAACACGCAGCTGGTCGGGATAATCAATTTTGAAATCCGCAAAACGCGGATCGAAATGACCACGCAATTCCGGTTTAGTAGCGACGTCGCGACGCAGCACCGGGATGGCCCATGGATAAGGACTAGGCGTTCCGTTCGCTTCGCCGGCGCCAGCAGGCAGTGGTTCTCCCTTTTTTATAACTTTGCGCGCGCAGGGACCACCTGCGGGGGATGGCATGCCCTCCGTCGGCGAGGCGTCCGCGGTCAATTTATCCGCGCACCATTCGCTGGCCACAAATTCGCCGTAATGACGGTAGGTCAATCCGTGGCGCGCCACATTGCCCCACAAGTATCCCGTCCCCGGCTCGTTGACGTCCGGTTCGTCGTGCTCAAGTGGATATTCATCGGCAACCATGCCCTCGTAATCGTATGTGCGCTCGCGGCTGCGATAGGTGATCTGCCAGGTTTTCTCGTTGTAGTCACCGGCAATCGCCGCGTTGGACCACATGTGGCCGTCGCCGGAAACTTCGCCGGAATCGTAAAAGTTGTCGAGCACCCCAAACTGCAACGCCAACTTGTGCTCATTGGGAGTGATATCTGCGCCGTAAAGAGTGAGCGACGGATCGCCGTTTCCTACTTTGAGGTCACCGAAAATCTGGTCGTAGGTGCGATTTTCTTTGATGATGTAAATTACGTGATGAATGGGATTCGCGCCGTCGTGAAACGGCAAAGCTGTGGGATCGGCCAGGAGTTGCATTTGCTCTTGTGCGGCACGGGTGAATTCCGGCAGTTTTTTTTCGATTTCTTCCAGATTGATGCGAGCGACCGAGCCGTGCAGCAAAGTCGGGATGTAGGGATGCCGTCTTCTTCGTTTGGAAGGTACTTTGGATATATCGATCGCGTTTGGACCAGTGCCCAAACCTTTGCCTGTGGCAATAAGCAAGTCATTGTCCGCGACGGCGACGGCGAGCGTGTACCATTCAGTAGGAATAAAGCCCATGGCTGGAAGTTGCTCGCCTGTGTGCGGTCGACCGTCAGCCAATGTTGCGGTGTCGAACACCGCGACGGAATCCGTTGCTGCGCTGGCCGCGAACAGCCGCTTTCCGTCTTTACTCTGCGCCAGACCGTCTGTTTCATTGCCAGAGAATTCCTGTTTTGGAAGATGTGTCGAGAAGAATGCTTGAACTTTGCCTGTGTGCGGGTCGATAGCGGCAACGGAATCGGCATTTGCCAAGGCTACGTACAAGAATTTTTCATCAGGCGAAAGAAGCATCGCGGTAGGATGCGACCCGGGAGCGACAGAACTTTTTGGGACCAGCAATGGGATGCGCCGAACAACAGTTTTGCGCACCAGATCAAGCTCGGCAACTTGCGAAGCGTTCCACAAACTACACCACGCGCGATGGCCATCGCGAGTGGCCACAACCGTGTAGGGGAAAGAGGAAGGCATGAAGCGATGGGTGCTCAGATCGAATTGCGCCAACTCTTTTCCGGATTCCGAATCGAGCAGGACCACGTTGTCCGATAAATTGTTGGCGACCAGCAGCTGGTCTTTTTGATCCGCTGTCCCGGAAATAACCGCGAGTCCCGCCGGATACGGGATTGCGCGCGACGCTGGAAGTTTGCCCAAGCCGCGAGCGACATGCGTCCCCGTCGGCACAGGCTGCAAGGATATTTTTAGAAAACGATCGGGAGCAAGTTTGCCCTGCTCGAAGCGATACACGGCAATGCCATTGCCAGTACTCCCGGCATGTTCGCCGGTAGGATCGCTGATGGAGCCGACGGAAGCGTAGACATGCGTGCTATCGGAACTAAAAGCCAGGCCAAGGAAATAACTTTGGTGCGCTTCTTCGCCAAGGCGGTCTTCCGGAAAATCCGCCACTTGATTTGTCTGCAGGTCGAGAATGGCAATGGACTGCTTCATGCCGGACTCGATGGTGCCGAAGCCATTGTTGAGCAGCGCGGCGTACCGCCCGTCGGGACTCAACGCAATTGTTTCCGGGAAGCCGTTGGTACGTTGCGGCGCGCCGGGAGTCGGCTTGATCACCGCTTTGCTGGTCGGGAGCCGCGTGCGCTCTTGCTCTTGGTTCGCAGCGAGCCCTACGGAAAGAATGGAACACAGAAGCAGAAACACAATTCTTATTCCAGCGGACAAGCGGCCTCCAGCGAACCGTGATGGATGGAAACGGCACGCAGCAATCGTGCGACTGACAATTGAATCGCGGAATACGTTGGAGCACAAGTTACAAAACTGCAAGAATCAAAATGCGCTCGGCCATCGCGAACTTCAAACAACGCGGTTATCTCGATGAATGCGATGTGTACGGCCGACGAAGCAGCTAGGAGCGAAAGCCCCGAGTGTTATTTTAATTTTGTGCCTGGGGAGGTGCCGGAAGCGCTTGGCCGCGTGTCCCCTTCGAGGTTGTAAGCGGTGTTAACCATGCCAAAATGCGAGAACGCCTGTGGAAAATTGCCAAGCAGCCGCTTGTCGACGGGATCATATTCTTCGGAAAGCAAGCCGAGATCGTTGCGAATGGCCAATACGCGTTCAAAGACTTCGCGCGCTTCCTTGAGACGCCCTTGGAGTGCGTAATTATCCGCCAACCACAAGGTGCAGGGAAGAAAGGCGGCCTCGCCGTGCGGCAAGCCGTCGACCGCAGGGTCCAGGGTATAGCGGTTAACGAAACCATCCTTTGAGAGCAGATGCTTTTCAATGGCAGCAACAGTACCGCGAATACGCGGATCGTTGGCTGGAAGAAAGCCGACGATAGCCATCATCAATAAGCTGGCATCGAGATGTTTTGAACCGTAAAACTGCAGGAAGGAATTCACTTCAGTATCGAAACCGTTGCTGCAAACGTTCGCATGAATCCTATTGCGAAGGTTTCTCCAGTTTTCGATTGGAGGATCGGGCACCCAACCCTGTTCGGCACTCTTCACGGCGCGGTCCACGGCCACCCAAGCCATCATTTTTGAATGGGTGAAATGTCTACGAGGCCCGCGAACTTCCCAAATTCCATCGTCAGGGTCTTCCCATGATGTTTCCAAATGGTCAAGAAGAGCGCGCCCAATTCCGGGAGATATATCTTTGCCGGGCTGAATGCCGGCCTGCTGTGTCAGGTAAAGTGTGTCGATGATTTCGCCGTAGACATCGAGTTGAAGCTGATTGTAAGCGGCATTGCCGGTTCGCACGGGAGCGGAATTTTCGTAACCCGGAAGCCACGGAAGTTCCAGTTCGGTAAGACGGCGTTCGCCGCGTAAGCCATAAACGATGTTTAATTCGGAGGGCTTGCCGGCCACCGCGCGGATGATCCACTCGCGCCAATCGCGAGCTTCCTCTAGATACCCGGCAATAATCAGCGCATGAAGAGAGAGCGTGGCGTCACGCACCCAGCAAAAGCGGTAGTCCCAGTTGCGAACGCCACCAATAAGTTCCGGAAGGGAAGTGGTGGGCGCGGCGACGATGGCACCGGTGGGGGCGTAGGTCAAAGCCTTTAAAGTGATGAGCGAGCGCGTAACTGCAAGTTTCGATGGTCCTCCGAAAGTACAACGCCCCGCCCAGTTGAGCCAAAATTTTTCGGTGTCGGCGATTGTTTTTTCGAAGTCCAGGAACTTCGGCTCATCTTTATACGAGGCAAACCAACAAATCTCGAACGGAATTTTCTCTCCGGCAGAAACCGTGAACTTGGACGTGGTATGAAAATTTTCGCCGCAAAGTTCGACAGGGGTACGCAAGCGAAGCGTATCGGGACCAGCGATGGCAACGATACCGTCATCGGTTTTGCGCACCCACGGGATGATCGATCCGTAGTCAAAACGAATCGCCAACGACATTTTCATGGGCACTTTGCCGCTTTGACCCACCACCTGGCGCAAGACATCATGCGTCCCAGTCGTGGGCGTCATGCAGTCGACGAGCGTGACCGTGCCGGCTTCCGTCTCAAAAGTCGTTTCCAGGATTAGGGTGTCCTCGCGATACCGGCGATGGATGCGCTTGATTGGACAGTCCGGCGTTATCAGCCAATAGCCGTGTTCGTTGGTGCCGAGCAGCGCGGCGAAGCAGGCGGCGGAATCGAAACTGGGGAGGCAGAGCCAATCTATGGAACCTTCACGAGAAACTAATGCGGCGGTGTGGCAATCGCCGATCATGCCGTAATCTTCGATTCGCGATGACACGCTCGAGGCTCCTTTGAATCAACTAATAAGATTCCGGATATATGCTTTCGGTGGCGTCGATCGGAAGCGAACAACGACTTTTTTCCGATCATTGCAAGGCAGCCGGGAAGCGAAACGGGTAATTGGGCGCAGGTTTCCAAGGAATCGGATAACGAGGAAGACAACGAGGAAGACGGCATTGACTTTTGACGCGGTATGCACGATTGTGGCTGCCTTAGTTCCCTTGATTCCAACGTGTTACGAACATGACGCGAGTGTAAAATGCTCGCTGAGTCGCAGGAGTAGAACGATTGCATAACCGCGGGCTGCTATTGGACCTGACGTTAACGAGCGATCCGCTGCTGCTTTGCGTGGTACGCGCCGCAATAGAACGATTGACAGAGGTGAGCGGATTTTCACCTCCGGAGTGCCGTTCGATAACGCGCGCGGTGGATGAAGCGGTGGCTAATGTGATGCGCCATGCTTACGGAAGCAGCCCGGACAAGCGTATCGACGTGTCTTGCAAGCGAATCTCAGGCATGGTAAACGGAATACCACGCGAAGGTCTGGAAATCGAGTTGCTCGACCAAGGTGTGCCCTTCGATCAAAAAAAACTGACCGCCCGGTCCCTGGATGAAGTTAAGCCCGGAGGACTGGGGCTGCATTTCATTCGAGACAGCATGGATGTGATGGAGCACAGCCGCGAAAACGGCGTAAACCGGCTGCGACTGGTCAAATATTTTAGCGCGGCTGGAAAAGGTCATACAGCCCAAGGAGAGTAACTTTGCAGATTGCCGCTCGCCGGTTAGACCAGGTCACAATTTTCGACATCACAGGACACATTGATCTCGCCAACTCGCCCGAGTTGCGAAAAGTACTACTCAAGGAACTGCGGGAAACGAAGACGCCGCGCGTGATTTTAAATCTAACTGGCGTGCGCTATATCGACAGCTCCGGTGTGGCTTCGCTAGTGGAAGGATTGAAGGCCGCACGCGATCAGGGACTGCGTTTTATTTTGTATGGATTGAGCCCTTCGGCGAGGGAAGTGTTGCAACTGTCGCGATTGATAAAGATTTTTGAAGTATTCGATAACGAACAACAGGCTTTGGCTTAGACTCGCCGCGAAGTGGACATAAGATCGAGGGCTCTTGGCGTTTGTTGCTCAAATCGGTTCCGGCGTCATTGGCGGCCTTGAATACCTGGGCTCGCTTGCGGATTTGGGTGGTAAAGCCGCGTATTACACGTTCATTGCTCCATTCCAGGGAAAACCCGTTCGTGTGCAGCGGGCAGTTTCGCAGGCTTTGGATGTGGGCGTCCGCGCATTACCTATTCTTTCGCTGATCACCTTTTTTATCGGCCTGATTCTGGCGCTGCAAAGCGCTTACGAATTGCGCAAATTCGGGGCGATAAGTTTCGTAGCCAGCGCTGTGGCGATTTCCATGACGCGCGAGCTGGGCCCTTTAATTACGGCGATTGTGGTGATCGGACGATCGGGTTCGGCGTTTGCGGCAGAAATCGGCACGATGAAAGTTACGGAAGAAATTGATGCCCTGGAAACCATGGCCGTCAACCCCATCCATTTTTTAGTGACGCCGAAATTTTTGGCCATGATCATTATGTTGCCGTGCCTGACCATTTGGGCGAACTTCATGGGCGTGATAGGCGGTTCGCTGTTCGGAGTAGCTCAGGCGGACTTCACTTTTGTTCGTTATATTCAGGCCTCTGTGGATGCACTTTTCTTGCGTGACATTGTCAGCGGGCTGGTAAAGAGTGTGATGTTTGGCATGACCATTACCGCCGTGGGTTGTCATGAAGGACTGGCGACGGGGGCGGGTCCTGAACAAGTGGGACGCTCCACCACGCGAGCAGTGGTGATGTCGATTTTCTTAGTGGTGGTGGTGGATTTGATATTCACGGCGCTGTTCTTTTTTGTGAGTGATCGTTAGGTGGAACTTTTTTCATGATCGAAGAATTACAAGAATTAGAAGACAACGCTTCGCCGGAGGTGATGATCTCGCTACGCGACCTGCGGGTAAGCTATGGCGACCGCGAAATATTGCATGGTGTCAGTTTCGACGTGATGCGCGGCGAGACCATGGTGATTCTGGGCGGTTCTGGTTCCGGGAAGAGCACACTGCTGAGAACTTTGGTGGGGCTGGAAAAGCCGAGCTCAGGAGAAGTGATTCTGAGGGGCAAAAATATTGCTACCGCTTCCGCCGAAGAAATGGACGAAATTCGCAAGAAGCTGGGCATGTCGTTCCAGGGAAGCGCGTTGTTCGGATCCATGACCGTGGGCGAAAATGTGGCGCTGCCGCTGCGGGAACACACCAAGCTGGAAGATTCCACGATAGAAATTATGCTGCGGCTCAAACTGGAGCAGGTGGGGCTAGCGGGGTTCGAAGATTACAAACCGTCGGAGTTGAGCGGAGGAATGAAAAAGCGCGCGGCGGTGGCGCGAGCTTTGGCGATGGATCCGGAGATTTTGTTTTTCGATGAACCGTCAGCCGGGCTTGATCCGATTATTGCGGCGGGCATCGATCAATTAATTCTGGAATTGAAGCGGGCATTCAAGATGACTATTATCGTGGTCACTCACGAGCTGGCCAGCGCTTTTCTGATTGCCGATCGCATGGTGCTGATCGACAAAGGGAATGTTGAGGTCATCGGGACAGTCGATGAAATGAGGAACAGTACGCAGCCGCGGCTTCGACAGTTTCTGGACCGGATACCGGAACCGGAAGTGGCGCGGGAAATGGATTATTTGCAGATGTTGACCAAGCAATCGGGTCACAGCCGGGGCGTTATTGACAAGAGGGGTGTGTGATGGAAGCAAGACGGGAACAAGCGCTGGTGGGATTGTTTGTAATTGTCGCGGCAGCGGTTTTGATTCTGACGGTATTTGGCATCACTGGGGCGTTCGGACGAACGGCGAAATCGTTCCACGCATACTTTCCGTTTGCCGGTGGACTGGAAGTGGGCTCGACAGTGCGTTACGCGGGCGGACCGAAAGTCGGGCGTATAGAGAAGCTACGGATAGATCCACAAAATCCCGCGAACATAGAACTCACACTGGCGGTGCAGTCCGATTTACCGGTCAAGACGGACAGCCATGTCCGGATTATGAGTATGAGTCCGCTCGGTGATAACCATCTGGAAATCGTGCCTGGAAGTCCGCAGGCGCCCTTGGCTAAAGACGGCTCGACGTTACCGTCGGACAAGTATCTGGATTTGAATGCCATCACGGAACGGATTAATGATCTGGCTCCCGAGGCGCAGCAGCTTTTGCGTACTTTGAATGATCGCGCGACAGAATTGAAAGTAACCATCGCGCGGGTCAACGATCTTTTGAGTGACCAGAATCGTTCTAATTTATCGGGGACGTTGACGCAGACGCATCAGATGCTTGCGGAAAATCGGCCAGCGATAAAATCCACACTGGGGCATTTGAATGCGAGCAGCGAGAAACTGGGGCCGCTGCTTGACGATCTGCGTAAAACGTCGGCAGAGGCCAATAAAACTTTGGATCATGTGGACAGTTTGATTGGAGAAAACCGCGCGGACGTTCGCCAAGCTGTGCTGGAGCTGAGGAGATCACTGACGAATGTAACTGATCTTACAGGACGCATCGATCAAACCTTGGACGTAAACTCCGAGAATATCGATGAGATGCTGGAAAATTTCCGGCACGTGAGCGAAAACCTCAAACAATTTACCGAGACCATCAAAACCAAACCGTACACTTTGCTGCGGGCCAGTAGTCCTCGCGAGCATAAAACGGGTGACCGGCAATGAACATCGAGCTTTTCAGAGTGAACGGGCGAACTGTTAGGCTCAGCGAACGGAATGTCTTTCGCTCAACGAGTTTCAAAGCCGGTGGTTTCCTGTTAGCGATGATAATCGCTGGGACCCTGGCTGGATGCGGGGCAACGCGGCCGACGCAATATTATCAATTGACCGTACCGGCTGACGTACACCACGCAGATGCGAACGCGTCGGGGATTTCGCTGGCACTCGGACCTTTGGTCGCTTCGCATCTGTATCGCGAAGATCGCATCGTATTTAGCTCGGGACCGCAGCAAATGGGAACGTATGAATTCCAGCGCTGGACGGAACCTCCCGCGGAGATGATTGAGGAGGTGTTGTTGAGAGAGTTGCGAGCGTCAGACCGTTACCGCGAGGTATTTACACAGCGCAGCAGCAGTCACGCAGATTATGTGTTGCGGGGGCGGTTGTACGACTTCAAAGAATTGAGTGGAAGCCCGGTAGAGGCGCGTCTCACGGTTGAATTTGAATTGAAAGACATGAAATCGGGAGCAATGGTCTGGTCGCATTATTACAATCACGATGAACCGGTGAACGGGAAAGATGTGCCGGCGATGGTGGCAGCGTTGGACCGCAACGTTCAAAGAGGCGTGGGCGAAGTGAAGGCCGGCCTCGACCAGTACTTCGCAAGCTTGCCGGCGAGTAAATAGCTGGGATTTAAAACGTCGCGACATTCGTCGCGGGAATTACGATTCACTGAAACAAATCACAAACCCATACTTAAACTTCGGGGGCAACCGCTCCAGCCGCAGGAATTGCTTTGGTCGCCGTGCGGCCGGGCACGATGCTTTTCACGATTACGTATAGCACCGGAATAAAGATGAGGTTAAGAGTTGTGGCGGCGATCATGCCGCCGAAGACGGTGGTGCCCACGGAGATGCGGCCGGCCCTTCCCGCGCCTTGAGCCAGCACCAGCGGAAGAACGCCCAAAATAAATGCCAGCGAGGTCATCAGAATGGGTCGAAGCCGTATGCGCGCGGCTTCAACGGCAGCGTCTATTATGGACATTCCCTGAGCGCGTAGTTGCTCAGCGAATTCAACAATCAAGATAGCGTTCTTGCTGGCGAGACCGATCAGCATCACCAGGCCGATCTGGCAATACACATCGTTCTGCAATCCGCGCAACGCCTGCAAGCCGATCGCGCCCAGCAGCGCGACAGGGACGGCGAGCAACACGATAAATGGCAAGACGAAACTTTCGTATTGCGCGGCCAGCGTGAGATAAACCACCACGAGACCAAGTCCGAATAAAATTGTGGCTTTGCCGCCGGATTCAAGTTCTTCCAGGGACAATCCGCTCCATTCAAAAGTCATTCCATTGGGCAGGCTTTTTCTGGCCAGCGCTTGCATGTCGGCGATGCCATCGCCGGAACTGCGGCCTGGTGCGGCAGAGCCATCTATTTCGGCCGATCTGAAAAGATTGTAGTGGCTGATGACCTGGGGGTTGGCGGTCTGCTCCACGGTCACAAGGTCGTCGAGGGGAATCATTTTTCCAGTGTCGGAGCGCAAATAATACTCGTCGATGTCTTTAGCCTTGGAACGGAAACGACCGTCTGCCTGAATGTAAACGCGATAGGAGCGATTGTTGAAATCGAAATCGTTTACGTACACGGAGCCCATGTACACCTGAAGCGCGTCGGTGATTTGGCTGAGCGGGACCTGAAGGCTCTTGGCTTTTTCGCGATCGAGGCGAACGAGGTATTGCGGGTCATTGGCGGTGAAGCTGGTGAACAAGCCGGCCAATGTTTTGCTGCTGTTGCCTTGCGCGACGAGTTTATTTGCCGTATCGGCGATGCCTTGCAGCGAATTGCGGCCCAGATCTTCGAGTTCAAATTGAAAGCCGCCAAATTGTCCCAAGCCCTGTACGGCCGGCGGATTGAATGGAATTACCAACGCTCCGGAAATGCCGAACAATTGACCGCGAAGGCGCCCAATAACGCCGGCTGAAGAATGTTCGTCGCCTTTGCGTTCCTGAAAGGGCTTGAGGCTAGCGAAAAGGATGCCACGATTTGGAGCGCTGCCTGAGAAGCTGAAACCAGTGATGGAAAATACGCTGTCGATTTCGCGAACCCCGGTGAGTACCTTTTCTACCTGGGTGCAGATATTTTTGGTGTAGTCCATCGACGCGCCTTGCGGTGACTGCACGATCACGATGATGTAGCCCTGATCGTCCTCGGGAATAAATCCGCGAGGAACTTTCTGGTAGATCCAATAGGTGAGACCGAGAAGCGCGAAGAACACGAGGACGGCGGCGAAACGCCAGCCGATGACGCCGCGGACTGTTTTTCTATAGGCGTTGGTACCCGATTCGACGACGCGATTGAAAGCTCGAAAGATACGGCCTTGTGCGCGTTCGCGGTGATGGCCAAGCAAAATTGCGGAAAGCGCGGGAGTAAGAGTGAGCGCGTTGAAAGCGGAAATGGCTACGGAAAATGCGATCGTGAGGGCGAACTGACGGAACAGAATGCCGGTGGTGCCGGGGAACAATGCGACGGGCACGAAGACAGCCACGAGAACCAACGACGTTGCGATTACGGCGCCGGCCACTTCTTTCATGGCCACGGAAGCGGCGTTGTGGGGCTCGGTAATGCCCTCGGTGATGTGGCGCTCCACGTTTTCGATGACCACGATAGCGTCATCGACGACGAGACCGGTGGCGAGCGTGATGCCGAACAGAGTCAGAGTATTGATGGAAAAACCGAGAAGCTTTACGAAAATAAATGTGCCGACAAGAGAGACGGGGATGGTGACGGCGGGAATCAGCGTGCTGCGCCAATCCTGAAGGAAAACGTATATGACGAATATAACCAGCAGGATGGCTTGCATCAGCGTGACGAGGACGTCTTTGATGGATTCGCCGATGACGGTAGTGGTGTCGAAAGCGACGGCGTATTTCAGGCCCGGCGGAAAACTCTTAGAGAGCCGCAGCAGTTCCTCTTTTGCGAGCCGATCGACGTCGAGCGCGTTCGCGCCTGGAAGTTGCGTTACGCCGATGCCGACGGCTTCGTGGCCGTCGAAGGTGAGGACGGAGCCGTAGTCTTCGGCTCCCAGCTCGGCGCGACCGACGTCTTTCAAGCGGACGAGGGTGCCGTTCGTGCCCGACTTGAGAATAATATTTTCGAATTCGGAAGGTTCGGTGAGACGACCAATGGCGCGAACGCTGATCTGAAAAGCTTGTCCAGCGGGCAATGGCGCCTGGCCAACCTGGCCTGCGGCTACTTGAACGTTTTGCTCCTGCAGCGCAGCGAGGACGTTAGTGGCGGACAACCCGCGCTGGGCCATGCGATCCGGATCGAGCCACAAGCGCATGGCGTATTTGCGTTCGCCAAAAATGAACACATCGCCGACGCCGGGGACGCGCTTGACGGCGTCTCTTACATAAATATCGAGGTAATTGCTGAGGAACAAGCTGTCGTATGCGCCGTCCGGAGAATAGACGCCGGCGCCGAAGACGAAGCCACCGAGCTGTTTAGTAATGATAACGCCGGTGTTTTTTACCGTGTTTGGCAAGCGGCCCAGCGCCTGATTGACGCGATTCTGGACATCAACGGAGGCCAGGTCTACATCACGGGTCACATCAAAAGTTACAGTGATTTGGCTACTGCCGTCATTGCCGCTGGTGGAGGTGATGTACTTCATGCCTTGCACGCCGTTGATGGCCTGCTCCAGCGGAATAGTTACCGCGGACTCGACGGTTTGCGCGTTTGCCCCGATGTACCCACTGCTAACCACCACTTGCGGAGGCGCGAGATCAGGAAACTCCGCGATGGGCAGAGAAGGAATGGAGATTGCGCCGCCGAGAATAATCATCAAGGCGCAAACGGTGGAAAATACGGGGCGGTTGATAAAGAAATCAACAAACAAAAGCGGGGTCCGCCTTCCGTGAGATGTGAGTCGCTATAGGCATGGTCGCAGCGGCGCTAGCGCGCGGCACCTTTTTCGGAGTTGTCAGGAGCAGGCGCGGTGTTGGCATTCTGAATTTGTTCCGCGACAGGCATACCGTCCTGCAAGAATTGGGTGCCGGAGACGATCAGGTGGTCGCCGGGCTTTAGCCCGTCCAGCACGACGTAATCGTTGCCGACAGTGTCGCCGATGGTCAGGCCTTTTTGACGCGCGAAAGTACCCGCACTTTCTTTCACCGCCAGGAAAACAAAGAAACGTCCGTTGATTCGAGTTACCGCCAAGACTGGAACGACAGGGCCCTGGTGATTGCTCCAGACAACTTGGGCGCGCATTTGCTGGGAAACGCGCAATTGCCGTTTAGGATTTTCGATGGAGGCTTTGGCCAGAATGGTTTGCGTGTCGTTATCAACTTCGGGAGAAACGAAAGTGATGCGCGCGTCGCTGATGGGCTTGCCCGATTCGTCCAGCAAGTGAACCGGGAGGCCAACGCGAACATCTTTGCCGCGCTCCGCCGGGACGTAAATGTAAGCCTCGAGCGTGCCTGGTTCGTCTACGGTAGTCAGCAGCGTGGTGACCGCGACGCGGTCGCCTTCGCGCACCGGAATGTCGCCGATGATTCCCGCCATGGGAGCGACCACTCTGTAGTAGCGCAGCTCAACTTGCTGCTGGTTCACCTGCTCGCCCAGTGACTTGAGCTGCGCGAGAGCCGCGTCTCTGTTGGTCTGGGCATTGTCAAATTCCTGCTTGCTGACAACGCCGGCTTCAAACAATTTGCGTTCGCGCTCGAGCTGCGTCTGGGCGTAGCGCAGATTCGCTTCCTGCGCGGCGCGACTGGCTTCCTGGCTGCCTAAGGTGGCTTGCTGCTTCAAGGGATCTATCTGCAAGATCGCAGTGCCGGCTTTGACGTGGTCGCCGGACTTCACAAAGATTTTGGTAATTTGGCCTTCGACCTGGGGATTGATGACGGCGGAGTGGCGCGATTTCAGGATCGCGAGGTATTCGCTGCTGTCGGCGATTTTCTGCGCCTGCACGACCTGCACTTGTACAGGCATGGCCTGCATGGCAGGTCCTGCCGGATCGGCTGGACCCTTCTGGCAAGCGGCGGCGAGTGCCAGCAGCGGTAACAGCAAGCAAAGGGCTCGTTTCAAATGGACAGAATTCGATAGGATTTTCGTGCCGCTACCGGGCATAGTTGGGCGTTTCTCCGTCAAACGTGCTGAAAAGTTTACGACACGATAAGGGCATCACCAAGTCGAGGTTTAGGCTATCTATTAAGACGCGGCGGGGAACTATATGTTACGCGGGAAATTAGCAGTTTGTAAGATTTTCTTAATAAAAATCGCGGGAATTGATGCGTTTGCCGGACAAGCCTAACTGCAGAACGTCCATCTGCTCGGGGCGGTCGAAGACCTTTCCGGGAAAGAGGGATTTCATCAGGACGCGCACGCCGCCGAAAGCGACGCCAAACACAATCGCGACCAACATGAAAACGCCAGTGGCAATGATGATTTTGGCGAGGACGGTGGTTATCGGGGGGTCGGTGATGGTGTGAGTCGGCTCGTTCCAGGTCACCTGCGTTTCGTAATTAACAGCATCGCGAACGCGGGCGGCATAGCTAGTAGATGATGGAGCCAGCACGATAGCGAGCAGCGTGCCTTTGCGTTCGATAGAAGTTCCGTCGGAGCTCGCTGAAGGAGGAAGGGCCTGCTCCAGATGCTTCCAGTGCAAACCGGCGAGCTGCGGCGTTGGGTAATCGATGAGCAGAATTACGGCAGCGTTGTGATTGTTCTGGTACTGCGCAAACATGGCTTCCGCACCGGAGGAAAAACCCGCGACGTCGGATAATGCGCGGTATTCCGGGCGGTTAAGGGTCGAAAGGGCCGCGCGGAAGGCGGCTGGTCCGAGGGCGTACTTTTCTGTTCCGGGGATACGGTCACGCGTCGGCAAATAATCCGGTATTGGCGGTGGAGGGGTCTTATCGGCTTTGGCGTCTATTTGCTTTGACAAGGCGTCCTGGTCACTCGCAGTTAGGGAACCAGCGTTGTCGATGACGATTAAAATATTTCCGACCAACGCGACGCGCCTATTTTCGGCGGGGGCGTCGATCGGGGCAGAGCAAGGCGTCTGCCCGCTAGATTGGGCGCAGTTATTTTTTGGCAGCTGAAAGAATGTATAGGCTTCGTAAGCGCCGCTGGAATCATGCAAACGGTAAGTGGTGGCCGTGATAGTGGCATTGCCGTTGGAATAAGTGCGCGTCTCAGCGCTTTCCAATCCAGATTCCGTGAGCACATCTTTGGCGGTAGCGGGTATGGCGGGTGACTGCACGGCATTGCTTGCCGTCCATTTGCCGAAGTGCGCGGGAAGAACGGTGTCTGCGCGCAAGGATGGCACCAGCAAGACAATTGCGATCACCAATGAGATGGGCAGAAGTATGCGCAGCAGCAATGAGCGTGGCGGCATAGGGTCAATTAAGTAGATGCAACAAGATTACTGTGCGTTGGGCGAATGTTCAAGTTTGGCGCTGGTGGAGCGAGCAGGTGTCGGCTTGGAAATGCCATTGAAGGTGACGCTGTTTAGACTCTGCAAATAGCTCGCGACACCCTGATATAAGCCCTCAGCGACTCTTTGCCGGTTCTCAGGCTGCTTGAGGAGTTGTTCATCGGCAGGATTACTGAGGAAAGAGATTTCCGTGAGGATCGAGGGCATGTCCGCGCCGATCAAGACGACGAATGGAGCCTTGCGGACCCCGCGATTCTTGACGGTTTTGTTGGCCTTTTGCACGCGTTGGGACAGGGAAGCTTGAATGTCTTCAGCAAATTCTCTGGACTCGTCAATTTTTTCGTTACGGGCGATTTTTTTGACCAGATCTTCCAGGTCGTGAATGCCCACGTTGGCGACAGCATTTTCGCGCGCAGCCACTTCCATGGCTTCCGGAGAGCCCTTCAAATTCAAGTAATAAGTTTCAATGCCGCGAGCCCCGTGGTCCTGGCTAGAATTGGCGTGTATGGAGATAAAAAGGTCGGCGTGTGCTTCATTGGCAATGGCGGTACGCTCTTCCAGAGGAATAAAGGAATCATCGGAACGAGTGAAGACGACTTCCGCACCGGGGAGACGCTGCTTGATAATTTTGCCAAGGCGCAAGGCAACATCAAGGCATAGATCTTTTTCCATCAAGCCGGTTGGACCGATGGTTCCGGTGTCATGCCCGCCGTGCCCGGCGTCAACTACGATACGTCCGATTTTGAGACCGAGGGCGCGGGTAAGAGTGGATTGGCCGTCGTGGGTTGGCTGTGGGGCGATTGCAGGTTGATCAAGGCCTGATTTGGAAGTCTTGGATACCTTCAGGGTGGCTACGGGCTGCGAGGTACGAACCAGAGTATCGCTCTTCCCATCAACCGCAGGTTCAATGTTGCCTGCTTCAGGGCCACGAAGATCGGCGGTCTCGTGGATATTGGAGGAATTATGCGAAGCGCGAGCGATTTTCAGAATTGCCGGAGGAGGTTGCTTTCTGTAGAGATCGATCAAAAGTTGCGGCGGATTCTGTGAGATGGAGGCTACGTATTCCTTGACGCGATTTACATTCAGGACGATGCGCACTACACCAGTGTGATTTTGCGCCACGCGAATGGCGGTGAGCACGTCGCCATCGACGTTGGAATTTTCGCGATTTACTTCTCGCGCAACTTCTGAAGTGAGACGCGCTTCACGCAAATCAAAAAAAATCCGCTCGGGATTTTCGAGCCGCCCAGAGTTGTAATGCACGACATCTTCGAGATCGATGGTTACGCGCGTGGCATCTTCCGTTACGGCGCTACGAATGCGGCGCAGCCGCGCAATTCCCGCTGAGTGAGGAGACGCCGAGGAAGGTGGAAGAGCTTCGCTAGATTCATCACGAGGAAGGGTGGCTTCGGCGATCGGTGTGTCGGAGGCGGTTTTGTCTTTATCGGGCGAAGGCTTGGCATTATTTTCAAGCAGCGCTAATTCCGCGACGCCTTCCTGTGCTTCGCGCTTTCTTGGGGAGCGCGGAAAGCGCTTCAGGAAATCCTTATAAGTCTGCGTGGCGCCGGCGTAATCGGCAAGCTGGTCACGCTGAAGCTTCGCGCAGACAAGCATGGCATCAGGTGCGTGGCGGCTGGAGGGATATTCACGCAGGAGAAATCGGTAGGAGTCCGCCGCGTATTGATAGTAGTTGCGGCCAAAACGTTCGCCCATTTCGGTGTAGAGTTGGGCGATGGCCATCAAAGCTTCGGGCACTTCGTTGGCGCGCGGGGTGATGAGGTAAACGCGACGATAGCTGGAAACTACCTGGCGATAATCGCCAAGGGTTCGCTTAGTTATAGGTTTGAGATTTAACGTAGCACGCTGTTGCTCAGCGCGCTGGAATTGCGCGCCAGCCTGACGTTTCAGGGCGGCGGTTGGCGGGACTGGGGATGTGGCGGCGGAAGCGATTAAGGCTGTGGAAAAAAACAAGAACAGGAAAAACGGCGAAACGAGGGCGAACATCTTTTTAAAACTATTTGCGGCGGTTGGAATCGCGCTCGGCATTTTCTTTCTTGGATCGGCTGCAAACGACAAACTACGTTGTCAGATTCATTCTCTTAATCATTGTTGAAGATAATTCTACCGCTTGAGTCGGTCTCCCGTCGAATGGGATGTGGCCGAGGCCAAGAATCTGTAAGGCGTCCCGAACCCGGCTGGAAGTAAGCGTTCTGCACCTTCTGGACGTAGCTGCGCGTCTCACGAAACGCCGGAATACCATGGGCCCGGTCGACCGCCCCCTCACCAGCATTGTACGCCGCCAGGGCCATATCCAGGTTGCCATTATAGCGGTCTAACAGAGTCTTGAGATAATGAACACCGCCGTCGATATTCTGTTGCGGGTTGAAGACGTCGTTAACGCCGAATCGGCGAGCAGTGGTGGGGATTAGCTGCATGAGACCACCGGCACCTTTGTTCGAATATGCGGCAGGGTTCCAGTTGGACTCCGTCTGAATAACTGCGCGGATTAGGGCAGGGTCGACGCGATGTCGGTCAGCCGCTTCACGAACGAGCTTTTCGACACCGTCGCGATCCATGTATACCGTCGGATGGGTGCGTCCAGCGAAGGGAGCCTCCCGGGGCAGGTAAATATTGGTGTGCTTTGGGGCAGCCAGGTTTATGCGAACTGGGGGATCGGCGTTTATAAACAGACGTCGCCCGCTAAAGTCCGTGCTCGCAGTGATTTGTGCGTCGGCTGACCATGCAAACAAGCTAAGCGCTCCTAGAGCTACTGATACCGAAAGTGCGGTGAGCTTAGACATAGGTGCCTGGGGAAGGCTGGTTTATCTGTTCAATTCGAATTTGGTGTTCGCGACGAGTTCAAAAAGCGGATTACTTGTCGCAATTCTGAGGGGACGCTGAGCGATTAAAGCCCGAACAAAGCAGTCTGAGAGCCCACGGACCCTCTTCCAGCGCTGCGCGATTATAGCAACGGCTCAAGAAGGGACGGAATGGAACGGAGGGTACTATTTAGAGCGGATGTGTCTTTTCCGCCAGCCTCTGCGAGGTCGGGGCGGCCACCGCCGGAACCCCCTACCTGCTTGGCCAGCACCTGTATCAGCTTGCCAGCATGAACTTTAGCGGTTAGATCTTTAGTGACGGCTACGATCAGGGCTACTTTGCCATCGTCGGGCATGCCTAGGGCGATAACGCCCGAGCCGAGTTTCTGGCGGAGGCTGTCGACTAGTTGGCGCAGGCCGTCGCGGTCCACGTTTTCGACCTCGGCGGCGAGTACTTTGACACCTTTCACGACTTGGGTTTTGGCCGCAAGCTCGTCAAGTTGGCTTAACGCGCCTTTGCGTTTCTGCGACTCCAAATCTTTTTCCAGTTGCTTGGCAGTCTGGGAAAGTTTTTCGACCGTACTCAGCAGAGCGTCTTCACCTACGTTTAGTTGACTCGCGAGCTGGCTCAGGAGGCGGGCCTGATTCTGGTAATGCTCAAGCGCACCGGTGCCGGTTACGGCCTCGATGCGGCGGACTCCGGCGGCGACAGATTGTTCACCAACGATTTTCAGTACGCCGACATCGCCGATGCGGTGAACGTGCGTGCCGCCACAAAGTTCCTTGCTGTAAAAGCCGCGGGGAGCGTGAGGATCGGGAATAGTTACGACGCGAACGTTGTGCTCGGGATATTTATCGCCGAAAAAAGCGAGGGCGCCGGAGGCCAAGGCGTTTTCCAGGGAATTGACATTGGTTTCGATTGCGGTGTTCAGGCGAATTTCTTCGTTTACCTGCTGCTCGATGTCGCGCAGTTCCTGGGGGTCGACGGCAGCGAAATGAGTGAAATCAAAACGCAGGCGTTCGGGCGAATTGAGGGAGCCGGCTTGCTTGACATGCGTCCCGAGGGTATTACGCAGCGCGGCGTTGACGAGGTGCGTTCCGCTGTGATTGCGCATGATGTGGGTGCGACGCTGCGCGTCGGCAGTCACAGTGACGCGGTCGCCCACGTGAAGCGTTTCCTTGGCGGTGACGCGATGAGCCACCAGACCGGCCACGGGATAAAATGCGCCGCTTACATCGGCGAGGCGTTGCGTGCCGGAGTTGTCGTAGAAGCCGCCGGTGTCTGCCATCTGGCCGCCGGATTCGGCGTAGATGGAGGTGCGATCAAGAACGACTTCGCCGCTTTCGCCCGCTTTGAGCTCGTTGACGGAGCCACTTTTGGTGATGATCGCTTCGATGCGGCAGTCTTTGGAGGTAGTGCCAAAATAAAAGCACGGCTCGGTCTTAAAAGTTTCCGCGATTTTTGCGTAGGCGGGATTGGCAGTTTCTTTGGACGCGCCTTTCCACGAGGCGCGCGCACGGGTGCGCTGTTCTTGCAGGGCGCGTTCGAACGCCGGCCATTCGACGGTGATGCCGGAGTCGCGCGCGAGGTCTTCGAGGAAGTCGCGCGGCAGGCCGTAGGTGTCGTAAAGCATGAATGCTTTTTCGCCGGAGAGCGAAGCTGATTTGGCGTCGCGAGCGGTGGCTTGCTTGCCATCGCCGGTAAATTCCGCAAATTTTTTCAGTCCGACGGTGATGGTGCGAGAGAAGCGTTGTTCTTCGCCGAGCAAAATTTGTTGGACGCGGCCGAAATTTTCTTCCAACTCTGGGTAGGCGGCGCCCATTTCGCGCTTCACCGCGTCGGCCATGGCTGGCAGCACCGTGGCGGGCGCGCTGGTGGCAGCCTGCAAGAGGTTAGCGTGGCGCAGGGCGCGGCGGATAATTTTGCGGAGAACGTAACCGCGGCCTTCGTTTGAGGGGACGACGCCGTCAGAGACCAGGAACGTGGCGGCACGGGAATGATCAGCGATGATGCGCAGAGACGCGTCGGAGTTTGGATCTGTGCCGTAGCGCGCGCCGGTAAGCTCAGCAGCTTTTTGTATCAAAGGCTGAAATAAGTCAGTGTCGAAATTGCTGAGCTTGCCCTGAATTACCGAGGCGAGCCGCTCGAGGCCTGCGCCCGTGTCGATGGAGGGTTTTGGCAGAGGAGCAACAGCGCCGGAAGCGTCGCGATTGAATTGCATGAAGACCAGATTCCAGATTTCGACGTAGCGGCCGCAATCGCAGGGGAACTGGCAGTCAGCATGGCCTTCGTCCGACGCGATGGCGCCCATGTCGTAATGGATTTCGCTACAAGGTCCGCAGGGGCCGGTATCGCCCATGGCCCAGAAGTTCTCTTTTAATCCGGGTACGGGGACGACGCGATCGGATGGAACTTTTTGGCCGAGCCAAAAAGATCGCGCTTCTTCATCAACGCCCAGCGAGACACCCGGCGCGATTTCAGCACCGCCGAAAACCGTGACGTAAAGCTTGTTTTTGTCCATCGCCAACCAATTCGGAGAGGTGACCAGCTCCCAGGCGAAGGCGATGGCTTCTTTTTTAAAATAATCGCCAAAAGAAAAATTGCCCATCATTTCAAAAAAGGTGTGATGGCGCTTGGTGAAGCCGACGTTTTCGAGGTCGTTGTGTTTACCGCCGGCGCGCACGCATTTTTGGGCGGTGGTGGCGCATTTGTAATCGCGCTGTTCCAGGCCGAGAAAAACGTCTTTGAATTGATTCATTCCGGCGTTGGTGAAGAGCAGCGTGGGATCGCCGTGGGGCACGAGCGAGCTGCTGCGTACGATGCGATGACCGTTGTTTTCGAAGAATTTTAGAAATATGGCGCGGATTTCGTTGCCGGTCACGTAAGCCTCAGGGTGCGCAAAGAATCGTTAGAACATTATCGCAGAGGAGGGAAGCGGTACCAAGAGAGGTTGCGAATAACGGACTTCGATGCTATTTATGCCGATTCCTCATCAACGGCATTTTCAATCGCGGGAACATCTTCGCGCGTCACTGCTCGCAACTCGTTGCGAACGATGTCGGAAGAGAAACCGGCACGCAGCAGGCTGTGGAAAAGGGAAGCGATTTTGCGGTCATCGATTTCGCCGCGAAATAATTTGAGCTTTTTCTCGATGCGATGACGCACCACGGCGCGCTCGTCGGTTTCTTTGGCGGACTCTTCCAGAGCCAAGTCGATGTGACGGTCGGGGATGCCACGGGCGCGCAGCTCCCGGGCGATGCGGAATTTGCCCTGCTTGCGGATTTCAGCGCGTTGGCGGGTAAATTGTTTCGCATATCGCGCATCATCGATCATGCCCTGGCGCTTCAGGCGGTCGAGCACCGACTTGACCATGGCTTTGTCGTCAGTGCGCCGCTCCAACGATTTTTTCATTTCGTGGACGGAATGAGCGCGACGCATCAACGCTCGCATGGCAGTGTCGTATAACTCCGGTTCGGAATCCAATTTGCGCGGGGCGCGAAACATCCCGGGAGCATAGAAGGTGGCGACGCGGGAAGCAAGCGGAGGGACGGGCTGCAGCGCAGGGGGCGGAACGTGCAACTGAATTCAACAACCTATCAGGCGTTGACGGGGGTTCGTGCATTTGAGCTAGCAGCATAAAATCCGGATGATGTGGAGATTGGAAGAAACGTTCGAATGTCCGCAGTAACGGGCGCATTAAAACTTTTCAAGCTGTTGAGTGCGAGCGTTTCGTTATTGCGTTCTGGCTTGCGTTCTGGCTTGCGTTCTGGGCCGAGCCTTGCAAGGGTATCTGTTCTGTGTGTGCGTCGCAGATTGCCTCGCAGAAAACGCTTGGCGCGGAAGATCCTCACGCGGACCGCAGACAGAGGCAGGCTTAAGGAGTTGGCGATTTCGGAATAGCTCATTCGGTTGTAGTAGCGCATCACGAGGACAGTTCTGTGTTTTTCAGGTAGAGCCGCGAGGGCTCCCCTGATTCGTCCCTCTGCTTCATTGCGAATAACCTCCGAGAGCGCGGAAGGAGTCTCCAGATCCAGGAGACCGTTAACGTCGACTTCCTCCAGCGAGGAACTTTTCTCGTGTTTTTTTCGTCGAAGTTTATCGATACAGTGATGGGCGGCTATCTGCGAAATCCACGGGCGGAAAGGCACGATTTCATCTTTTTGGTGCAACACTCTGTAAAGCTTAAGGAAGACTTCAGCCGCGGCATCCTCAGCATCTTCGAACTGATGAAAAAACTTTCTGCAGATCTGCAAAACGTGGCGATGGTGAGTAATGTAGAGCACTCTCAAAAGCTCTGAAGAGACCGGCGCCGGCAGAATGACTGCTCCGCACATCTGTCTTTCCCGAGGTAATGAGGTCGACGTAGCTGACATGGCGTTCTTCCTTTCCATATGGACACACCAATAGCGTTGCCGCATCAAACAGCTGTGAGGCCGTCGTCCGTTGCTCTAGTTTCTGAAGCGCCGAGTCAGCACGGCTGACTTACGTTAGCGGGACCAGCCCGGCGATTAGATACAGAAAAAGCCTTTTCGTGTTTATTGTTTCGCTCAGGAATGATTTCCACGAGCTTAGTTTCGCAGCGACGAACCACCAGGAGCGTCAAGTCATCGGCGGGTGGGCACTGGTCGGCGAAGTCAAGCACGGTCGCAAGAGTGGAAAAAAGAACCTGGTTCGCAGTGGCGCCATTCAGGGACTTCACTGCTGCTGATAAACGGTCGATTTCGAACTCCTGATCGTTATGATTTCGACATTCCGTCAGGCCATCGGAGTAAGCGATCAACATATCGCCGGGATTTAAATAGACACTCCCGCAGTTATAGGAGGCTTCTTCCAAAGCGCCCAACATCGGGCCGCCTTCCTCCAATCGATCCACGGAGGTTCCGCGCCGCATAATCAGCGGGGCGGGCAGGCCAGCGTTGCAGTACTGCAGTTCATTTCGCAGCGGGTCGAGCCGGGCGAAGAATAATGCGGTGATGGGCGGCTCACCGTGATCGAGGCACAACTCGCGATTGACGCCGGCAATAACATCGGCGGGATGGAGGTATGCACGCGCGCAGCGCTGAATTAAATCGATCAAATGAGCTTGCCAAATTCCCGCCGATAGTCCTTTGCCGGCGATGTCACCCACAGCGAGTCCGAGCACGGCGTCGAGCGGCATCACTTTGAAAAAATCTCCGGACAGATGACGTACGGGAAAAATTTCACCGGCGATCTCAAACTCGCCCCATACCAATTCACGCGGAGAGCAAAGTTTCCTTTGGATTTGCGCGGCCTCATAAATGGCCTGTTGGAGGATGGCGTGCTCGCGGCGCACGGCGTCCAGTTGTTGCTGGATTAAGAGAGCGCTTTTGGTCTGGTGTACGGCCGCCATTTCTGAATTGTTACGCGGGCGACGCTTCGCCGTCTGTCCGGTTTCAAGCGCCGAACTGTCCTTGGCCCGCTTGGTCGTGGCTTTGCGCGTTTCAGGTATTTTCGTGACCATGGTCATCCTACGAACCTGTACCCTACCCCGTGAATAGTTAGAAAAAACCGTGGTTGATCCGGAACTGGTTCAAGTTTTTGGCGAAGCCGAACGATGTGGGCGTCGACGGTACGAGTTGTTGGAAAGTTCTCGTATCCCCAAACCTCGTCGAGTAAGCGATCGCGGCTTAGCGTTTCCCCGCTGTGACATAGAAAGTGCTTCAGAAGCTCAAATTCCTTACTGGAAAATTCCACCGACTGACCACCACGCAAGACGCGATAACTGCGTAAATTCACTTCCACATCCCCGAAGGTATAGCGATCCTGCTCTTTTGGCAGAGTCTGGGAGCGGCGCAAAACGGCTTTCACACGTGCGAGCAATTCGCGGATGGAGAAGGGCTTGGTGACGTAATCGTCGGCACCAAGTTCGAGACCGACGACTTTGTCCACTTCTTGTCCTCGGGCGGTGAGCATGATGATGGGAATCGAGGGGCGCTTGGCCTTGAGTTGCTTGCAGACATCCAGGCCGCTCATGCGTGGCATCATCACGTCCAGAACGACCAAATCTGGCGATTCTTTCAGGGCTTTTTCGAGTCCTTGAACACCATCGGACGCCGTGAGCACCTCAAAACCTTCGAACTCAAAGTTGTCGCGCAGACCGGCAACCATGTTCGGCTCATCCTCGACAATCAGAATCTTCGCTGTTGCCATACCTTCTCCCTTAGACCTGGTAGGGACATTCGTAGTAGTAGCTTTCATGCGACCGCGCTTTCTGTGCTGCCGGTTTGTGGTGGCAGAACCAGCGGCAACGCGATAGTAAATTTGCTGCCTTTTTCGGGGACGCTTTCGACCAACACATCGCCTCCGTGAGCGCGGACAATATGACGCACCAAAGAGAGGCCCAACCCGGAGCCCTTGACGTTGTGTACCAAGGGGTCGCCGCAGCGGTAAAACTTCTCAAAGATTTTCTCCTGCTCGTTGAGCGGAATGCCGATGCCGCGATCCTGGACTTCCAGCTTGACCGACCCATTCACGCGGTACAACTTCACTGCGATGTGTTTGTCGTCTTTCGAGTATTTCAGCGCATTGTTTACAAGATTAAGGAGCGAGCGCGCGATCGCTTCGCGGTCGACTTTTACCGGGGGAATATCAGGCGAAATGTTCTCTTCGAAGCCAAAACCGTTTTGTTGGATCTGGAAGCGATAAGAATCGAGAGTGGAATGGACGAGCTCACCCAGATTGGTCTCCTGGAATTCGTACTCCTTTCGACCGGCATCGATTCTGGAGAAGTCCAAAATATTGTTAATGAGCGCGGTCAAGCGTTCGCTCTCCTCGCGAATGATGCGGAAATACTCCTGATACTTTTCCTTGGCCGAGAGGCGCCCCAGCTCCAAAGTTTCGGCATAAAGCCGGATGAGCGCCAGGGGAGTGCGCAATTCGTGCGACACGTTAGCGACAAAATCGGACTTCTGGCGCGCAAGGTTCATTTCTTTGGAAACGTTGCGATAGGTGAGAAAGATTCCCCCGACCATGAACAGGGAGAGCGCGGCGAGGACGATGTAGTTATATCTAAGAAAGCGTGCGCCGATGTCCGCGACAGTCATCCCCTGGTATTTGATGGCCAAAGTTAATTCTGGGAAAACATACTGCAAATTGCGCTCCGCCTCCGGCTTGGCACCGTCCCAATCTCCAGAAGTCACCCAGGGGTTGGGATCTTTCGAAGGATGGATCATCATGACGGGATTAGCATCTCCCGCAGGTTCGATGCTTTTGCTGCTCAATACAGCTTTCATCATGGATGGGAAAAAAGTCTTACGCAGATAATCTGTATCAAAAGAGACCACACCGAGCGTTGCGCGATCCTTTGGAAGACCGGGCGGCACAAAATAGGCGACGTTCCAGTAAATGTACTGATTATCTTTGAGTGACCAACCCGCGTAGAACCCCACCGGATCCTCGTCCTTCTCGGCCATCGCTCTTAGGTGCGAGGTTAGTTGAGAAGCTTCGATGGGAATCCAAGAGGAAGCCATGTTGATATCCTGTTGCGCGGTTGCGGAGAATTGCTGATCGTGGTCGCGGGCGGGTTGCGCACGACTCACCATCAGGTTGTTCTTCTTGTCGTACAACAAGGCGTACGCATACTCGGGATGGTCGCGCAGCATGCGTTCCAGCTTGGCCTTGATGGAGGCACGGTCGTCGTCGGGATTGGGGAAAGCGGCACGGACGGGCGTGACTAAGGCGATCGCGTTGTGCCAAGTTTTCTTTTCGGCGATCTTCAGCACGTGAGAAAAGTCCCGCTGGAAGGCGGCTTCGACGGCTTCAGAGCGCTGGAGATGCTTTAGGTTCCAGATACTAAAACCCATCAAAGCTGCCGCAGGGAGAACGATGGCAAGCTCCAGCGTCAGGAGGGTTCGCGTCCGGTCGGTCAATCGCCACTTCTTAAACATCCGCAGCCTCTTTTGGTGTGTTTACCACGCAACATCAGGACTATAAAGAACCGCCAAGAGGATTGTGTCAAAGCTTAGCAAACCATTGTAAAAAGTTGTAAAGGAGACTACAGCGGCTACGCGTTTAAGGATGATGCGGATTGTCTGGATGGTTATGAAATGTGGGCGTTCACAACCTAATTGCGAAGGGCTGGGATCTGCGGAGGAATGTGGCGTTAATCTGGGATTTCGTCGGTACCCTATTTGCGGGCGTAGCGCTCGAAATCGACCATCTGACGTTCCATTTCCTCGCGGGCGGAGTCGGAGGCGGAGCGCACGCCTTGAATGCGAAGTTTGAATTCGTCGGCGTTGGAGGCGCGGAGCAAAGCTTCGTCAAGAGTAATGAGGTTCTTGGTGTAAAGATCGAAAAGCGATTGATCGAAGGTCTGCATGCCGTATTGGCTGGTGCCCGCGGCGATGGCGTCCCGAATTAGACGCGTTTTATCGGCATTGATAATGCAATCACGAATGTAGTTCGTGGCGATCATGACTTCGACAGCTGGGACGCGGCCTTTGTCGTCGGCGCGACGAACGAGACGTTGAGAGACGACAGCTTTTAAAGTGGCTGCCAATTGCAGGCGAATCTGTTTTTGTTCCGGAGGGGGAAAGACCGCGATGATGCGCTGGATGGTTTCTGTGGCATCGAGGGTGTGCAATGTGGACAGCACCAAGTGCCCGGTTTCAGCGGCGAGCAAGGCCGTAGAAATAGTTTCGAGGTCGCGCATTTCGCCGACGAGAATCACGTCGGGGTCCTGACGCAAAGCGGCGCGGAGAGCGGTAGAGAAATTGGCGGTGTCCACTTCCACTTCGCGCTGGTTAATAAAGCTGCGCTTGTCGCGATGCAAGAATTCGATGGGGTCTTCGATGGTGATGAGGTGGTCGGCGCGATCGGCGTTGATGCGATCGATCATGGCCGCGAGCGTGGTGGACTTACCGGAACCGGTGGTGCCGGTCACCAGCACCAGGCCGCGTTGTTCCTCGCAGATGCGTCCAATCACGGCGGGCAGATTTAATTCCTCAGCGGTGCGAATTTTTGTGGGAATTACGCGCAAAACCATGCCGACGTTACCGCGTTGCTGGAAAACGTTCACGCGGAAACGGCCCAGGCCGGACACGCCATAAGCCATATCCAGTTCAGCGGTTTCTTTGAATTTTTGCTTCTGACGATTGGTCATCATGCTGAACGCCATGGACAACATTTCTTCCGGCGTTACGCGGGGAATGTCAGAGAGCGGGGCCAACACGCCTTCAATGCGCAGATAAGGATGATTGCCGACTTTCAGATGCAAGTCGGAGGCTTTGGTGTCCACTGCGCGACGCAAGAGGTCGTCGATACTGAGAGCCATAGAGCTTTATCCCCGCAAGGTGCAGCTAATAACGGACACTAACATTCGAGTGGTGGGGCAGCAAGAAAACAACGATGCGAGGGTTACGAGCTAGTTACCTGAGTTCGCGAACGAGGAATCGTGAGGGCCTCCAGGCCAAAAGGTGTGCACGGTGGGCGGCTAAATCTGAGCTCGTTTGAGGTACAAGAAATCGTAGAGCAGAGCGGCGGCAAATCCTCCCGCCAAAGGCCCGACCCAGAACACACCGTGATTTGCCCAATGGTTTGAGGCCAAGGCCGAGCCAAAGGCGCGCGCGGGATTCAGAGCGCCGCCTGTGAATGGTCCGGCGACAATTATGCCGAGAGCGTACATCAGACCAACACCGAAGCCCGCAATCGAACGGAAAGTTCCGCGATCATCAAGCGTGGTGGCAAATACAGTGAGCACCAGGAAGAAGGTTGCGGTGGCTTCGAGGGCCATGCCCGCCCAACGCGGAAAATCGCGGGCGAATTGAGGGGTGCCAAGCGCTACGGCTCGCCAAGCATCTTCGGGGATGATGGCTCGAAGCAGAAAAGCCGCGGCAATTGCCCCTGCCAGCTGGGCAATCCAGTAAAGAATAACGTCGATCGTGTTCAGGCGTCTAGTGACCCAGTAGCCGATGGTAACGGCGGGATTGAAATGGCCGCCAGAAATGTGAGCGAGGGCGGAAATCATAATGGCGAGCGCCAATCCGTGTGCGAGCGCAACGCCAAGGATGCCGAGGCCGCCGGCACCGTGGAGAAATTGATCCGCGCAGATGGCGCCTGCTCCGAAGAACACCAGGGCGAAGGTGCCCAGGAATTCGGCGGCGAGTTTTTGCGTGTTGGTGTACATACGAAATCCTCCGGCCGGAGATACACGCGGCAGGGTACGGGGGAGATTTTAGCGTGAAGCGGGGGATGCGACCAAAAGAACCGTGAAGGCATGTTTCGTGACTTGTGTTTTGCACACCGGGATCACATGCGACAGACAAAACACATGAACGAATTGGCTCGTGAAAATCCACACAGAAAAACGGCACCGACCGCGCCATTTTTGCAGCAGGATAATTTGCCCAAGGGTTAGCGGGATGTGGCGGCGACGGGGCTGCTTACGGGAGTAAGCCAATTGTGGCGGTCGGGTTTGGTGCCGCTGGTTAGGGCAAAAAATTCGTCCTGCAGTTTGCGGGTGATCGGGCCGGCCACACCTTTGCCGACGGTGATGTGATCTACCGAGCGGATAGGAGTGATTTCCACGGCGGTGCCCACGAAGAAAACTTCGTCGACGATGTAAAGCATTTCCCTGGGGATGACCGATTCTTTTACGGGGATGCCAAGATCTTCGGCGATCTTGACTACGGTGTCGCGCGTGATTCCAGGAAGAATACTGGTGGCGAGAGGCGGGGTGTAAAGCGTGCCGTCGTGGACGAGGAACACGTTCATTCCCGAGCCTTCGCTGACATGGCCGCCAGAATCAAGCGCGATACCTTCGGCGTATCCGTTGAAGGTGGCTTCCATACGAATCAACTGCGAATTCATGTAATTTGCGGCCGCCTTGGACATGGCGGGAAGTGTGTTGGGTGCAATGCGCGTCCAGGAACTGACGCCGATGTCGACACCTTTTGTCAGCGCTTCGGGACCGAGGTAGGCGCCCCAGGTCCAGCAGGCCATATAAACTTCGATGGGGGAATTGAGGGGATTGACGCCGACTTCGCCGTACCCGCGCAGCACAATCGGTTTTACGTAACAGGAATTCAGTTTATTCAGGCGCACTAATTCGGTGGCGGCATTGCCAAATTCTTCAGCGGAGTAAGATAAGTCCATGCGGTAGATCTTCGCGGAGTTCACCAGGCGATCCATATGTTCGCGAAGACGGAAAATGGCCGGACCCTGCTTGGTTTCGTAGCAACGGATGCCTTCGAAGACCGCAGAGCCGTAACTTACAACATGGGAGAGCACGTGCAACTTGGCGTCGTCCCAATTTATCCATTTTCCGTTGTGCCAAATTTTTTCTGTCTTCTGAACCGGCATGACTAAACTCCTTGAAACAGGAAAATCGCGCTAGAAAAGCAGAATACGGTACAGCGTGTGGAGCGTCAATCCAGAGTGTCCGGGACGGCTACTGGAACAAGAACCAATATGGCGTCTAGCCTTATCAGTTGCAGAGTTGGCGATGGCATGCTGAATCGCCGATGAACCACGGAATTTTATTTTTGGGAGTCGCCATGGCCGCCAGAATTTTCGACGGCATGCATGGCGGCTTGTGATTCCGCGACGAGCCGGCCAGTACGATTTTCATAGATGCCCAGTAATAGGAACGGTATTGCTGTGGCGGCTGCCCATAACTTGGCCCGCCGGGGAATTTTGGATTCGGGCTCCCAGCGGAAGAGTTGCGAGGACACAAAGAAGGTTACGGCGGCCCAGAAGCAAAGGGCCACAACGCCCAGCAACAAATGTGTAATGGGGATGGAGAAAACGATGGCTCGTTGCAGGCCGTTGACCAGGTAAGTGGCGGGAAGGAACACGCCAACGCGCTGTAAAACTGCGGGAAGCGAGGGGAGAGGTATGGTCGCGCCGGAGAGAAAAATCAGCGGGAACCAGAGGAGCTGATTGATGATTTGCGTTTCCTGCATGGTGTTGGTGACGCTGGCAACCACTAAGCCGAGCGAGGCGAAGGAAACGGTGCCGACGGTGACGAGAATAAAAGCGGCGAGTATATCGCCGAAATTGTGCACGTGGAAAAATGCACGGGCGAAGAGCAGCTCCAAAAGAACGGTGGGCATGGTCAAGACATAATTCGCAACGATGCTGGAAGCCAGCATGTCGC
>DATNKL010000163.1:0-10402 GCA_035603415.1 Candidatus Acidiferrales bacterium
CGAAACCGTACTCGTGCTGGGCTGCGGCCCCATCGGTTTGCAATTGCTTATGGTCGCCAAGCTCCAGGGCGCGCGAATCTTCACCAGCGATCCCATGGCTGTCAGGCGCGCCAAGAGCCTGACCCTCGGAGCCCTCGAGTCCTTCGACGCTAACAGTGGTGGTAAGCTGGTACAGGAAATTAAGGACCGCACCGAAGACCGCGGTGCCGATGTAGTGCTGGTAGCCGTCGCGCATCCCGCGGTTGTCGCGGACGCTCTCGCAGCAGCCAGGCCGGGCGGTCGAGTCCTGCTCTTCGCGGCCAATGACCCGGTGACCAGAATCGAATTCCCGGCCGCCGAAGTAGGCATCGACGAAAAGGAAATTCTGGGCAGCTACAGCGCCGCGGCGGACATTCAGGACACCGCGGCGGACTTGATATTAAAGAAACATCTTCCCATTATGAATATCGTGACACATCGTTTTCCGCTGGCCAGAATCCAAGAAGGATTGGAACTCGCAGCGCGGCCCACAGTAGAATCACTTAAGATACTGATCACCCACCAATGAGATCGACGACCACGAGAAAAGCGGAGATCGCTACTGCCGTGAAAACCGCTGCGCCTTGGTTAGCCGTTCCCACCAGGATGAACGCCGCCGTGCTTTACGGCAGCGAAGATCTTCGTGTCGAGCAGATCGAAGTGCCCGCGCTGGCCGCTGATGAAGTGCTCATCCGCGTGCTGCTCGCGCTGACTGATGGCACCGACCTCAAGGTTTGGAAGCGCGGTTATCACGCCAAGATGATTCAGACCCCCGCGGTCTTCGGCCACGAAGTGGTCGGCGAAATTGCCGCCGTCGGCAAGCGTGTAGATGCTCGCTGGCAAACCGGCATGCGCGTAGTGGCCGCCAATTCCGCTCCTTGTCTCCGCTGCTTCCATTGCCGCCGTGGACAGGAAAATCTTTGCGAAGACTTGCTCTTCAACAACGGCGCCTACGCCGAATACATGCGCATCCCCGGTCGCATCGCCACGGAAAACATGTTGGAAGTGCCGCACACCGTCGATGACGCTAGCGCCGCGCTAGCCGAGCCTCTGGCCTGCGTCCTGCGCGGCATTCACGAAATGGAATTGCGCACTGGTGATACTGCGGCCGTAATCGGTTGCGGACCCATCGGCTTGAAATTTGTGCGTATGCTTTCTCGCCGCGGAGTGCGTGTTATTGCCTTGGCGCGGCGCGCCCAGGCTCTCGAAGTCGCAAAACGTCTTGGCGCGATAGCAACAATTAACGTCAACGAAACCGCCGACATCGTCGCCGCGGTAAAAACATTGACCGAAGACCAGCGCGGCCCCGATGCCGTCGTGGAAGCTGCCGGTAACCCCGTCACCTGGAAGCAAGCCCTCGCCATGGTCCGCCGCGGCGGCGTAGTGAATTTCTTCAGCGGCCTCCCCAGTGGCACCCAAGTGGAAATCGAGCCCGCGGCCATTCACTATTCTGAAATTAAATTGATTTCTCCCTTTCACCATACCCCGCGATTCTTTCGCGATGCGCTCGAAGCCATTCGGCGCGGCGACATCTCCGCCCACGATTTCGTGACCGAGGAAATCCGTCTGGCCGATTTGCCCCAAGCTTTCGAACGCATGCAGGCACGCAGCGGTCAGATCAAGCTGGCCGTTCGCCCATAATTTCGTCCGGCCATAATTATTTTTACCGCGCCGGAATTGCATCAACGCACGATTCATTCTGTTTCTGGTGTAATGTTTCGGCTTCTGCCGAATACCGAACTGCCGGGATTTTTTCGTGGACTTTTCCAGTCATCGTGAGGTTTATTCGCTGTATGCTGCGCCGTGGTGAACTACAAATCTCTGATCGGGCACCCGCATCGGGCTGCTCCATTGAAGAAGCTCAAAAATACACGCGCTGGCTTGCCACTCACCACTACGAAAATTTCAATGTAGCTTCCTGGCTTCTCCCCGCCGAACTTCACCAGCATTTCTACAATTTGTACGCTTATTGCCGCTGGGCCGACGATTTGGGCGATGAAATTCCGGAACCCGCTCGCGCACTACAGTTACTCAACTGGTGGGAACACGAATTGAACGCCTGCTACGATGGCCGTCCCTCCCATCCGGTCTTCGTGGCCCTCCGCGAAACCATCGTCGCCAAAGACATTCCCGAACAGGAATTCGCCGATCTATTGAAAGCCTTTCGCCAGGACCAGAAAATTAAGCGCTACCCGAACTGGTCTACGTTGCTCCACTACTGCGAATATTCGGCCAATCCCGTCGGCCGCCTGGTCCTTTACCTTTGCGGATACCGCGATGAACAGCGCCAGCTGCTATCCGACGCCACCTGCACCGCCCTGCAACTAGCCAATTTCTGGCAGGACGTTTCGCGCGACATGGAAAAAGGTCGCATCTACATTCCACTCGACGAGGCCGCTGCTCACGGCATCAGCGAAAAAGGCATTCTCGAACGTAACTTCGACGACCGTTATGTCGCTCTAATGAAATCCTTGATCGCCAGGACACGCACGTTATTCGCCCAAGGTGCCCCGCTGGCAAAAATGGTGGATGCGCGGTTAAAGGTCGACCTCGAACTCTTCAGCAAAGGCGGCATCGCCGTGCTCGACGCCATTGAAGACATGGGTTACGACACCCTGCACCGCCGGCCCTCCATCAGCAGAACCAAGCAGGTGCGCTTGCTCGGCCGCGCCTTCGTCACCCGAGCTGTTGCGACCAATCGTAAACCAGACAACCTGCAAAATTCCCTCGCGATCAATTCGCTGGCGGAGTCCTACGAGGAATGCCAGCGCATCGTCAAAGCCGCGCACAGCAATTTTTATTACGCATTTTTCCTCTTGCCTAAACCAAAGCGCGACGCGCTCACCGCGCTCTACGCTTTCATGCGCCTCGTCGATGACGTGGCCGACGAAGGCGACAATGTCGCCGACAAGCAGCGCGGATTAGCCAAATGGCGCGCCGCTTTCGACCGCGCGCTGACGCAGCGTTCCGATGCGCCGCTGAATGATGAACCCGACGGCGTCTCCGTTCTCCCCGCGCTCGTGGACACCATGCAGCGCTACAGCATGCCCTCCCGCTACCTCCACGATTTAATCTCCGGCGCGGAAATGGATCTAACCGTCCACACCTATCCTACCTTCGAACGCCTCAAGGAATATTGTTATCGCGTAGCCGGCACCGTCGGCCTAACCTGCACTCACGTCTTTGGATTTCGCGATTCGCGCGCGCTGGACCTTGCTGAAAAACTCGGCCTGGCCTTCCAACTCACCAACATTATTCGCGACGTTCACGAAGACTATAAATTGGGCCGCGTATATCTCCCCGAAGAAGATTTGGCGCGTTATGGCGTATCACCTGCCTCCTTCGGTTTGCGTGCGGCCACGCTTGGGGTTCGCGAACTGCTGCGCTTCGAAGCCGAGCGTGCCTGGCAACTTTACAAACAAGGCGCCGAGCTATTAAGCTTCATCGACGAGGACAGCCGCGGCACTCTTTGGCTGCTCGCTCACACCTACAGCGCGCTCCTCGCGCGTATCGAGTCCCAGGATTTTGCCGTGTTCGGTGAACGCGTGCGTCTTTCGCGTGCGGAAAAAATGGTGTTGATTGCCAAGGCGCGCTTCGGCCGCCTGACGGAAGAGAATATTATTGAAAAGCGCGATCGTGATCGGCGGCGGCTTGGCGGGACTGGCGTGCGGCGTCGCGTTAGCTGAAGCCGGCTGGCGCGTACGGCTGTTCGAACAGAAACCTTTTCTCGGCGGCCGCGCCACCTCCTATGTTTTGCCCAATGGCGAACACGTCGATAATTGCCAGCACGTAACCCTCGGTTGCTGCACCAACCTCGCCGATTTTTATCGCCGCGTCGGCTCTGCCGACAAAATTAAATTCTTCGACGATCTCGTCTTCCTCGATCCGCAAGGCCGCCGCGGCACCATGAAAGCCGGCCTCCTGCCAGCGCCCTTCCACATGGTCGGTTCGTTTCTGACTTTCGCTCCGCTCACCATGCGCGACAAATTATCCATCGCCCACGCCATGCTAGATATCGTGGTCGCCAAAGGAAAAACCGCCGACCTAGCCGAAGCTGGCGGAATCTCCATGCTGGAATGGCTGCGCCGCAGGCGTCAGACCAAAGGCGCCATAGAAAGATTCTGGCGCGTTGTGCTTGTGAGCGCGCTCGATGAGGAACTCGATCGCACCGATGCCCGCTACGGCGTCGATGTTTTCTGGAAAGCTTTCCTCATGAATAGCACTGGATACCGCATGGGCGTCCCGGTCGTTCCGCTGGCGGAATTATACGGAGGCTGCAAAGCCGCGGTCGAATCCCGCGGCGGGGAAGTGAACTTGCGCTCCCCAGTGAGAAGTCTGAACGCCGAAGGCGCTGCGATCAGTTCGGTGCAGTTTGATGCCGGCAGGGAAGAATCCGCGGACGCTTATGTTTTCGCGGTCGCTCACGACGCCCTCTTCGATTTAATGCCCGAAAGTATTCGCCGCGCAGAGCCTTCGCTCGCAAATTTATCCAAAATTAAAACCGCTCCCATTACCGGCGTCCATTTCTGGTTCGACCGCCCGGTCATGGACGAACCATTCGTCACCCTGATCGACACCAAGACGCAATGGATTTTCAATAAAACCATGTTGTACGGAGAACAAAAGGGAACTACCAACAATCAGGAACAATACTTGCAACTGGTAATCAGCGCTTCCTACGAACTGCTGAAAAAATCGCGCCAGGAAATTATCGACCTGTGCCTTCGCGAAGTTCGCCAGGCCTTGCCTCGCGCACAAGCGGCGCAACTCATGAAGTCCACCGTAATAAAAGAAGTCGCCGCAACATTCTCGCCGCAACCCGGAGTAGATCGCTGGCGTCCCCAACAGAAAACCAAAATCCCCAACCTCTTCTTCGCCGGCGATTGGACCGCCACAAGCTGGCCCGCCACCATGGAAGGCGCCGTCCGCAGCGGCTACCTAGCCGCCGAAGCCGTCCTCCAAGCCTTCGGCACCCAGCATCAATTTGTGCAACCTGACCTACCCCCCACCGGCCTGATCTCCCTGCTAAAAAAATTAAACACAGCGACAGGTGGCCCACCCTCAGGTTTTTGGAGGGTTTGCCTGCCGTGGCAGGTGGGTCCTGTAACGTGGAAACACCCAGACCACAACCACAGAGCTCGCTCTTCCGTGTTTTATCGTTAGAGTAAGAGAAAATTCAATTATCAAAATACCCCAAACACCTCTCAAAATTGGTCAAACTCTGACAACTCCGATCCATCGCCACATAAGCCGCATGATTCAATTCCTTAAACGACTCATACGCGCTCCGCGACTCCCAAAAATCCAGCGTTACAAATTTGTCAGGCTGCATCGGATCCCGCAACAATCGCGTCTCCAGAAAATTCGGATCCGTGCGAAAAAGTCGCTCCCATTCTCCCTTCGCCCCATAGACCATTTGAAACCGCTGCTCACAACCCGACTTGACTTCGAACTCCCAGAGGGCTAAAAACATATAGGTCCCATCTTCTGCTCCCCGGTCCTAAGCACTCTGCATCGCAACCCTTGGGAACTATCGCGCGGGCCGGCCGAGTGTAGCAATCCGAGTGGATTCTAGCCAAGTTGTTGTGCGCAATGCGCGCCAATAGCAGGTTTGCGTTAGCAGTAGTCCGTCGATACTGACGGACGGAGGCGTTCGTGGATCGAAAGTACAGCCACCGCGGTTATCGTGACGCGGAAAAAGAAGACAAAAAATCTAAAGTTCATCATGACCGCAAACCGCCCTCCGGCGGCCCGCGCGGCGCTGACCAGTTCGGTCCACGCACGCCGAGAATGGTCGGCACCGTCACCCGCGGCCGCTGTGCCAATTGCGGCGCAGTCCTGACCCCCGGCTTCGACCCCAACGGCAAATGCCCCAAATGCCAGTTCGAACTTCACTCCTGCAAACAGTGCCGCTTCTTTGACTCCGGAGTCCAATTCGAATGCACGCAACCCATTCCCGAGCGCATCACCCCCAAGGACGCCAAGAACAATTGCACCTTCTACGAATTCCGCATGACCATTGAAAAAGATACCGCCCCTACTTCGTACTCCCAGCCTTCCACGGCCACAAGTCCGCCCCCATCACCATCGCGCCCCACAGACGCCCGCCAAGCCTTCGAAAACCTCTTCAAAAAAATGTAACGAAGTCTTCGCCAAGCAAGCAGTTTCTAACCTGCAGATACCAACTCTTAATGCCACAATCATTATCGGATCCAGTTGATACTCGCCCATCCGGATGGCAAATCTTTTCTGATTACCGGCAACTTCAAATTGCGGTCGGATTCAACTGCATATACGACAACTTTGAAAGTCTCTAGTGGAATGGGACGACCCAAAGCAGCCGACACTAATCCCATGAGGCCGAAATCAGTTCTTTCCTTTTCTAATAGCACACCTACCGAGCGCGAGTCGGTTGACCAAACTAATCCGCAGACTTTTCAATTTTGTTCTATTGTCCATTGTTGGATTTGCGGATTTGCTCATTCGATCTGGATTTCAACACACTCGAGCAAATTCCTAGCGGACCATTTCGTACCACCGCCATTCGAACAGGTTACGACAAAATCGAGGCTTGGTGATTTGACTTCCACAATTCTCCAGCAGTTGTCAATGTGACCCGCTTTTGATGTGCTCTCGAACCGGAGATTAGGAGACTCTGAGACTTCACCGTGATCCAAATCGATAAGAATTTGATCGTTCCCGGTCTTCGCGTCATTCACCGTCACTACAATTCGGCCGCTAAAAGAATGGTCGGGTTTGAAAGTCTTCTCGAGAGATATCGTCGAATTCGATAGATGAATCGAGTGGAACATCCAGACTAGAAAGCAAATTAAAAGCAACAACAGGAATCCGAGTCTCATTACTCTTAACCTCGACATAGTTTGTCCTCTATGCTTGGCATTATGTCGATACCCCCAAATATTTTGGATCGACCCCGCTCAAAGGATCGGTCGTACTCGTTAGTAGGTTTGTCGCACTCTGCTGCTGATGTAATAGGTGCCCAATTTTTGTTTGACAAACCAACTACTGCGCGTCCGGCGTGATCGCCGTCGCTAGCGGAAAAAGCGTGGGTTCGGCTGGTCGCGAAGCGGCAATCGCATCCAGTTGTGGAAAATGCTGCCGCAACGGCTCCGGCACATTAACCTTAGTTTTCGTGAGAATATTAATCAGCTGCAGCGCGTTCACCACGCCTTTCCCCTGGTAGTGATTGTTGGTAATCACAAAAACCGCCCCGGTCTGCTTGCTCACTTTTTTTATCCGCGCAGCCCACGGCGCGAGCTCTTCGCTGGAATAAAGATAGTTGTACCGTTCGTGTCGGGCGACCTCCGGATCGTCCGAGAACCATGTATCGTAGCGCCTGCCATGCAGCCGTATGTATCCCACAGGAGCAGTCGCCGCAGTCGACGGTTCTAAAGACCGCCCGATAATCGGCTGATCGATGTTACAAAACCCCGCGTCATGCTCCCGCAGCAGCTCAAACGTGTCAGGAATATTCCACGAAGAATGCCGCACCTCCACCACCAACGGATAAGTGGAAAACCGCCTCAGCAATTTTGAAAGATACTCAACAGTCGCGGCCTCGCGATGAAACGAAAAAGGGAATTGCACTAGCAACGCCCCTAGCCTTCCACCCGCGTGTAGAACATCCAATCCCGCGCACGCCTCGCGCTCATCTGCCGAGCTAGCGTCATGTTCATGCGTGAATTTCTTCCAGAGCTTCGCCGTAAATAAAAAACGTGGGTTGCCACTCACCCGCTCAATCCATTGCGCAGCATGATCGGCCTGCATCGGATGATAAAACGAAGTATTTATCTCAATCGTGTCGAAATATTCCGCCAGAAAAGTAGCCGGATGAAAATTTTTCGGACGCGGCTGCGGATAAACATAACCGGCCCAGTCCTTGTAGGCCCAGCCCGCCGGTCCGATGCGCAGCAACGGCGCACTGCTCGAACTTGCAGACGCAAGCGAGCTATCGCCACGCGATGCTTGCGAAACTTTGGAGGCACTTCTTGATCGTGGACTCATGATGCCCAATTAGTACCAGCAATAATTTCAAACGAGCTTAGGGTTACCGCCGCTCACTGTCAACGCACGTTACAAATTCGCAAAACGCAATTGCGGCGCAACGTTCCGACCTGCTAGTCTGCTGCTTGCCGCCAACGATACACCACAGGTGCTTCCGATGAAATTATCCATCAGTTACAAGCACGTCGATGCGCACGATGCGATTGAGAAGGACGTCGACCGGCACGTCGCAAAATTAAATAAATTACTGAAAGCCTACGCCCCCGACCTGGTGCAACTCCACGGCGTCTTCGCCGCGAACACCCACAAGGGACAGCATTCCTGCACCTTGAATCTCTCCTTGCCCACCGGCACGCTTCACGCCACCGGCACCGGCAAAAATGAACGCACCAGTTGCAAAATGGCTTTCAGCGAACTGGAAGCCCAGGTGAAGAAGCACCAAGCCCTGCTAAGAAAAGACTACCAATGGAAGCGCAAGCGCCCGCGCGAGCGCGAACTCGTCGCCTCCTAAGCCTCAGCCTAAGCAGGCATGCCCTCTCGTTCTACAGCGCATTCCCTCGAACTCGCGGCAAGCCGCTATTCACCGCGCATTTGCAGCCTTCCATAACATTCGCCGCGCACGTGTTTCTAACGACTTCACCGTATGTGATAGCTGGCAAACAGGATGTACACTCGTCCGCATAAAACTAAGATGGCCGTCTCAGCGCACATCTTTCAAATTTCACTATGAAATCAACCACCCAATACGGCCGGAGAAAAAATTATGAGCCAAATCCTTAAAGTGGCACCTGTTCTAACTCTGGCAGTACTGACTCTCGCATTCGCAGGATGCAACAAGTCGGCACCAGAGAACACAGCCCAGACGCAGCCAGGGGCCGCGCCTGCTGATCAGACCCAGGATCCCGCCGCCTCTGCCAACCTGGCTCCCGTTGCCGCGCAGCCGGCAACCTACGATCAACCGGCTCCGAATTCCAATTATCAACAAGCTCCAAACTATTCAAATAACAATTCGCGCAACTCTCGGAGTAGAGATTCTCGCGACTCTCGCAGCCGCGATTCCCGCGACTACCCCGATTCCGGCAACTATAACGACGGCAACTACGGCGGCGGCAACTACGATTCGGGCAGCTACGATGACGCCTATAACTACGACAACGTCGATGACACCTACGGCCAACCGGTCCTTTACGCCTCCGACCCGCCACCTCCACTCCCGGAATATTCTCAGCCGGAAATCCCAGGCGACGGTTACATATGGACCCCCGGCTACTGGAGTTGGTCTTCAGACGGCTACTACTGGGTCCCCGGCGCGTGGGCGCGTCCACCCGAAGCCGGTTATTTGTGGACGCCCGGATGGTGGGGATATAGCAGCCGTCGCTATCGCTATCACAACGGCTACTGGGGCAGGCATATCGGCTATTACGGCGGCATCAATTACGGAAACGGTTACACCGGAGCCGGCTATCAGGGTGGCTATTGGAATGGAGACCGGTTTGAATACAACCGCGCTGTTAATAATGTGAGCGGCAGCAACGTCCCGGTATACAACCGCAGCGTCACCAACACCACGATTAACAACACAACCATCAACAACACCACCGTGAACAATGTCAGCTACAACGGCCCAGGCGGCGTCACTCGTGCGCCCGCCCCTGCTGAGTTGGCCGCCACCCGCGAGCAGCGCATTCCGCCGATGACCACTCAGCTTCAACATCGTGAGGAAGCCGCGCAGAATCGCCAGCAGTTTGCCGCCGTCAATCACGGCAAGCCGGTTGTCGTTGCGGCAGCGCAGCCAATCGCTCAGGGGAAACCCATCGCCGCGGTAATTCCTGCGCGTCCCGTTCCGGCTCCGCGACCTGCGCCAGCGGCCGCGCCGCCTAACGCAGCGCTACAACCCAATCGGCAACCGCACGCGGCCCAGCAATCGGCTCCAGCCCAGCAAAATGTTCAGCCAAACCGCAATCAACCGCCCGCCGCAAGGCCGGGCACGCAGCCAGCACCTGCTCCCGCGCCAGCTCAACCGCAGCCGAATCGCAACCAACCGCCTGCGAATCAGCCTGCGGCCAAACCCGGGACGCCGCCACCACCTGCGCGCCAGGAACAAGTTCAGCCGCAAGCGCGCCCGCAGCAAGCGCCTCCGGCTCAGAACAAACCAGCCCCGGCACCGCCGCCGCAGCGCCAGCAACAGATCCAGCCGCAAGCGCGTCCGCAGCAAGCGCCTCCACCGGCTCAGAACAAACCAGCTCCGGCCCCGCCACCACAGCGCCCGCAGCAGGTGCAGCCGCAAGCGCGTCCGCAGCAAGCGCCTCCGCCAGCTCAGAACAAGCCAGCCCCGGCCCCGCCACCACAGCGCCCGCAG
>DATNKL010000036.1:0-18988 GCA_035603415.1 Candidatus Acidiferrales bacterium
CTCTTCAGGAGCGCACCTCGATACGAAAGTACGTGAAACAAACACGAGAAATTCGCGAATGGTTTGCCGGAGAATTGGCACGGCTCGGAGTCAGGACGTTTCCGAGCGCGGGAAACTTTGTTCTTGCTGATTTTGGCTCGCAAGGCCCGCCACTGTTTAAACAACTGGCCACTCAAGGAATTTTAGTGCGCGAACGATCCAAGGATATTGGCCCGGGATTTGTGCGCATCAGCATTGGCACGGGATCGGAAATGAGGCGGCTCGTCAAAGCGATTCAGAAAGAAATAAGGCCAACGTTTCGGCAAGAAAGAAATTAGCGATGCCTCGCACAGCCACCATTCATCGCAAGACGAACGAAACCGAGGTCCGAGTGAAGTTGAATCTCGACGGCCGCGGCACAGCACGCATTTCAACGGGCATTCGTTTCTTCGACCACATGCTGGAACTGGCGACGCGCCATGGCGGTTTTGATTTGCAACTTCTGGCCAACGGCGATCTGGACGTCGATCAACATCACACAGTCGAAGATGTTGGAATCGCACTTGGAGAAGCTGTGCGGAAAGCGCTGGGAAACAAACGCGGTATTCTGCGAGCCGGGTACTTTGTGATGCCGATGGATGAATCGCTGGCAGTGGCGGCGATCGATCTTAGCGGCCGGCCTTATTGCGTGGTGGACATGCAAATTAAAGTTTCGCTGGTGGGCGATCTGCAAACCGAGCTGATCGAAGATTTCTTCCAGGGATTCGCACAAGCTGCGCGCGCGAATGTACATTTGCGGGCGCTGTATGGGCGCTCTTCACATCATCAGGTGGAAGCGGTCTTCAAAGCTTTCGCGCGGGCTTTGCGATTTGCCGTAGCGCGAGACAGGCGGCTGCGGGGCGTGTTGCCGAGCACTAAGGGGTTGCTATGAAAATTTCTCTGCTCGATTACGGTGCGGGGAATTTGCCTTCGGTGGAGCGCGCCTTGAAGCGACTTGGCGCCCGAACAGAAAGAATTTCTACATCGGCCGGCGTGGCCAAAGCTTCCGCGCTGGTACTCCCGGGTGTTGGCCACTATGGGGCGCTGATACGCGCGCTTGACCGCGATGGGCTGCGCGAATCGCTCGTTGCCGCGATCGAGCGCGGCGTTCCGTTCCTGGGAATTTGTCTGGGTTTGCAGGCGCTCTTCCAAAACAGCGAAGAAGCTCCCGACTTGCAGGGATTGGAAATTCTGCCGGGCTCCGTGCGGGTCCTGAGCAGTGCGGTGAAGCTGCCGCATATGGGCTGGGATCAGCTGCAGGCCAAAGTGGGATCGCGGCTGCTCGAAGGTATTGATTCCGGAGCCTATTTTTATTTTGCGCACTCTTACGCTGTGCCATATCGGGGCGAAGAATTGGCGGTGGAAACTCGAGCCACCTGTTCGTATGGCGGCGAATTCGTCGCGGTGACGGAAAAAGAAACTATCTTCGCGGTGCAATTTCATCCGGAAAAAAGTGGTGACGCCGGCCAACGTGTACTCATGAATTTTCTGCGGATCGCGGCATGAGCCTGGCGCATCGGATCATTCCCTGCCTGGACACTGACGGCGAGCGCGTGGTGAAGGGCGTGAAGTTCGTTGCATTGCGCGATGCCGGTGATCCGGTGGCGCTGGCGCGACGCTACAATGCGGAGGGCGCGGACGAACTCGTGGTGCTCGACATTGCCGCATCGCGCGATCGACGCCCGACATTTCTGGAAACAATTCGCAAGGTTGCAGCCGAATTGGCTATCCCGCTGACGGCCGGAGGCGGTATTCGAACGCTGGAGGACGCGCGCGCCGTGGTTCGCGCCGGAGCGGACAAAGTCACAGTGAACACCGCCGCAGTGTTGCGTCCGGGATTGATTTCAGAATTGTCGGCGGAATTCGGTTCGCAAGCGGTGGTTTTGGCGATCGATGCGAAACGGGATGGCGACACCTGGTGCGTGATGACGACAGGCGGGCGGGTGTCCACGGATTTGGATGCGGTTTCCTGGGCTGCGAAAGGAGCGGAACTTGGCGCAGGCGAAATTCTGCTGACCTCCGTGGACCGCGACGGAACACAAAGTGGTTTTGACGTGGCGCTCACCGCGGCGATATCAAAAACAGGTATGGTGCCGGTGATTGCATCCGGCGGAGCCAGATGGCCGCAACATTTTGCAGAGATTTTTCGCGAAGGAGCCGCGGACGCGGCCTTGGCAGCGTCAATTTTTCACGACGGAATTCAAAGCATTCGCGCGCTCAAGGAATTTCTCGCCAGCGAGAAAATCCAGGTTCGACTGCCATGCTGATTCCCTGCATCGATTTACAAAATGGAATGGCCGTGCAGTTAGTTCATGGCCGCGACCGCGAACTGGCGATAGGCGATGTGCTCGCTGTGCTGGAGAAATTTAAAGACCACGAGTGGCTGCACATCATCGATCTGGACGCGGCGATGGGGAAAACTTCCAACGCAAAGCTGGTGCAGAAATTGTGTTTTACCGCTCGCACTTCTTATGGGATGAAAGTTCGTCTCGGTGGAGGAATTCGCACCGTGGCGCGGGTGGTGAAGGCCGCCGCTTGGAAGCCGGAACAAATTATCATCGGCAGCGCGGTGTTCCGCGATGGAAAATTGAACTTGCCGTTTCTCGAACGGTTAGTAAAAGAAATCGACCCTGCCAGGATTGTAATCGCTCTGGATACAGCGAAAGGCCGGATAACGACCCAGGGTTGGCGACGCACGCTCAAACTTCGCGCCGAAGACGTTATGGCTCAGTTGCAGCCTTTCTGTGCAGCGTTTCTTTGCACGGATGTCGATCGGGAAGGCACCATGAGCGGAGCGAATTTGAAATGGTTTCGGAGTCTGCGTGACGCCACCGACCATCCGGTGATTGCGGCGGGGGGCATTACAACCAGGCGCGAAGTGTCAACGCTGGAAAAAATGGGCATGGATGCGGCGGTGGGCATGGCGATGTACAAGAATATACTGCGCTAAAAAAAGTGCGCACTTATCTGGAATTTATTTAGCGGGACTTAATTCTTCGGCCGGCGAAACTGCGATTGTCGCCGAAGTTTTGATTGAAAAAAAACTAACGCATGTAGGCGTCGGTAATATATTGCTGCACCATGCGCTGGGTATTAAAGAACGATCCGTTGATGGCGATGGCGTGTTGCATGACGCTGAGATAACGGTAACGCTCGTTATAAAACATCGGAATGATTATGCTATCCAACTTGGAGTAAAGCGATTCCGCGTCGGCTCGGTTGTCGGTAACCAAATCGGGCGTGGCAAGGCGCGCTTCGCCGATGGACCAACCGGTTACGCCTTCGATGTGACCTTCCGACCACCAGCCATCCAGAATGCTGAGGCTGGGCACGCCATTTAAAGCGGCCTTCATGCCGCTGGTGCCAGAAGCTTCCAGAGGAAATTGCGGGGTGTTGAGCCACAAATCCACACCAGCGGTGATCTTTCCACCCAAATCCATGTTGTAGTCGTCGAGAAACACGACCGGCACCGCTTTGCGCAGAGCTTTCTTGGCTTGAAAAATATGTTTGATGATGGATTTTCCGCCCGCGTCGTGGGGATGCGCTTTGCCGGCGTAAACAATTTGAAACGGTCCAGAGTTTTTGGCGATCTGACGCAAGCGATCCAGGTCGGCGAGAATCAGATCGGCGCGCTTGTAACCGGTGGCTCGCCGCGCAAATCCGATAGTGAATTTTCCCGGGTCAAACTTGATGCCGGTTTTCTGCCGCACTACTTCCAGCAATTCATGCTTGGCGATCAGGTGCGCCGTCCAGACTTCTTCTGGCGGAAGGCCGAGCGCGCCGCGAAGACTGTAGTTGTCTTCGCGCCACGTGGGAATGTAGCGGTCGAAAATTTCGCGAAATGCCGGAGCGGTCCAAGTGCCGGCGTGAACGCCATTGGTAATGGCTTCGATGGGCACGCCAGGAAACATCTGTCGCGAAGTTTCTCCATGCTGCTTGGCAACGCCGTTCACGTATTTGCTGAGGCTGAGCGCGAGATACGTCATGTTCAGGGATGCGCCCGCGCGGGCCGCTTGCTGCAAATCCGGAAAAGCCTGCTCAGCCTGGAGCACGCGCTTAACGAGGTCGGCTGCAGAAGCGTCTTTCAAATCAAAAAGGTCAGTCTGGCTGGGAAATGCCCGGGTGAGGTACTCCATGGGAAATCGATCGTGACCGGCTGGGACGGGCGTGTGCGTAGTGAAAACACATTTGCAGCGAACTTTTTCGATGTCCTCTGCGCGGATGGTGGTGCGTCCCGCTTTGGCGGCCTCGGCCTCCAGAAGTTCCAGCGACAGCAGCGCGGCGTGACCTTCATTCATGTGATAACGCGTGAGTCCTTCGTGCCCCAACGCGCGAAGCATGCGCACGCCACCGATGCCCAGAATAACTTCCTGACAAAGACGGTAGTAGGGATCGCCGCCGTATAAAGTTCCGGTGAGGGCGTGATCCGCGGGCGCATTCGAAGGCAAATCGGCATCCAGAAAATAAATCGGGACTTCATATCCACGCACTCCGACGGCCGCATAACGCCAGCAGCGAAGTTCCACGCGGCGGTCTTCAAGGGGGATGGTTACGCGGGGCGATTCTTCGTGCAGAAAATCCTCGACACGCCATTCGACGGATTCTTCGGTTTGCGTGCCGTCCTCGGCCAAGCGCTGAGAAAAATATCCTTTGCGATAAAGCAGCGAAACAGCAACCATCGGCAAGCGCAAATCAGCGGCGGCGCGGATAGTGTCTCCTGCAAGCACGCCGAGTCCGCCGCTGTAGGTCGGCATGGAATTCTCCAGTGCAATCTCCATGGAGAAATACGCAACCAATCGATCTGTGATGCACTCCATTCGATTCCTTCTTCGCGACCGGAAGATTAACGATTATTTAGGTAGAAAAGCACGTATTGTCGGCTACTCATTGTCGGGGAATCCGCGCGGGCAGGCAAGCGATTGCGGGATAAATCTGCTCGCGAGTTGCATGGAAATACTGCTATCGAGTTAGGTGATTCTAATTAACTCGATAAATTTGCCAACGCTTCCGTTTCTTGTGTGGAGTAACCCAAACTTTGAAGGATCTGGTTGGTATGTTCGCCCAAAAAGGGAGGGGCGAGCCGGTAAGTTACCGGAGTATCAGATAAACGCATGGGATTTGCGATGCTCTTAACGATTCCTAAGATGGGGTGTTCCAACTGCACGACGAGGCCGCGCGCCTTGGCCTGGATATCGTTGAGAGCTTCAGAAACGCCGTTGATTTTCGCGGCGGGAATGCCGGCGGTTGCGAAACGCTCAAGCCATTCGCTGGCCGGTTTTTGGTTGAGGGCTTTTTGCAGGATGGGAATCAAGTCTGACCTGTGTTTGATGCGGTCGGCATTATTTCGGAATCTCGGGTCGCTCCGCAGATCGCTTGCGGTATTGATCATGGCAGTAAATTTTTCCCACAGAGTCTCGGTGCCAACTCCGATGACAAAATATGCGCCGTCACTGCCGCTGAACATTTCATACGGGACGATGTTGGGGTGTGCATTTCCCCAGCGGCGAGGCGTAATGTCCGCGTTTAGGAAACTGCTGCCGGCAGTCGCCAGCCACGTCAGTTGCGAATCAAAAAGCGCCATATCCAGGAACTGGCCTTGACCGGTTTTCTCCCGGGCATAAAGCACAGCTAGAATTCCCATGGCGGCATAAATGCCGCAGGTGATATCCGCGATGGCGACGGGATAGCGCATAGGCACAGAATTTTCGTCACCGGTGAAACTCATGAGTCCGGCTTCAGCTTGCGCAAGGATGTCATATCCGGGTAAACCGGCTTTCGGACCGGAAAGACCGTATCCGCTGATGCTGCAATAAATCAGTCTGGGATGACGCTCACGCAGAGTTGGCGCGTCGAGCTTTCGCTTTTGCAACGATTCCAAAGACGGCTGATTGATGATGAAAACATCCGCCGTGGCAATTAATTTATGGAGCGCTTCAAGTCCATTCGGTTGGTTGTAATCGAGGACGATGGAACGCTTGTTGCGATTGGTCGATAAAAAATAAGCCGACACCTCGCCGACGAATGGTGGACCCCATCCGCGAGCCTGATCGCCAATTCCGGGACGCTCTACTTTAATTACGTCGGCACCCAAATCGCCAAGCAGCATTGCGCAGTAAGGGCCGGCGAGCGCTTCGGTCATTTCGACGACGCGAATACCATCAAGAGCACTTTTCACGGCGGAAATTATAGCTGAAGCGGTTTTCGATTGGTTGTGGATCACCAGGAGTTTCGTCTTGACCTTCTGGGAATCGAACGCTAGCCTTACGCACAATTCGTTCGGAAGGGGTAGGCTCTGCGGCAAAGAACAAGCTGGTTTTCTTCATCCGTTGTCTTCACGTGTGCCGATCGTGCTGGTGCTGCCAGGTTGGCTGCGCGTTTCGCGTTCATCGCTTTGATTATTTTTGCTTATGCGATGTTTAATGCCTCCTGTCAGGCTGCCGTGCGCAAAATTATTTTTGATACGGATCCTGGAACCGACGATGCCATGGCGCTGATGCTGGCGCTGAATTCGCCGGAGCTCGATGTTCGCGCAATTACGGTGGTGCCCGGCAACGTTACCGCCGAGCAGGGTCTGGAGAACGCGCTGCGGATGGTTTCACTTGCTAATCGTTGCGATATTCCGGTGGCGGGAGGCGCGCGGCATCCGCTATTCCAAAAATTGATCACCGCGGAGTTCTGGCATGGCAAGAATGGACTAGCCAATATTGAACTGCCGCGCAGCAAATGCAAAGCGGACCCGCGTTTTGGTCCTGATCTAATTATTGAATTGATTCACGCCTCGCCGCACGAGATCACGCTGGTGCCGGTAGGACCGTTGACCAATATCGCGTTAGCGGTAGAAAGAGATCCCTCTATCGTTCCACTGATTAAGGAAGTAGTCCTGATGGGCGGCTCGATCAAAGGAGGAAATGTAAACGCCGCAGCAGAAGCCAACATCTATAACGACCCGGAAGCGGCGCAAATTGTTTTTCAGGCCGGCTGGCCGTTGACCATGGTGGGCCTGGATGTTGGCGACAAAACGCTGCTAGGCCACAAGCAATTAGATCAACTAGCCAGCACGCACGGTCCGGTCAACGATTTCATTTACGGCGTGGCCAAGTTTCTGGTGGAGCTGTCTGAAAAATTCGGCGATAAGGGTACGCCGATGTACGATCCGCTGGCGGTTGGTGTGGCGATTGACGCGACGCTGGTCACTGCGCCGGCGATGCATGTGGAGGTGGAAACCCGGGGCGAATTCACGCGTGGAGAAACGGTTGCAAACCGTCGCAACGAAATTGAGCGCAACGTTCTACATGGCGACCGGTACATCATCGAAGGCGTCGATAAAGTGCAGCCCAACGCGAAAGTGTGTATCGAAGTCCAGGCAGACCGTTTTTTGCAACTCTTTGTTTCGCGCATTCAGGGGAAGTGACGCGCTGTGTGGCCAACGCGACAACATGGTCACGCAACCGTGCGTGGGGCTTCAGTTCTAAATGAAATCAGCAATCTTGGAACGGCGGCGCTTCCTTACGGGTCTGGCGGGATCGCTGGCGATTTTGCCGCTGGTTCGCCCATTTGACTCGTCCTTGATGAATAATTCAACTGCTCTCGCGAAGGGGAAATCTGTGCGCTGGCCCATTTTGAGCGGTAGCCCGGTTCTGGATAGCTTACGACCGGTCATTGAGAATTCTCGCGATGTGCGGACCAATGTCGAGAAGATCACAGAAGTCGCCGGCTGGATGGGATATGAAGAATTGCCGCTTCCGGAGTTCACGCTTCCTTTTGGTGTTGGCGCGGGCGACGCGAATGAAGCGATCGATTTTATCCTGGTGGCGGATTCCATCGATACAGCGTTCACCGATTTCTCCACGCACGAGAAGTTTCAGGTGGATTTTGCCGGGCAGCATTGGTCGGACTCCGATGCGGAGTTCGCTTGCCTCAAACGAGCGCTGGACGCGGGAACGCCGATTCTCGACGGCAAATACCTGGCGAAAATTTCCCGCCCTGAACTTGATGACATTTTCGCAGGCAACATAAAGATGCCCATGCTAGACGAAAAGTTGGCCGTGCTGCATCAAGTGGGCGCGGTATTGGCAGAGAAATACGATGGGCGCTTCCACAAGTTTGTGCAGGCGTGCTCGCCGCGACTATACGACCGCGGAAATGGGCTCATCGAAGGAATGGTAAAGGAGTTTCCGCGATTCAATGACGTGAGCGAGTTTGAGGGCCAAGAAATAAAATTTTACAAATTGGCGCAGTTGGGCGTGTGGATGTTGTACAGCACGCTGCACGAATCGGGCAAATTCCGCCTGGATGATCCCGAGAAAATGACGGCGTTCGCAGATTACATCGTTCCGGTAGCGTTGCGGTTGCTGGGCATAACGTCGTATTTGCCGAAATTAGAAAAAACGATTAACACCCATCAATTGATACCCCGGGATTCACGGCGCGAAATCGAAATTCGCGCGCATTGTCTGTACGCCACGGCTTTGCTGGCGGAAGAAGTCAACAAACTTCGTGGGCCGAAGGAGCAGGTAATCATTCCGCAGATCGATGCGCGGCTTTGGACGCACTACCACACCACTTCATGGCCGCACCATTTAACGCAGACCATCATGTATTAAAATCGTGCCAAAAATAACCGACGCCTGCTGAAAGGAAATATTTTCATGGAGTGTGGGAAATGGTTCTTACGTTGGGGAATGGTTGCGTGTTTGGCATTGGGTGTTCAATTCCCTTCTCACGGCCAAGAAAAACGCAAAGTCATTATCGACCAAGACTGCGCCGGGCCAGGGGGCACGGATATGCAGGCCATTCTGGCGCTAATCAATTCTCTCGAGACGAAGGTTCTGGGAATAACGGTGCTCACTGGCGACGCCTGGCGCGGTGAGGAAGTGCAGCACACGTTGCGGCTGCTGGAAATAATTGGGCGCACTGATATTCCGGTGGTGCCTGGTGCGACTTTTCCGCTGGTGAACAGCAAAGAGTACATCGCCAAGTGGGAGAAACTTTATGGCAAGGTGGTCTATCAAGGCGCATGGAATTATGCGAAGCACAATCCGGTGCATGGCCCTTATGAAAATCCGCCCATGCTCGAGGGCACGCCCACGACACGCGCTTCCACCGAAGATGCCGCGCGATTCATGGTGCGACTGGTAAATAAATATCCGCACGAGGTCACCATTTATGCCGCGGGACCGATGACCGACCTGGCGCTGGCCATCGCGCTGGACGCACATTTCGCCGAGCTCACCAAAGAATTGATCGTGATGGGCGGCAGCATAAATCCGCGCACGGATGATCCGGAATTCAGCCTGACCCCACGACGCGAATTTAATTTCTGGATGGATCCGGAAGCGTCGCATGCCGTTCTTCACGCACACTGGCCGCGCTTGGTTCTTACGACCGTGGATATTTCCGTTCAAACGCGCATGGAAAAGAGTTTGATCGCGGAGGTGGCGAAGAGTCAGACGCCCGGCGCGCAGTACGTAGTGAAATATGCGGAAGCAAATTATCTCTGGGATGAGTTAGCGGCGGTAGCGTGGCTGGACCCGAGCTTCATCACTAGGTGGCAAAAACTTTACATCGACGTGGACATCAGTCACGGCCCTTCTTATGGCGATACGCTGGCGTGGGCGCCTGGGCAACAACCGGATATGGGCGAACAGTTGGTGGAAGTGCAAAAAGATCTGGACAGAGAAAAGTTTTACAAAGAATACGTAGAACTTTTGTCGCGTCCGACACCCCAGCCGCCCGCCGCAAACCCGGCGGAATAATCTCGTTGAAGATACGACGCGCAGGTTCGCGTGAGGCGCCGATACAAATTTGCGGTTAGCCTGCCCTTTACGCCGTGGCTATGCTATCGTTCCGGCGTTTGCGACGCATCGTGATTTTCCGCAGGAGAAATATGGCAGCGCCCACGAAAGTTGTTGGAATAGGAAGCTGTGGTGTCGACTACTTTGCAATTGTGCCGCGCCTGCTTGGCCCGGAAGAAAAAATCAACGCCGATCGCCTGGAGATTCATGCCGGTGGAGTGACAGGCAATAATCTCACGCAAGTTGGACGGCTGGGGATTTCGGCCGGGTGGCTCGGCCTGATTGGCGATGATGAGAGCGGACGCCTGATTACCAAGGCGTTTGCTGATGATGGACTAGATCTTTCCGGAATTGAAACGATCCAAGGTGAACACTCCACGTTCGTGTGGATTCCCGTGGATTCGCAAGGCGAGCGCTGCATTTACATGTTTCCTAACGTCAATGGCAAGCTCACGGCGGAACAAGTGCGCAGGTTGTTTTTTTCCCATATCACGCAGGCGCGGCACTTTCATACGGAAGCTTCGCAATTGCCCTTACCGCCCGTAAAAGAAGGCATGCAGATTGCGCGGAACGGCGGTGTGCGCGTGATATTCGATCTGGATGTGGCGCCAAGTTATTTCGCGCAGGCCAAGCTTGGCAGCGAAGACGAACTGATTGCGGCGTTGCGTCTGGTCGATGTGTTGAAACCGTGCAAAGCTGCGGCGCGAGAGATTACCGGTGAAACGGATTACGAAAAAATGGCGACGAAGTTGCTGGCACTCGGTCCCAAAATTGTTGCGCTAACGATGGGAGCGGATGGCTGCTTGATCGCCGCAGGAAACGACATGGTACGCATTCCGCCGTTCAAGGTAGCGGTGGTCGACTCCACGGGGGCCGGAGATGCCTTTATGGGCGGATTGTCTTACGGCTTGCTGCAGGAATGGGACCATCGCCGCGTGGGAACTTTTGCCAACGCTTGCGCGGCGATTTGCTGCACTAAGGTTGGGGCGCGGTCCATGGGCAGACGAGAGGACGTGATGGCGCTTATCGAGTCGCAACGCAAGGCGGAAGCTTCCACGTTCTAGCAGTGTTCATGGGCCAAGCACGAAATGCAATGAAAGAAATGTAGTACCCGGGTCGCGGCCGGAGAACACCCAATGTTTGTGCCCCACAGCTTCGTTATTGCTTTGATCATGATGATCGCCAGCGCGGTGTGCTGGGGCTCGTGGGCGAACACCTACAAAGGTGTACGAAATTATCGTTTTGAACTTTTTTATTGGGATTACGCGCTGGGAATTTTTCTGATTTCGCTCGTGCTGGCCTTTACGATGGGCAGCACAGCGGACGATCCATCGCGATTTCTTACCAACGTTCACACCGCTGACAATTCGAACATTGCTTCCACCATGTTTGCCGGCGTCATTTTCAATCTTGCGAATCTGCTGCTAGTGGCCGCGATTGATATGGCTGGGCTGGCCATCGCTTTTCCGGTAGCGATTGGAATCGCCCTGGTCGTCGGGGTGGTGTCCAGCTACATTCTGCAGCCGAAAGGTCACGCGGGCTTGCTGGCTGCGGGAGTTGTTTGCGCGTTAGTGGCGGTGATACTGGACGGAAAAGCGTACGGAAGTTTGGCGACCGCCAATCGCGCCATCAGTAGAAAAAGCATCGTCACGTGCGTGGTGTCGGGAATTTTGATGGGCGTATGGGCTCCCTTTGTGACGCGTTCGATGACGCATGGAAATACGCTGGGCCCTTACAGTGTGGCGGTGTTCTTGACATTGGGCGCGCTGCTCTCTTGTTTCGTGTGGAACATTTATTTCATGAAGCATCCTTTGGTGGGCCAACCGGTAAAATTTCCGGATTTTTTTCGCGGGCCAGGAATGGGCCATCTTCTTGGTTTGCTGGGCGGCGTCATCTGGGGAATTGGGACGGTGTTCAACCTGGTGGCAGCGAATTTCACCGGCGTGGCTATCTCGTATGCCATTGGCCAGTCAGCGCCGATGGTGGCGGCGCTGTGGGGCGTGCTGGCTTGGAAGGAATTTCGCGGCGCGCAACGGCAGGCTTACGTTTATCTGGGATTGATGTTTTTGTTTTATTTTTTGTCTATTTTGGTCATTTCCTACGCAAATACCGCGAGCTGATTCGTTTCCTGCTTCTTGATTGCCAGACTCTGTTATTCACCGCGGTTTGGCTGTTCGGACACTAAGAATAGCCTATTGAAGTAGTCCGTCTTGTGGACCATCGTGCGTTCGAAACTGGGTCGCAATGTTGTTTCTAAGTACCTTAAGTCCGCAATTCGCAACTCGGGCCTCCGAGGAAATTTCGTAGGTTCGAGTGTCAATTCGGGATGGGATTGCAGGGCGATGTTCCGTTTTGGCATTTTCTCCATGCGACGGAAGTCAACGACGGTTCGTTCTTGCTGAATAACATGACGGCGCCAAATTCCAAAAAACGCCTGAGTCTAACCGCGTATTTGCATTACGCAGATACCTGATTGGATTCTTGTTCGTCGTGATTTTCGTGCTGTTGGACCGCACAACGGTTTACCTGCAAATTCTAGCTGGGACAAGCGTCTGGTACCCGCCGGTGGGGATTGCTCTGGCCTTATTAATCGGCATGGGCCCGCGGTACGCGCCACTTTACTGGTTGGCCGGGCTTATTGCCGCAAAAGCGAATTACCATGAGCCATTTGTCAGTTATATCTTTTACCCAGGCAACTCACTGGACTTCGGCACCTATACCATCATAGCGATCATTTTGCGGAGAGGGTTCAGGCTGAATTGGCGTTTGACATCGATCCGCGATGTGATGGTGTTGTTATTTGTGGCTTTGCCCTTGAGCGGCATCGCGGCCTTTCTGGCTACGCTGACACTTATTCTCGACCATGTCATTCCATGGAGCACATATGTGCACGCTTCGCTGGATTGGTGGATCGGCGATCCGGTAGCTATTGCGTGTCTCACCCTTTTTTGTCTGGTTTTGGTGGTGCCCGTTTTGCGGCGCTTCACGGGATTACCACAAAACGCAGCGGACCTAGAATCGGCTTCCGCGGGGAAGAAAGTTCATGAAGCTCGGGGTCTTCGCCGGGCGATTGAATCAGTTTGTTTCGGCGTGGCGATCGTGGGATCGCTTTGGCTTGCTCTCGGGCCGCGAAGCGCCAGTAACCAAAATAGGTTTTATGTTTTCTTTCTGCCCATTGTTTGGATTGCGGTGCGGCGTGGTTTAGGCGGAGCCGCGACCGGAATTCTGATTTTGAATATCGGCATTGTTCTTTCACTGCAATTCTCGGGCGGGGACCCGTCTCGATTCGCACTGTTGCAATTGCTGATGCTGGTTCTTTCGCTTACCGGACTGATACTGGGCACGCTGATCAGCGAGCGCGATCGCACAGAAAAACGGTTATCGCGAGAAGAAGAGCGCATGCGGCTATTGCTTGAATCGGTTGGCGAAGCCGTGTACGGGGTAGACAGTAACGGAGATTGCACTTTTTGCAACGCCGCATTTCTGCGACGCATAGGATATCCGAGTTCGCAGGCTCTGTTAGGAAGAAATATACACGACGTGATTCACCACACGCGAGCGGACGGTTCGCCATATCCTTGGACAGAATGCGTGCTGCGCAACGCTTTCATGGCCGGCGAAAAGCTACATCTGACACAGGATTTAATGTGGAGCTCCAGCGGAGAGAGTTTTCCGGTGGAGCTGTGGTCTTCTCCCTTAATTCAAAATGACAGGGTGGCAGGGGCGGTGGTCATATTCACTGACATAACTGAACGCCTGCGTACCGAGGAGTCGCTGCGACTGGCAAAAGAAAGTGCTGAAGCCGCGAATCGAGCGAAGAGCGATTTCCTGGCCAATATGAGTCATGAACTGCGCACACCGATGAACGGGATACTTGGGATGGCCGCGCTGGCCATGGATACAGAGCTATCCAGCGAACAACGCGAATACCTGAGCATGGTCAAAAGCTCTGGCGAATCGCTTCTTTCGCTGTTGAACGACATTCTGGACCTGTCCGAAATCGAATCCGGGAAATTGGAGCTGGAAATCACCGACTTTTCGATCGAAGACTGCATCGAGCAGGCGTTTCAGCCGGTAATTCCGCAAGCACAGGAAAAAGGCATCGACTAGATATGGGATGCCTTGGGAGTTCCACCTTTAGTTCGCGGAGATCAGGTGCGTCTGCGGCAGGTGCTTATCAACCTCGTTGGCAATGCGTTGAAGTTTACGCAGCAAGGCGAGGTAACAATTCTCGCCGAGCTTTCCGCTAAGACGGACTCCAGCATGCGATTCCACTTCACCATCGCGGACACTGGCATCGGTATCGCACTGGACAAGCAGCGCAAGATATTTGAAGCGTTTGCGCAAGCGAATATGTCCACTACCCGACGCTATGGTGGCACCGGGCTGGGATTGTCAATCTCTGAGCGGCTGGTGAAGCTGATGAATGGCCGCATCTGGCTGGAAAGTGACGTAGGCAAAGGCAGCAAATTTCATTTTGAACGTGGCCTTCCTGCCGGCAGACCTGAAGACAACATCGTCAATCAGCGACTCATCTCCCGAATCCTGGAGAAAATGGGGCATACCGTGGCGGTAGCGAACGATGGAGCTACAGCGCTCGTTATGTTGTCAGAACAGGAACTCGATCTGATAGCCATGGATATGCAAATGCCGCTGATGGATGGGCTCGAAGCGACACAGAAGATTCGCCTAACCGAAGCAGGCACGGCTCGTCATATTCCCATCGTCTTCCTATCGTCGCGATTACCGCCAACGCGTTTGACGATGACCGCCGCAAATGCTTTGAGGCGGGTATGGACGGGTATGTGGTAAAACCAGTGAGCGCCAAGGCTATTGGCGATGAAGTGGGCAGGGTTATGGCGCTGTTTAACCAACGGCAACCTGAAACTGTCCAAAAATGAAAGCCGTTTAGCCTCGCGAGTGGTTCGGGAGTTGATTGAAGGTCTGTCCGGTGTTGGGACAGCAAATCCCATTTTCGTCCCGATTCGCTCATTTCCGGAAAATTAGGTGCTTGTAACCTGCTGATTTTATTGCTATTACGGGTTTGAACAAAGGCCGAGTTCTTGCGTTTCTAAGGGTATCAGCTATGGATATTCAACGTCCTTCTAACGCTCGCGCCAAAAAGATTCGCCGGATTCTGTACGCCACGGTGGCGGTCCTGCTGATTGCAGGAGTGACCTTCGGCCTATCTCGTTTGAAACCCGCGGCTCCTTCCGTTGATCGCGCCACGGTCTGGACCGATGAAGTAAAGCGGGGTCCCATGCTTCGCGAAGTTCGCGGCCTAGGCACGTTGGTTCCCGAAGAGATTCGCTGGATTCCGGCACAGACCGAGTCGCGCGTGGACCGTATCGTGGTCCGCCCGGGCGCCATTGTGAAACCCGATACCATCATCCTTGAACTGAGCAATCCCTCATTGCAGCGCGACGCTCTCGATGCTGAGTATCAGCTCAAGGGAGCCGAGGCCGATTACGAGAATTTGAAGGTGCAGGTGAATAGCGAGCTGCTCAATCAGAAAGCTCAAGCCGCCTCGGTGCGCAGTGAATACGAACAAGCGCATCTGCAACATGACGTAGACGACAAGCTTCACAAGGAAGGTCTGGGCGCCGACGTGACCGCGAAGCTCTCCAAAGTAAAGGACGAGCAGCTGGCCATCCGTGCGGGGCTGGAAGATCAGCGCACGCTGATCGCCAATGACTCAGCCATTGCCAGGCTCGCGGCGCAGCGGGCGCACGTAGACCAACAGCGCGCGCTATACCAACTACGTCGCAGCGAACTGGAAGCGTTGCACGTGCGCGCGGGCATCGATGGAGTGTTGCAACTGCTGCCGGTGGACGTTGGCCAGCATGTGACACCTGGAACAAACCTGGCACGCGTGGCCGATCCCAAAAAACTGAAGGCGGAGATTAAGATCGCGGAAACGCAGGCGAAAGACGCGACGATCGGGCAGAAGGCCACGATCGACACTCGAAACGGCATCGTTTCCGGCCACGTTTCACGCATTGATCCGTCGGTGCAGAACGGCACGGTGACCGTGGATGTTGTCATCGACCAGGCGCTTCCGCAAGGCGCTCGGCCGGACCTCAGCGTCGACGGCACCATCGAGATCGAAAATCTCAAAGACGTGTTGTACGTCGGCCGGCCCGTTCACGGACAGTCAGACAGCACCGTGGGAATTTTTAAGCTGGATGAAGACGGAACGGATGCCACTCGCGTCAATGTAAAGTTGGGGCGTAGCTCGGTGAACACCATCGAGATCGTTTCAGGGTTGAAAGTGGGAGACAAGGTGATCCTCTCGGACATGTCCGCGTGGGATAACTTCGATCGCATCCGTTTGAAATAGTGAGTTTGTTGGTTCGGGAGCGCTACGGTGCACACGTTCTGGCACGACAATTCGGGCTTTACTGCCGTTGCGATCCTTACGCTGGCACTGGGTATCGGCGCAAATTCTGCAATTTCCACTGTTATGGACCAGATTGTCCTGCGAAGCCTGCCAGTAATGACACTGCAGAGTCCGGAGCCGGACGTCTTGCGTTCTTCGAGTCGCCCAGACGACTACGTCTGGACTGACTGCGACGGCCGGACGCAATCGTTTTCCCACCCTGTTACAACACATCTCGTGACAGCACCGCGGTGGTCTGGATGGTTGGGCTACGCAAGTCGACCCCATGGTGGCCTTGCGTTATGAGTAGCGGCGGAACTAAATCGGGCCTGTTTCGTATCAACTGGTGCGCATAGAAGCTTGAAGGAGAAACCATGATGGAATCAAACGGGACCCTGATCAAGATGGAAGGCGTGAAGAAAGTGTTCTACACCGATGAAGTCGAGACTCACGCGCTGTCGGAAATCCACCTGGAGATCCAGAAAGGGCAGTATATTTCCATAGCGGGGCCGTCTGGTTGCGGCAAGTCCACGCTGCTTTCTATTCTGGGGCTGCTGGATTCGCCGACCGACGGGAGTTACTGGCTAAACGGCCAGGCCGTCTCGAAACTGACCATCAGCGAGCGGACGCGCATTCGCAACCGCGAAATTGGATTCATTTTTCAGGCCTTCAACCTTATCGGCGACCTCACGGTCTACGAAAACGTAGAGCTGCCGCTGACTTATCGCGGCACGGGCACGACCGAACGCAAGCAAAAAGTCCAGCGCGCGCTCGAGCGCGTAGGCATGGCGCACCGCCTGCGTCACTACCCTTCTCAACTATCTGGAGGTCAGCAGCAGCGTGTCGCGGTGGCGCGCGCGCTGGTTGGCGATCCGTTGATCCTGATGGCTGATGAGCCCACCGGAAACCTGGACTCCAAAAATGGCGAAGCGGTGATGGAGCTATTGCGCGATCTACACCGCAATGGGGCGACCATCTGCATGGTCACGCACGACGAGCGCTACGCCAACTTCGCCGAGCGCAATATTCATTTGTTTGACGGGCGCATCGTGGATGAAACCAGGGAAGTCAGCGTGGGCGCGTAGAATTTTTTAAGCCACACCTTTTTTAGGCCACAAGATTGTTTTCCATCGAGGCCTTCGTTCATGGACACCATCAGGCAGGATGTACGTTATGCGTTACGCATGCTGTGGAAGCACCGCTTCGCGACCTTCGTCTGCGCCGGGGCGTTGGCGCTGGGCATGGGTGCCAACACCGCGATCTTCAGCATGGCGGAAGCTTTCCTGCTGCATCCCGTTCCGCTGGATGAGGTCAATCGCCTGGTAGCGGTGGTGGACTCAAAGCCACACCAAAATATTGAAACGACCTCCATCGCGACCGCCACCTACCTGGAATGGCAGGAGCAAGCGCGTTCTTTTGACCGGCTCGGCGCCTATTCCTGGGATGGCGTTAACTTCACCGGCGACGGCACACCGCAAAAAATTCAGGATTTTCGCGTAACCACGAATTTTTTCACGACGCTTGGTGTGCAGCCACATCTAGGGCGCGACTTTCTTCCAGAAGAAGGGGAGCCCGGAAGAAATCAGGAACTCATTTTGAGTTACGGGCTGTGGGAGCGTCGCTACGCCGCAGATCCCAAAATTCTGGGCAAGGTAGTAAAGGTCGACGGAAAACCGTTCACGATTGTCGGCGTCATGGGCAAGGGTTTCGACTTCCCCGTGAGCGCGGAGGCCTGGTTGCCCATGGCTTTCGACGCTAAACAGCGTGTCGACCGCGATCATCGTCCGTTATGGGTACTGGGGCACCTGAAGCCCGGAGTTTCTTTCGAACAAGCAAACGCGGAGATGCTTACCATAGCGCAACACCAGGCGGCGGCGTTTCCCGACGCGTACAAAGATTGGCAACTTCGCGTCATGCCGCTCGGAGAATTCGCTACCGGCGATCTGACTCGCCAATATACTTTGTTGCTGCTTGGCGCGGTTGGTTTCGTGCTGTTGATCGCTTGCGCGGATGTCGCCAATGTGCAATTTGCACGCGTATCCGGCCGGCAAAAAGAGCTCGCGGTTCGCGCCGCGATGGGTGCGACGCGCACACGAATCGTTCGCCAGCTATTGATCGAAAGCGTGATGCTGTCGCTTTTTGGCGCGGCGCTCGGAATTTTTCTGGCGCAGTGGATTCTTAGTGTGATCCTTTCGCATATGCCGCCGGACATCGCGCGGTACATCGCAGGCTGGAAGTCCATTCATCTCGATTTTGGAGCTTTCCTTTTCACGTTTGCTGTGGCGCTGGCAAGTGGCCTGCTCTCGGGCATCGCGCCATCGCTCATGAGTTCGCGCACGAATATTTCTGAAACTTTGAAGGAGAGCGGGCGCGGCGCTTCATCCGGACGCGCCCGTCATCGCTTACGCAGCGCTTTGGTGGTTGCGGAGGTCTCGCTGTCGCTGGTTCTGCTCGTTGGCGCAGGCTTGCTGGTAAAAGGTTTTAATGCGCTGCTCATCGTGAACCAGCAATATCATCCGGAAACGCTGCTGACGCTGAATCTGAATTTGCCCGAATTGCAATACCCGCAGAAGTCTGCGCGCGCTGCGTTTCACGATCGGCTGCTGCCCAGCCTTTCGAGCATTCCCCAAGTGCAATCGGTGGCGCTAGCCACCACCGTTCCGTATGGCAATGGCGGCGGTACGGGGGCGGACCGCTTCCTGATTGAAGGTCGACCCGTCGAGCAGCGCGAAGAATCGCGTACCGCGATCATGGAGACCGTTTCACCTAGCTATTTTGCGGTGATGAGTATCGGCTT
>DATNKL010000138.1:0-7613 GCA_035603415.1 Candidatus Acidiferrales bacterium
GACTCGGACGGTGCCGGCGCTCAACCAGTCGCAGTCATCAGCCGAAGTCTGGCCAGCCGCTACTTTGCAGGAGAAAATCCACTTGGTAAAAAGGTTCAGGTCCCCGCCTCCAAGCTGGAGACCTGGCTCACGGTGGTCGGCATCGTGGACGATGTGCGTTATAACTGGATCCAGAAAGACGCTCTGCCCACGCTTTACAGACCTTATCGTCAGAATCCCACGTACTACACCACCGTGGTTTTGCGCACCGACGGCGATACCGCAAAGTTTACTTCCGCGGTGCGCAGCAAAATCGCGGCTTTAGATCCGGACCTGCCGATCTATGAGGTAAAGCCGCTCAATCAAGTCATTACTGAATCTATTGTGGGCATCTCGTACGTGGCGGCCATGATGGCAGGCATTGGGATAATTGCGCTGGTATTGGCGTCCGTGGGCGTGTACGGAGTAATGTCTTATTCGGTTAGCGAGCGAACGCACGAGATGGGAATTCGAATGGCCATGGGCGCATCACATGGGGCCATCAATCGACTGGTTGTCGGCAACGGAATGCTTCTTACTGGGATTGGCATCGCCATCGGTCTACCTTTAGCGTTCGGCCTGGCACGCGCGCTATCTAGCCTGCTTTTTGGCGTTTCTGCCGCCGACCCTTTTGCTTTTATCGGACTGCCGCTGATTCTCGGCGTTGTAGCGTTTTTGGCGTCTTATCTTCCGGCACGTAGGGCTGTAAGGATCGATCCATTGACGGCTCTTCGCTATGAGTGAAACAATTTTGTTTTTATTGCTGCGACATGCGTGTTACGGATAACCGCGGTCGTCAGGCGCAATAAGAGGAGCGACGTGGAACCTTTAATCCAATTTAGAAATCTCGAAAAATCCTATGACGCCGGTGGTAGCAAGTTTTTTGTGTTGCGGCGCATTAACCTGGCGATTCAACAAGGCGAATTTGTAACCATTATGGGCCCATCGGGCGCCGGAAAGTCCACGCTGCTTAGCATTATTGGGATGCTGGACAGCGCCTGGGCCGGCGAGTATTTCTTTCTTGGCGAGGCGGTGCACCAGCTAAACACCAAGAAGCGCAATGAACTCCACAAAGCTAATATCGGCTTTGTGTTCCAGAGCTATCACCTGATCGACAATTTAACGGTCTTTGAAAATCTGGAAGTGCCGCTCTCGTATAAAAATGTTCCTCACAAGGAGCGCGTGAGCCTGGTGTGCGATGCTCTGGACCGGTTTCATATCGTTGGAAAAAAGGATTTGTTTCCCAACCAGCTTTCCGGTGGACAGCAGCAGCTGGTGGGCGTGGCTCGCGCGGTTATCCTGCATCCAAAGTTGCTGCTCGCCGACGAGCCTACCGGTAATCTTCATTCCGCACAGGGCGACGAGATCATGCAGCTTTTCAAAAAATTAAACGACGCCGGCACCACCATCATTCAGGTCACGCACTCGGAGCGCAACGCCGCTTACGGCAATCGCATCGTGCAACTGAAAGATGGCTGGGTGGTAAACGAAAGTGCCGCCGCAACGGTTCAATCAGCATAAATTTTGGCAAGAGGGTTCAATCATCTCCGATGCACGCCAGCGGCAATGTCAGTCTGCGCGTTCTTGGCGCTCAAATAGCAAAATTGGAATAGACTTCGTCATCAAATGAAATCTGCCGCCACCCAGTCCTATCGCGTCTTGCTGGCCGACGATCAATCCGACATTCGCGACGCATTGCGCTTATTGCTGAAGCGCGAAGGATATGAAACGCACGGTGCAGCCTCTCCCGCCGATGCGCTCGCGGCCATCGAGTCGCGCGAATTTGATGCCGTGCTCATGGATTTGAATTACGCGCGCGACACCACCTCCGGGCAGGAGGGCCTGGACCTGCTCACGCGGATACAAATGCTGGATAGCACGTTGCCGGTCATCGTGATGACGGCGTGGAGCAGCGTGGAGATCGCCGTCGAAGCCATGCGCCGCGGTGCGCGCGATTTCGTGCAGAAACCCTGGGAGAATATTCGACTGCTGTCGATAATTCGCACGCAGATTGATTTGCGCCAGGCGTTGCGGCAAGCTTCGCGCCTGGAAGCGGAAAACCGGCTGCTGCGCGCCGAATCACGACCCACTTTTCTCGCTAAATCTCCGGCGATGGCGCCGGTGCTGGACCTGGTGGCGCGGATCGGCCCGTCCGACGCTAACGTGCTGATCACCGGCGAGCACGGAACCGGCAAGGAAGTTGTGGCGCGCACGCTGCATGCACTCTCTAACCGTGCTTCGAAACCTATGGTCACCGTGAACGCCGGGGGGCTTTCCGAAGGCGTGTTCGAAAGCGAGCTGTTCGGTCACGTGAAAGGCGCGTTTACGGATGCGCGATCCGATCGCGTCGGGCGCTTCGAACTTGCCGACGGGGGAACTCTTTTTCTGGACGAAATTGCCAACGTGCCGCTCAATCTTCAAGCCAAGTTGCTGCGCGTTCTGGAGACGGGAGAACTCGAACGTGTCGGGTCATCGGCCACTCGCCGCGTCGATGTGCGCGTTCTTGCGGCGACCAACGTGGACGTCAACTCCGAGGCCGCGGCCGGGCGCTTTCGGCAGGACCTGCTGTTTCGTTTGAACACCATCGAGATCTTTATTCCGCCGCTACGAGAGCGTCGCGAAGACATTGACCTGCTGGCGCACCACTTTGTTCAAGGATATTCGCAGCGTTATCGCAAAAATATAGCCGGCTTTGACTCCGCCGCCACTGCCGCGCTGCATGAACATCTTTGGCCTGGCAATGTGCGTGAGCTGGACCACGCAGTCGAGCGCGGTGTGCTGCTGTCTGCCGGCCCGCTCGTTCGCGCCGCGGATCTTGGCTTGCGAGCGCAAGCGTCCACGGCTGCGGCGCGGCTTGAGGAGATGCCTCTGGATGAAGTGGAGCGCCACCTTATACGGCGCACTTTGGCGCGCCACGACGGCAACGTAAGCCAGGCGGCTAAGGCGCTCGGTCTGAGCCGCAGCGCGTTATATCGGCGTTTACAGAAACACGAATTGGGATGAAGCGCCTCTCTTACGAACGCCGTATTCAGCTTCTGGCGCTCGCCGCGGGTCTTCCCGGTTCTTTCATCGCGCTGATTTTGCTGTGGACCGGCGTGTACTCGTCGGGGGCCGCTTGGACCCTTACATTTCTCATTCTTAGTCTTTGGCTCGGCTTCGCACTTTCCCTGCGACATCGCGTGGTGTTCTCTTTGCAGACTCTGTCCAACCTGCTGGCGGCGATGCGCGAAGAAGACTTCTCTATTCGTGGCCGCGGCGCTCGACCTGACGATGCTATGGGCGAAGTGATGATCGAGGTCAACGCCTTGAGCACGATGTTGCGAGAGCAGCGCTTGGGCGCGATGGAAGCTACCGGGCTGCTGCGCACCATCATCGAAGAAATCGATCTGGCCATCTTTACCTTCGATCATGAAAGTAAGCTTCGGCTGGTAAATCGCGCCGGCGAACGCTTGCTGATCCGCCCGATGGAACGCCTGCTGGGCTCCACGGCCTTGGAATTGGGGTTGGCTGGATGCCTGGAAGGAGAATCCGCGCGGACCATGGACTTGACCTTTCCGGGCGCGTCGGGCCGCTGGAGTATGCGGCGAGGATCGTTCCGGCAGGGCGGATTGCCTCACCAGCTGGTGGTGCTCAGCGATTTGAGCCGCACACTGCGGGACGAGGAACGCCAGGCGTGGCAGCGCCTGATTCGCGTACTGGGGCACGAGCTGAATAACTCGCTCGCTCCGATCCAATCCGTCGCTCAAGGGTTAGAAAGCGGGTTGAACGCAGCCAATCAGTTACCGGAATTGCAAACTGGACCAGCAGCGCCGATTCTCCAGGATCTACAAGAGGGGCTGGCCATTATTCGTTCCCGCACGGAAGCGCTCGGACGTTTTATGGCTGCTTATGCGCGGCTCGCCAGACTTCCGAAACCTAAACACTTGCCCGTGCCCGTTGCGGACTGGGTGCATCGCACCGCCAAGCTGGAGACACGCGTGAAAGTTTGCATCAAGGAAGGACCTCGAGCCACCATCTCGGCGGACGTCGATCAGTTGGAGCAATTGCTCATCAACTTGATTCGCAATGCCGCGGACGCTTCGCTGGAAACGCACGGCAGCAGCGTGCAAGTTGGTTGGTCGGTGCAAGCTTCGCAAGTCGAAGTCTGGGTGGTCGACGATGGTCCCGGTATTCCCAATACCGCGAATCTTTTTGTCCCGTTTTTTACCACCAAGCCGGCAGGCTCAGGGATAGGGCTGGTATTGAGTCGGCAAATTGCGGAAGCCCACGGCGGTCAGCTGACGCTCGAAAATCGGATTGACGCTCGCGGTTGTGACGCGCGCTTGCGATTGCCGTTCTAGTACCCACTTAAATTCTCTGTCTTAAATTTCTTGAATAATTGTGCAACTTCTATCACCTGTCCTGGTGCAGGTTGCACCTTGTTCAAGATTTGCCCCCCAGTACAGTAGCGGCGACGTGCCGGCAACCCGTAGCCTGCAGCTGCTGCGGGAAACGGCGCCTTCCCCGATCTCCCGAGCAATAAAACTTTGGGATAAAAACCTTTGAACGTTGATATGGCTTACGGGCCCGGAATTCACGGTTGTTTGAAAATTTGGAAAGCACTTTTAAGTTTTGTTATTTTACTGGCCGCGGTGATGAGCAATGCAGTTTCCGCGCAGGCTGTGACATGTGCGTATTCTTCTGGTTCGTGGGCCAATGCCGCTTTATCACAAAGTCAAGGATCAACGTTCCGCATCACATACGACGCGACGCCGTCGGCTTTACCGGTGAACGCCATCAGCGGGCTGTCCTCGGTCAACGCGTGGCAATATAGCGATCTAGCGACCGGGGTGCGATTTAATCCCAGCGGATTCATTGACGTTAGAAACGGTTCGACTTTTACTGCAGCCAACCCCGTTCGTTACCAAGCAGGCATCACCTACCATTTTATTTTGGATGTAAATGTTTCGAACCACACTTACAGCGCGTATGTGTTGCTCGGGTCTGGGCAGATTACCTTAGGATCGAATGTGGCATTTCGCACCGAGCAGGCTTCCGTTGCGGTACTCAATACTGTGGACGCATTCGCCTCCGCAGGCGCGATCAGTATCTGTAATATCGCTCTGTCCTCCTCATCGACCCCCGTCGCCGCATCCCCATCGCCGCTGATCGCCAACGTCAGCAGTTTGAGTTTTGGCAACACCGGACTTGCCAGCAGTACACAAAAAAATGTGACATTGACTAACACGGGAAGTTCCACTGTTACGATTTCAGGCGTTTCCGTTTCCGGGGCTGGATTTACAGCGAGCGGCGCTTCAGGCCTAATTGTGAGCCCCAGTCAGTCCACCATTGTGCACGCCACGTTCACGCCGTTCACCATCGGAAGCTATACGGGAAGCCTCACGATAACCAGTAACGCGCAAAATTCGCCAACAAAAATTGTTATGTCTGGCACCGGCGTGGCATCGTCGACGCATTCGGTGGCATTGTCCTGGACCGCCAGTACTTCAGGCGTCGCTGGCTACAATGTGTACGTCAGTTCCTCTTCGAACGGACCGTATTCTCTATTGAACTCGTCGCCCGTACCAACCACCAATTACGTGGATACCAATGTCCTATCGGGCGACACGTATTATTTCCGTATTACTTCGGTAAATAGCTCCTATCAGGAGAGCGTCCCTTCGGCGTCCGTTCAGGCCACCATTCCATAGGCGGAACCGGCAATCATAAAATTGCCGTTTAGTTTTCGTATCGACATGGAACAATGCAGTTGGCCCTTTGCGAATCTCGCCGACGCGCAATACATCCGGTGGAGAGTCTTAATTTGACCGGACTTTCTGTGAGACGCCTGATTGCCTCGACAGTCGTTTCAAAAAATTCCTTATATTCAGCGAGCAATGAATAGCGCAGTTTTGTACAAGCGGCATGCACCCGAATGTTAGGTGCCTCGCGAACTCCCAGCGTAGCGAGAGAATTCGTGTGCGAGCTATTCGGAAGGCCAACTGAATCCCCGGGTTGCGCTTCGCGGTTTGTCGAAAAATTGGCGCGGCGTGCTAAAATTCCAAAGTTAACGTGGACCGGTAGCTCAATGGTAGAGCAGCTGACTCTTAATCAGCGGGTTGCAGGTTCGAGTCCTGCCCGGTTCACCACTGCTTTTAGCTAACTTCTTTCTCCATGATTACTTCCACAATTTTGGTTTTGTTCCGCTTCAGCCAATTTAGGCACATCTGGGAACAAAACCCCCGCCACTCGCTCGACCGCACGCCGTTGCGAGTCCGGGATTGCATGCATATAAGTATTTAGCGTTGTTTCTATGTCCGAGTGTCCCAGGATTGCCTGAGCCGTTTTTACAGATTCCCCGACCTCGCCTAACAACGTGGCGTTGCCGTGGCGGAACGAATGCCAGGAGACACGCGGCAAGTTCAACTTGTCGCATGCTGGTGCCAAAGCACGGTTATAGAGGTTCTTCGGGCTTAGGGGAGTGCCTTTTGTCGTGGAGTAAACCAGGCCTTGTGGCCCCGAGTTAATGCAGGATGCTCGGTGCGTTTTGAGAGCCTCGCATAATGTCTGGCTCATGGGAATCACGCGCCGGCTACTACGCGTTTTCGGGCTGCCGAATTTGCCATCGGAGTAAGTTTCCGACACCTCAATGGATCTGTGTACAAAATCCAGCCGGCTCCATCTTAGTGCAAGGATTTCCCCGATTCTTAGGCCGGTCAAGACGGCGGTAAGGACAATCACACGGCATGGTTCTGAAAGCTCGGCCAACAGTTGTTTGACGAGTGGCGGCTCCAGAATCGTGCGTTGCTTTCAGTTGACCGGTTACGGCTGACCGCATTTAGAAAACAGGATAGCCCAGTGTCCGGGGTTGAACAGAATCAGCCTCAGCCTGCAAATCATGCGCTGTATGCTCCTGAACTGGACCAGGTCAATTAGGGTTTTTCCCTTAGGCGCAGTCCAACATCAGGCCCCCGCGACGTTTGCTGTACCTTTGGCGGCCAGATGTGATACCGCACGCCGACGATGAATAGAAGTATCAAGGAGGCGACGCCTATGGTCACCAGGGCGAACATTAGGCCGCGATATCCCAGAAGATAGGTCGCGATAATCGCCAAGCAAAGACTAGGCCAAAAAACCAGCTGTTCATTTTCGTTCACAAATTCTAGCAATTGAGAGCAATCTGGACAGCGAAATGTTGTCACGCCCATCGGAGTGGACATGCCAGGGCGAAAGCTCGCGCCGCAAACAGGACAAGAAACTGCGTATCTTGATTTAAGCGCCACGTTCGACAGTTCCTTCTTTCACCGTCCTTCCGAGCTTAACGCGCTGTCCGAACTCGGGAGACTCATTGGCCACAGCATAGCCGAATAAGTAACATGAGTGTGTTGCTTTACCGGATATCGGAATCAGTTTCAGGTCTTGATTATTCGCGTTGCCGGACAAATGCTTTGGCACAAATCCACATCTCCGGTAACCGCTGCCGGTTCAAACGGTCGATGCAACACCATCTGGTATAAAGCTGTTTTCAAAGGTGGTGTTTATGAGACAAGGGAGACGGTTTGGGCTTTCGGCGGAGCAGAAACTCGACGTGTGGCGTCGTTGGAAGGCAGGGCAGA
>DATNKL010000140.1:0-34893 GCA_035603415.1 Candidatus Acidiferrales bacterium
ATGCCGCCGTACGTGGCGCAGGTGCCGCAAGCCACAACCGCCAATGCTTTCGGCGCCAATCTGTCTATCCATTCGTTCGTGGTGATAGGTTGGCCGGTCTTTGAATCTGTTCCCATCGCGGCCCAGTACCCTTCGGACTTAATGCTTTCATTGGGAATGGAGCCTTCCACCACCAACACGAAGGGATTCAGGCGGCCCGCTTCCGCCTCGTACCAGAACTTCATGAAATCGTCGCCAACTTCGTAAGCCAGCACCGGATTGTGCAGATGAACTTTCGGAAGGCCAGGGATGGCACCCAGCAGCACGTCTTCAATGCTGGGTTGCGACGCGGCGGTGATAGAGACTGAGTCGCCGTCGCAGCCAAGGCCTGCGGTCATCCAGATAATATGGATGTCAGAAACTGGCGATTTTTTTTGAGTTACGCGACCATACGGAACTGCGTCTACGGCCATGATGGCTTTCTCCTTTTCTTGGTGGGGTTTGATGAATCGAGTGGTGGGCGCGCAAGCATTAGACACAACATATATTCGCCGTGTCCCGACAGTCACAAGTAGGCAGCGGCTAATTTCTGCTTAGGGGATTTGCTATGCTGCACGTCAGGGATTCCCCGATGCGCTTAAGTCATTCTGTTTATTGTTGATAGGGGTGCATGCAGACTGGCGGCAATTTAGTTGAGAAATTCGTTTAATACTCCATAGAAATAATTCTGAGGTGATCGTTCAAGGGGGGGTATAGAAAATGCTTCGGTGCTGTCCCTTTTAGTCCGTGGCTCCAAACGTGCTTTTTTCGCTTATCGTCGATTCAATCGCGTGCTGAACTAATTCCCTGGCATTGCGCAGCGACAGCTTTTCTTTTATATGCGCCTGGTACGATTCCACGGTCTTGACGCTAACATGCAACTGGTCCGCGATTTGCCGAGTGCCGTGACCCGCTCCGATTAGCCGGTACACTTCCAGCTCGCGGTCGCTCAGCGTCATAAGCGGATCGTTTTTCGATGACCCTGCTCCGTGTACGAATTGCTCCAACATCTTGTTGGTCAATCTCTCGCTGAGATAAACCTTGCCTTCTAGAATTCGCCGGATGGCCACTAGTACGCGTTCTGTGGCTTCCTGCTTCATGATGTAGCCGTTAGCGCCAGCGCGGAGAGAACGTTCGGCATAGGTGGACTCTTCATGCATTGAAAGAATTAGGACCGGGAGAATTGGTTCCTTCAGCCTGATGATTTTCAGCAGTTCCAGTCCGTCGGGCCCATCCAGCGAGATATCAATGACCATCAGGTCCGGCTGCGCGCTGGCCATGCGCTGTAACGCTGAGGGCGCATCCTCCGCTTCACCGCAAACAACCAGGTCCGGTTCGCGGTTAATGAGTAGCCCGAGACCTTGGCGCACGATGGGATGATCGTCCACCAGAAAGACCTTGGCCTTCCCGGATTGCATGGCGGATTGGAACCTGTTTGGCAAATGCATTTCCGATCTTCAATTACGCGCACGTCAAGTACGCAACGCTGGCAAAGGAAATGTGCAACAAACCATGACTCCACCGTCGACCCTGTTGCGTACGTCCAGTGAACCGCCGACCATTCTGGCTCGATAATTCATAATGTTCAATCCCATGCCGGTTCCGAGCGGAAATTCCGGCAAGCCGAGCCCATTGTCGCGAATCGATAGCGTGCCCTCACCGTCGCTCGCTGACAACTTTATGAGTAACTGCCGGGCCTTCCCATGTTTCACGGCGTTGATCAATGCCTCGCGCGCGATATGGTATAGGTGCGTAGCTACATTTACATCATTTATTAAAACCGGCGTGTCACATTCAAAACGACAAGTCACTCGGAAGAGATCTTCCGTTTCCTCGGCACACTGCCTCAGCGCCGCCATGAGTCCCTGCGCTTCCGATACGACCGGTAAAAGACCGCGAGCCAATTCTTTGGTCTTTCGAATGGCGTCGTTCACCAGCAACACGATCTTTGCGGCGTCCGCCGATTCCGAGACCGATTCTTCACACAATTTTTCTTCCAGCACCTTGCTCAGAAACGCTATGCCTGTCAAATGTTGGCCTAGACCGTCATGCAAGTCCTGACCGATGCGTCGCTGCTCTCGCGCGCTGACTTCCAAGATAGTTTTTTCCAGGCGCTTGCGCTCGGTCATATCAATGCCAGTGGCAATCGTGTGTGAGACTCCCCGGCCGCGAAATAACACCGTAGTCGACCAGGAAATTAATCGCGGCACTCCATCTTTTGTCAGCCAGTGGCTCTCGTATTCTTTCGGCGGGTGTCCCGACCTGGATTGCTCCAGCAACGCCTTGAAGTCCTCAATCTCTTCAGCGGCCAGGAACAATTCCCAGATATATTTGCCTTGCACATCGGCAAAAGAATAGCCAGTGGTCTGCTCACACGCTCTGTTGAAGCGAACAATTCTGCCCTCAGGATCGAGAACGACGATCAATGCTCCCACGGTGTCGAGAATCGCCGATAACACGTTCCGTTCTTGCTGCAGCTCGGTTTCCGCTTTTTTCAGTTCCGTGATATCTACGCCGACACCGTGAATGAACCAGGGCTGACCGTCCTCGCGGCGTATCATTTTCGCTTCGCAATGGAACCACAGCACCCGTCCGTCGCGAGCCAAAACGCGGTACGCAGACTTTAGCGGCTGTCCTGACAAAAACATCTCCGCGGCTTCCGTGCTCCACCGCTGCTTGTCGTCTGGATGAATCTGTCGATACCAGCGCATGGGATCTTCCAACCATTCGGTTTGCGAATACCCCAGCGCGGCTTCGATTTGTGGGCTCACGTAGGCTTCGCCGATACCCTTATCGAGATACGCCATGAACACTACGGCCGGAATCTGCTCCACAAGTGCGCGGTAGCGCTCCTCGACGTTCATGGCTCGCGAAACAGGTTGAGGATCACTTTTCGTTGCTTCGCGCTGGTCGAGCAAAGCGGCGCGTCCTTGGAAAAAAACGTCCGCTAAACCCTTCAAGGTTTGTTCCGCCTCAAGAAGCACGGCGTCACTGTCCAAAAACTTGTAGGGGACCGCCGAAGCGTTCCAATTATCTTGGGACTGGGATTCTGGATTCATAATCGATTCTGAGACGCGTGATCATCGATGCCTGGGGCTCGCCTTCACGCGATATTACGTAAGCCTCGCCAAGTGGGTTCCTTATTCATAGATGCTTGCGTAAAGCGGCGGAGTGCGTGAATTGCTTTACCATACGTCGCTACAGCGTTAGAAGAGAGAAGCGAGCCGGGCGGTTGGTCCATAAACGGCATAAATTTGTCAGGGAATCCGGGCATGGTGCATCCAATGCAGATCCCTCCAACGTTTGGACAACCTCCGATGCCTCCCATCCACCCGCGCTTGCCCACATTGCATTGCACGACAGGGCCCCAGCATCCCAACTTCACGATGCATTGGATGCCGCCATAACTATCCGCAAATTCCGCCTGCTCGTAATAGCCGCCGCGGTCGCATCCCTCGTGCACCGTCTGGCCAAACAGCCAAGTCGGCCGGAGCGCGTCGTCCAACGGGATCATCGGTGCCCTGCCAGCGGCCATGTTCAACAAATAAAGCAGCGTTTCCATGAAATTGTCAGGCTGCACCGGACATCCGGGCACACACACAATCGGAATGCCCGCCTGCGATTTCCATTGCCAGCCAAGATAATCGGGCAGTCCCATGCAACCGGTCGGATTTCCTTCCATGGCATGAATGCCGCCGTACGCCGCGCAAGTTCCGGCTGCTAACACGGCCCACGCTTTGGGCGCGAGCTGGTCAATCCAGTCACACGTTAAAATGGGTTGGCCGCTCTTTGCATCAGTGCCGAAAGATGCCCAATATCCTTCTTTCTTGTTGGTCTCGTCGGGAATGGAGCCTTCTATCACCAAAATAAAAGGAGAGAGCTTACCCGTCGCCGCGGAATAAAAATGTTCCATGAATTCCGCGCCATTGTCGTAAGTGAGAAAAGGATTGTGCAGCCGAACTTTTGGGATCCAGGGGATCCCCCCAAGGAGAATGTCTTCGATGCTAGGCTGCGTGGCGGCGGTCATTGCAATGGTGTCGCCATCGCAGCCGAGACCGGCGGTAATCCAGAGAATATCAATTTCAGGGATGGCTAGAGGCGGCTGGCGGTTGTTGTCGTGGCTGAACGCGGATTCCTGCATGGAAACTCCGCCGCATAGTACACCTACGCTGGCGCGGTACTAAAAAAAGCACGTCGCTACAGATTGCGTTCGGGACCCGTCAGACAGGAATCCCTCGCGATGAATTTATGACGTTCGCGGCAGAAATGCTTCCCGAGTTGAGCCGGAAATGAAAAGACCGCGAGACAGCTTAAGCTCACATCCGACTTATTCTTATATAGCGCGCCACATCCGGCGCGCTTACGACGGCAATGTACAACGCAAGAGCACCTAGCGCCAAAATTGCAACTTGTCTCATTTCTCCCCCTTATGCCACGAAAATGAACATGCCGGCCGCGTCAATTTTGCAGAAGTGCGAGCTTGATGCCTCCTGGCGTAAGGGTCAATCCCCAGTTTGCTGTAGTAGATTGAACCATAATTTAACTGAAGCTGTTGACCGAAGCTGTTGACGTATGCGATTCGGCGATCTTCATCGCTTCGGACGCTCCACGTAATCGAGCGTTTGGGCTTAGGCCATTGGCTCAAGTTCTGAATGGCGCTTCATCAGCAGGGCTTGCGAAAGTGGAACCGTCGTTAGCACCCGGACGATTGTCTCGGAAGCGCGCCCTTCGCCATAAGGATTGACCATGCCGGACAACGACTCGCGAAATTCGGGCGTCCTTGCACGATCGATGGCCCGCAGAATCGAATTGTGATTGGCGTGTGCGTCCAGCACATTCCGTGGTCGCTCCCGTCCTTGCTGTCGCAACCCTACATTTACTGTGGGCAACGAAAAGGAAGCGCTTTCCATGATTCCACTGCTCGAATTCCCAACCAACACATCGACCTGACGCAACAGGCTCAGGTACAGTACCGTACCCAGATTGGTAAAGACTCTTCCGTGTCCCCGGCCGGCGACGAACGATTTTGTCTGCTCAATTAATTCCCTGCTGCCGGCGTCGGCATTCGGATGGGAGAACAAAATTTGGTCCCTCACGTTACCGAGCGCGGTGAATAGAGCTTCCACTTCTTGAAGAGTATTGCGAGCGATAGTCACCGGGTGATACGCAACGAGAATGGTGGGTGTCTGGAGATTAACTTCCAGACGTTTCTCAATTTCGTCGCGGCTCAACAATGGTTGCCGACGAAGATGGTCCAGCGAAGGAGCGCCGGCGCGGTGGACGCGCCACTCTTCTTCCCCCATAGCGATCACTCGCTCACGCGCAGCAGGGGTGGAAGTAAAATGGATATGGCTTAATTTGGTCAAAGCATTTCGAACCGCATCGTCGATTGCTCCTTCGCTGACTTCTCCCCCCTCGATGTGAGCGACCGGAATGCGCAGTGCAAGAGCGACCGCCGCGGGAGCCAACATCTCGTAACGGTCGGCGATCAACAAAAGCAAGTCTGGCCGCATTTTGCCCAATAGGTCCGCGAGACCTAGCGTCGCTACGCCGATGGTTTTGGCCATTCCTACATCGGTGTCAGAGCTGAGCAAGCACTCGATTCGGGAGTCGACTCGAAATCCGTCTTTCTCAATTTCCTGAACGGTATTTCCAAATTCAGGCGACAGATGCGATCCGAGGGCAATAATTTTCAGATCTACATTTTCGTTTTCCGATAAATCTCGCAACGGCCAATATAAATGGCTGTAGTCGGCACGCGAAGTGGTGATCACCGCAATAGTTCGCTTCATGAAGTTCAGTGGAAGGCCACAAGGGAGGGCGTAGCGGCAATGCTACTTCCAGGCGCCAAGTAGCCGCCGAACCAGCACGAGTTGCCCGAGGTGGTATGCGTTATGATCTGCTGCCAGTAAGGCTTGGCGCAAAATGGTCTGCCCGCCGCCATGAGGAATCCTGGCGAACAAGTCCGTAGAATCATCCGCTAGAATTTTAGTGAATCGTTTCATGTCGCTGCGAAATGCCTGAACACTTTTCTGCCACGCCTGTTTGTTCGGGGGTGCGGCAATTTTTGGCCAATACCCTTCTGGCCATTTGGGTGATTTATGTTTTGCATTGATCGCAAATTCCAGGATGTCCCATTGAGCGAGACGCAGATGCTCAAGCAACTGCCAAGGCGAATGCTCAGCGTCTTTGGGGATTTTTCCCTGCAACGCCGCAGGCATATCAGCGACAGCGTCATCGAATGTAGTGTGGGCGTCGCCGCCCTCGAGCATCTTAATCGAATGTTTTCTTAATAATTTATCGGTGTCCATAGGCGTGAAAATGATCGTTGCTTTTTGCTTTTGCGTCAATTGTATATATCGCGCCGCCTCTGGCACAACGATGGGCAATTACGTTACCTAAAATCGGGACGTCTTGTACGGTTAGGTGACTTCCATAGGCAGACCGACGTAGTTTTCCGCGAGTGTTTGCGCGGCGGCCCGCGAGCTTGTGACGTAATCCAGTTCCGCAAGTTGACGCCGTTCGTCGAATGGATTTGTTGACGCATGCCGATGCAGCATCGACGTCATCCACCACGAGAAGCGCTGGACTTTCCAAACCCTGCGCAAACAGATTTCGGAATATCGCCTGAGCAACTCCGTGTTGCCCGAACTGTAAAACTCGGCAAGACCACTTACGAGCACCCGAACGTCCGCGATCGCGAGATTGAGGCCCTTAGCTCCGGTGGGTGGAACAATGTGTGCGGAATCTCCGGCCAAAAATATTCTCCCGTATTGCATGGGTTCAGCCACGAAACTACGCATTCCCGTCACGCTTTTTTGCAGGATCGGTCCTTCTGTTAGTCTCCAAGGTTTCGATAATTCGAAGCGGCGTTGAAGCTCGGCCCAGATTCGCTCATCCGGCCACTCGCTCAAATCCTCATTGGGAGAGCACTGCAGGTAGAGCCGGGTGATTTCAGGAGAGCGCATACTGTGCAGCGCGAAGCCTCGTTCATGGTAGGCATAGATCAGTTCCTCGGAAGACGGAGGAGCTTGCGCGAGAATTCCCAGCCAACCGAAAGGATAAATTTGTTCATACGCGGTGATCACGCCCTCGGGAATGGACGGCCGGCAAACGCCGTGAAAGCCGTCACAGCCGGCAATAAAGTCGCAGGTCAATTCATGCGCTGTTCCCTCATTTTCAAAATGGATGGAAGGCGCCGGCCCGTCGACGGCCTGGACGCGCACATCGGCGGCCTCGAATATAATTCGCCCCCCAGCGGACAAGCGCGCCGCCACCAGATCCTTGATGACTTCATGTTGGGCATAGATGACCACCCCTTTGCCCCCGGTAAGTTCGCGAAAGTCTATGCGATGCCCGGCCCCGCTAAATCTGAGCTCAATTCCCCCATGGAAAAGCGCCCGGCGTTGCAGTCGTGCACCGACACCTGTCTCGATCAGCAGGTCTACAGTTCCCTGCTCCAAGACACCGGCGCGGATGCGCTCTTCAATGTGTTTACGGCTCGCGGCCTCCAGAACCACGGACTCGATGCCCTGTAGGTGCAGCAGATGTGAGAGCATTAATCCAGCCGGACCGGCTCCCACAATTCCGACTTGTGTGCCTATTTTCATGAGGTTAGGAGCTTGTGACCGGGGCCGTCTTTTTCAATGGCGCCGGTTTGGAGTCAGCACTCCAGCGAGTCCTAAGGTCTCATATTCGCAACAATCAGGGGTAAGACCTTTTAAGTATTCCATCCTCAAAGTATCATGGTCATAAGCCGACCCGTCCTACTCCCTCGGAGACTGTCAACTGGCGCAGCGAATAGATGCCCGAGAATACTGCTCAATCCGCGAGTACTACTCAGCCTAAACGGAAATTCAACTTATCCAATAAGTTGAAGATCGTTGATCTTCTTCGTCCCCATTGGACGGCCCTCACGTTAGCGTTCGTCGCTGTTCTCGGCGAGACCCTGACCGATGTGCTGGAACCTTGGCCAGTCAAGATCGTAGTCGACAATTTGCTGCAACATAAGCGCTTGCCCAACTGGATCGGCCGGCCAGTTACAGCTCTATTCGGGGACAACCAGCTCGCCATACTGAATTTTGCGGTCGGGGCCGTCGCGGCCATTGCCATCGTAGGGGCTCTCAGTTCATACACTGAAAAATATCTTACGACCAGCGTGAGCCAGTGGGTCACTCACGACCTTCGCCGGATGCTGTACGGCCACATTCAAAGACTATCCCTTGCGGAGTACGACGAAACGCGCACGGGCGATTTGATCTCCCGCGTAACGAGCGACATCAATGCCGTTCAGGATTTCGTTAACACTGCGTTGTTGGGCATGATCGTCAACGTTCTTACGCTGGTGGGCATGATTGGTGTGATGTTTTACATCAACTGGCGATTCACGCTGATAGCCTTGTCGGTCTCGCCAATACTTTTTGCCTTTGTGTACGTATTCACTCGTCGAATCAAAAAATTCTCCCGCGCGGTTCGAAAGAAAGAAAGCGACATGACGTCTGTGGTGCAGGAGGTGTTGACCTCTATTCGCGTGGTGAAGGCCTTTGCCCGCGAAGACTACGAACAGGAACGATTCGAAGCGTACAGCCTGGAAAATGTGGAAACCGCGCTGAAGGCACGAAGCCTAAAGGCGAAGCTGGCGCCCATGGTGGAGGTCATCGTAGCTATCGGTACCTGCTTAGTCCTGTGGTATGGAGCGCGTCTTGTATTGAGCGGAAGTCTCAGCGCGGGCGTACTCATCGTTTTCTTGCTTTATCTGGGCAAAATGTATAAGCCCATGCGCGATTTGTCCAAGATGACGGACACGGTTTCAAAAGCGGCGGTGGGTTTCGAGCGAATTCAAGAGGTCCTCGAAATCGAAAGCAAAGTTCGAGATTTGCCGAGGGCGAAAAAAGCTCCCAAGTTCAAGGGCAAAATTGAATTCGAACACGTCAGCTTTAGCTATGACGGCGGCAACCTGGTGTTGAAAGATATTCATTTTACGATTCAACCGGGTCAAATCGCCGCATTGGTAGGCCCTTCCGGCACCGGTAAGACCACCATAATCAGTTTGATCCCGCGCTTTTATGACCCGACCAGCGGCAAGGTAAAGATTGACGACCACGACGTCCGTGAGTACACCCTTAAGTCGCTTCGCCAGCGGATTAGTTTCGTGCTGCAGGACACGTTGTTGTTCCACGCCACCGTCTGGGAAAACATCGCGTATGGGCGGCCGGACGCTCCTCGAAAGCAGATCGAGGAGGCTGCACGATTAGCAAACGCTCACGAGTTCATCGAAAAAATGCCGGAAGGCTATGACACCATGGTTGGTGAACGAGGAATTTCGCTTTCGGGGGGCCAGCGTCAGCGTATTGCCATCGCTCGCGCGATTATTCGTGACACTCCGATACTGATTCTTGACGAACCCACTTCCGGGCTCGACGCTGCTTCTGAGCAAACGGTGATCGACGCGCTAGACCGCTTAATGAAAGGCAGGACCACATTACTCATCGCTCATCATCTGGGAACCATCCGACACGCAGACTGTATTTTTGTGGTCAAGGATTCAGAGCTCGTGGAGCAAGGCACTCATGAGGAACTTCTTGCAGCCGGGGGAACTTATGCGGAACTGTACAAAATTCAGACTTCACAGGGCGCTGAGCAACCCGCAGTGGAGCACGCCGCTCAAAAACCTGTCGCCTAGAGTGTTCGGTCTTTCCTATCCGCCAACCCGCACTATTCGAAACACACATCACATTTCATTGATTTGTTTAGCACTTCTACTTTTTACTACCGCCACAGCTCTACGGGCGCAGGACCAACTAAAACAGAACGAACGACAACAAGAAGCCGAACCCAAGCAAGATAGAGAGCAAGGAAAAAAAGGAGAGAAACATAAAAAGGGCGAACCAACCCCGCGGCTCAGGGCGGTGATCTGGCACGCGACGATCGACGTTGATCAGTTAAATCTATTTTATGGCGCCGGAGGAAAGGAAGACGCGCCCACTCCGGGTGCTAAATATAAATTCAAAAAAGAAGATATGAACGGCACCAGCCCGAAATTTGATGTTGAAGACGACCAAGGCATCAAGTGGCGCGTCAAACTGGGGCAGGAACCGCGAGCGGAAACCGCAGCCACCAGACTGCTTTTCGCCGCCGGGTACTTCGTAGACGAGGATTATTACATCGACGAATTGCATGTTGAAGGCTTGCCACCGTTAAAGCGCGGGCAATCCTTTGTTACCGAGGGCGGCATCGTTCACGGTGCGCGCCTCGAGCGACGTATGAAGGAGGTCAAGAAACTCGGAAATTGGGACTGGTTCAAGAATCCGTTTGCGGACACTAAAGAATTCAATGGCCTTCGCGTCATGATGGCCTTGGTTAACGACTGGGATTTAAAAACAATCAATAATTCGATTTACGAAGTCACCGACGAGGCCGAATATGCGGTCAGCGATGTGGGCGCGACGTTCGGCAAAACTGGGAGTCCGCTTCATCGCTCTAAGAGCGTCCTGAAAGATTATGAAGATTCCAAGTTCATCGACAAGGTGACCACCGATTTCGTGGACTTCGTCATGCATAGCCGCCCGCCATTGCTCGCCGCTATCAACATCCCGAATTATGAAAAACGTACCCAGATGCAGAGCGTCACTAAACACATCCCTCGCGCGGACGCGAAGTGGTTAGGCGAAAGACTTGCACAACTTAGGGAAGAACAGATTCGCGATTGTTTCCGGGCCGGCGGATACACTCAGGAAGAGATCGAAGGCTACGCCACAGTAATTCAAAATAGAATCGCCGCATTGAATGCGTTGTAAGCGTTCGATGTCTCTTTCAAACGCGATCAGGAAGCATCACATTTAACTTATGCTTACAAATCATGATATGAGTGTAGACGTGCACGTTTCACCGTTCTGGATTACCAGCCTGTGAAGCTGATTTTACAACCTCGCGATGGCGCGACTCCTATTCTCACAGCCATCAAGAAAGCTAAAAAATCGATCGATATCGCAATTTTTCGATTTGACCGCACCGACATTGAGGCAGAGCTTAAAGCCGCCGCGGCGAGAGGCGTCAAAGTCACTGCGCTGATCGCTTATGTGAATCGCGGCGGCGAGAAACATCTGCGCGCGCTGGAGATGCGTTTCCTGGACGCTGGGATAACTGTCGCGCGCACCGCTGACGACCTGATTCGCTATCACGATAAACTTATTATTTTCGATCGCAAGACTCTGTTCATGTTGTCATTTAATTTTACGCATTTGGATATTGATCATAGCCGCGGTTTTGGAATCATCACCAGCAATTCCAAAATCGTGCAGGAAGCCATAAAGCTGTTTGAGGCAGATTGTACCCGCACATCCTACAGCGCCAGGCTCGAAACGTTTGTTGTTAGTCCTGTAAATTCCCGCAAGGTGCTGACCACTTTCTTAAGGGGCGCGAAAAAGCAATTGCTGATTTACGATCCGGAAATCTCCGACCCTGAGGTTGTGCGCATACTGCAAGAACGCGCCGAGTCCGGCGCTGAAGTCAGAATCATAGGAAAAGCCTCCAAGCGGCTTGGCTTGAAAGTGTCCAAACTCACCAAAATCAGGCTGCATACACGCACCATTCTGAAAGACGCTTCGCAAGCTTTTATTGGAAGCCAAAGCTTGCGCGAGGCGGAACTGGACTCCCGGCGCGAAGTAGGCCTGATCATCCGGGAGAAGAAGATCGTCAAACAATTGACTGAGTGTTTTGAATCGGATTGGAGTTCCACGGATGCAGCCACCGACAGCGGGATGAAAAAAGACGAGCCCGAGGTTCCCAAAAAACAAGTAGTACAAGCGACCAAGGTGCTGGCTAAGGAATTGCACCCCTTGGAGACGACCGTCAAGAAGGCTGTCAAGAAAGTCGTTGCCGAAGCCGGCGAAGACATCCTCGGTGATAAGCGCGTCAAGAGCACGGTCAAAAAAATGGTCAAAAGGGCCATCAAGCAGGCGGTGAAAGAAGTAGCGAATGACACGAAAGATACATAACGAGGAGGCCCATTGAAAGCACGGCCGCGAATTACAATTCAGATTCGATCGGCGCTGCTGACCGCAGTTGTAGTGTTCGGTACCTGTCCGATTTACACTTCCGGCGGTCAGGGTTCCCCGGCACAGAATCCACAAGGGCAAAACCCACCATCGCAGAATCCACAATCACAAAATCAACCGCCGCAGAATCCGCCGCCAGACTTGAAATCGCCGGGCTTCCAGGAATTTTCCGATCGCGTTCAGAAATATGTTCAGCTGCACAAATCCATTGAGGCGACCGTTCCGAAGCTCAAAGCAACTAATGAACCGGAGCTGATCGACGCGCACCAGAAAATTCTGGCGCGCAAGATGAAGGCGGCCCGTGCGCGCGCCAAACGAGGCGACATCTTTACTCCCGCTGCCAAAGAGAATTTCCTGAAAGCCATCGCCAGTGAATTTCAAGGGCCTCAGGCCCCTCATGCCAAAGCGACGATCAAACAAGGCGCGCCGCTTAACAGGGTTCACCTGCATGTCAACGAAATTTACCCCGAGTCCATCCCGTACACTTCTGTGCCGCCCACCATGCTGCAAAAGCTTCCCAAATTACCCGAAGAAGTTGCGTACCGGGCGGTTAGCAGTGATCTGGTGCTCCTTGACGTGAAAGCAAATCTTGTTGTCGATTATCTGCCTGGTGTTATTCCGGTTGAGGCACTGAACGGGCAATGATGCTGCGGCGACGATTTTTCCTCATTGGAGTTTTCCTTCTACAAGCCACTGGCCAGCGCGCCGACGAATTTAAATTCCCTCTTAAGTCTAATTCGGTGCGCTTCGCAGTCATGGGAGACATGGGCACCGGCAATAAGCCTGAATATGAAACCTCCGGGCAGATGAACGAGCAAAGGAAAAACTTTCCTTTCGAGTTTGTGCTCGCGCTCGGCGACAACCTCTACGGCGGCCACTCCCCGAAGGACTTTGAGAAAAAATTCGCCAACCCGTATAAGCCTCTATTAGACGCCGGTGTTAAATTTTATGCCGCTCTCGGCAATCACGACGATGCCAGCGAGCGTTTCTATAAGCCCTTCAACATGAACGGGGCAAATTACTATTCTTTCAAAAAAGGCAACGTGCACTTTTTCGCGTTAGACAGCAATTACATGGATCCCAAGCAACTGGATTGGTTGCGGAAACAGTTGGAAGGCGCAGGCAGCAATGACTGGAAGATCTGTTTTTTCCATCACCCGCTGTATTCATCGGCGCGCAAGCATGGGCCTGCAACCGATCTCAGACTTTTATTGGAGCCGATATTTGTGAAATATGGCGTTAACGTCGTTTTCGCAGGCCATGAACATATATACGAGCGCATCGTGCCGCAAAAAGGCATTTACTACTTCACGGAAGGCTCATCCGGCCAATTACGAGGTCGTGGATTGGATCGTTCGAGTATCACCGCAAACGGTTTCGACACCGATCGAGCTTTCATGCTCGTTGAAGTAGCGGACGATCAGATGTACTTCGAGGCGGTTTCAAGAACAGGCAAGGTCGTCGACTCCGGCGTCATTCAACGTCAGCAAGTGGCTAGCGCGACCAAACCCTAATTCCCTTGCGGCGGTTTAACGCAAAGCGTTCTCGGCTTTGCGCTGACGTTTCATCGCGTACATGGCCGCATCCGCTGCGGAAACCAAAGTTTCCACGTTGTCTCCGTCCAAGGGATACACGCCGACCCCAACGCTGACAGAAATTCGCGGCCCATTGCTATCTTCGGCGATGCTGCTGCTGATGCGCCGCGCTACAGAGTGCGCGGCTTCCCTCCCGGTTTCCGGAAGCAGGAGTGCAAATTCATCTCCTCCAAATCTCGCGGCGGTATCAATATCGCGGCAAAACAGCGTCAAAGCATCGGCCGTTCGGCAAAGCGCCTGGCTTCCGGCCATGTGACCGAAGCTATCATTAAGCTGCTTTAAACCGTCCATATCGAAGAGCAGCAGAGAGAATTCCCTGCCAGTACGATTCGAACGTCTAATTTCCATGTCCAGCGCATCGATTAAATGCCGGTAGTTGGCAAGTCCGGTTAGCGGGTCACTCGCCGCCAGGCGTCGCAGGTGATCCTCCAACTCGCGTTGCTTGGTCACGTCCTCGACAATGACTTCATATGCATACATCTGCCCTTGTTCACTTAGCACTTCCTGGGCGCTTAATCTGACCTTAATGGTGGATCCGTCTTTGCGAGTCCACTCCGCCTCGACGGGATCAGCGCCTCCATCGTGTGATTTTCCGAGAAGCTGCGCGCGCTTGGCTGGATCTGCAAAAATATTGCCTGCGATATTGACCTCCAGTAGTTCTTCCTTGGAGGAGTATCTAAGCATCTTCAGCAGCGTCTGATTTACGTCGAGAAAGCCGCCCTCAAGATCACAACGGCATATCCCGTAGCTCTGGTTTCCCGCCAAAGCGCGGTATTGTGCGCGTAGTCGTCGCAGCTCCCTCTCTGCACGGTCGCGCTCATGACGCAATGATTTCTCGTTCAGGGCCCGGCGAACGGCCACCGGAAGATGCCCGATCGAGTCGGTATGGACGCACTCAAAAGCGCCTCGCAGCATAAGATTAGCGGAGTCCTCTTTCGTTATACGGTCCACCAGCAGGATTAGCGGAAGGTCTTTGGGTAGGTCGGTGACCAAGCTACGCACGTTGTCCCCGTGTCCCGAATCGGAACTATATTGGCAAACCGCAAGATCGAACGATTGCCGCTGGGGGTGATTTACAAGTTGGTCCGCGTCTGTGACGACATGAGAATCGACTGCAAAGCCGCCCCGCTTTAATTCGTATACACTGCGCTCCACCAGCGACTGGTCGCCGAGAGCAAAAACAATTCGCACCGTCGGCCGCCTGGCCTCGTCACCGCTCAAAGGCCTCGACGCCACCTGCGCCGCGTGTTCTAGTTTGGATTGCGAAGGCAAGACTTGGCCCCAAAACTCCCTTAGAAGCAACCGCTTAGAAACCCATTCCAGTTCAGAGGACCACATCGGATAGGCCGGAACAATCAGGCTTTCTCCTTATAGTTAACAACCGGATACGGGTGCCCGCGAAGGGTGTCTGCCCATCGTCTTGGTTATTAGCGAACGGATATAGCAGCGTTTTCAGGTATGGCTGCCACTAGCACCAACTGTCTCATTGCGGAGTCATAAGAGCGATAGGAATTTGGTACTACAGGAAAATCCCACTTCCCACGCACTGCCGATTATGGGAGAGTATGTTCCCGGTTGACCCGCCCGTTGTCCCCCTGGCCCAAGGGTTGATCGATTGTGGGTGATCTACTCGTGTATAAGAGTTTTTTTGGGCTTAAGAAGAATCCTTTCAACGTAAATCCTGACCCTTCTTATCTTTACCTGACGCCCCAAACAAGGCGCACCCTCGATGAATTGACCTATGGCATAGAGAGCCGCAAGGGCTTGATGCTACTTACGGGAGAAGCCGGGACAGGAAAAACGACTCTGGTCAATCATTTGCTCCTCTGGCTCGAGCACCAACGGGCCCGTACCGCATTTATCTTTAATTCTCATCTCGACTCCGAACAATTGTTCGATTTCATTTTTTCCGAATTTGAAATTCCGGTCACTCCGCAAGCGAAAGCCAACCCATTGTTAGCTTTTAATGATTGGTTGCTGGCTCGTTATAGGGCACGTGATCTGGTCGTTCTGATCGTAGACGAAGGACAAGGACTGCCTAACCACGTCCTCGAAGAAATCCGGCTACTGTCGAACATGGAGCTCCCCAACGAAAAGTTGCTGCAAATCATCCTGGTCGGCCAGCCCGAGCTGGAGGCGAAGCTCAGACGTCCAGATTTGCGACAACTCCAGCAGCGCATTGGCCTGCGGTGCAAGACGTTGCCGCTTGCGCTGGAAGAAGTCGCGGGATATATCGAGAATCGTTTACATACCGCAGGCTCGGGCGGCAATTTGGTCTTCGAGCCTGAAGCCATCGAGGCGGTGCATAGCTATTCCGGCGGCATACCAAGAGTTATAAATTTGCTGTGTGAAAACGCGCTGATTAATGCTTATGTAGAGCAAACCAAGGTGATCCCTGCCTCATTAGTTGCGGAAGCGGCGCGTGACCTACAATTTGACGTCTTTCGACCGGTGGCGCCACGATTGCGCACCATAAGTCCACCGACAGATGTATCAGACTTGCATTCTATTCTGGCGAAGATCAAAGCGGACGCCGACGCATGGCAGGAAAAGCCCAGGGCTACGCCCTATCTGGTGACCGTGCAAAAGGCCGTGATCAATCATCAGGGCGATGCATTCAGCGCCGGGGATGCCGAAACGAACCAAACCAGGCTAGCTAGTCCGGCAACTTCACGAGCATCGGAGTCAGAATACGCGACGGCACGGGTGCGGGTATGGAAGCGTACTTCCACCGGAAATTTCTTCTCAGCGAATCCGGCCTCGGTTCGCGCGCTGCGAGCTATCGCTAACTTGCGTTCATCCCTCGAGCCAGCCGTTAGTTCCATTCGGAAATACGACCTTGAGGGAAAGCTTAGGCTATACACCCATCTTGCCCGGATTCATGGGCTCGAACCGACGGTTCGCTCCATCAGAAATTTGGAGCTGGAATCCCGAATAAGACGAAGCGCGAAGCGTGTTCACGTTCACGGAATCAAACCGGCAATGCGCTCGCTTAGGAGCCTGGAGCTGGATAGCAGATTAAAGAATTATGCGAAAACTGTCCGGAACGCTACTGAACCGCGTCTGGCGCGGTTTTCAACAAACTTTGGCAGTGAACTAAGGACGGGCATTCAATCGTTACGGCTTTGGTGGGGACGTAATTTTAACGAAGAGCACTACGGAAAGACCTTAACCACCAGCTTTTTGGTCTGTTGCTTGTTAATTTCGATGCTGCTCCAGATGAATCTGGCGCAGGGGTCGCAGCATCCTGGCTGGATAATAATGTCCGGTGCAGGAATTCTCTTGTGCGGCCTTTATCTAACCGCAGGAGTCTCAATATTAATGCGAGCACGTCACAAGATCTGGGCCGACACTTGTACATTGCTGGCGAGGACCTTGCGTTGGCTACGCGCTCCTATATCTCCTCACCCGGGAGCTTAGCTCTGTCGCGGGGAAGGTTCACACTCATAGCGGCGCCTGACCTGGCAGCTCGTGCGATTTCAAGAGCGTTGAGTGAGCCTGGCTACCGAGCTTCACTCCAGACGGATCCGGCCAGGTCCAGTTCAACATCCACGACTGGCTTGACCTTTAACAAAAAATTGCTAGGGTTTTTCAGACCCCACTCTACGTACGGCACTGCAAAAGCTGCTGTCCCTTTCCACTGATCTTCTTTTAGCGTCGCTTGGGTGGACACATCGAGCTCATGATCTGCCCCATGCAAAGAAAATATTCCATGAAGCTTCAAATTTGAATTTCCTAGCTGAACGATGGTTCCGTCGGCACGATCCGGCCGAAACACGACCTCGGAGTATTGGTTGCTTTCGAGAATTTCCTTACGCATCCGGCGATCTCGAGCGTTGTTACCACTTTCGCCCGAGGTAGCATCGACGACAATTTCACCACTGGCCTTTCCGGTTGCGGGATCGACAGATACCGTGCCGCGCTTCACATGAAACGTTCCATGCACGGTATGTAAACTGGATTCCACGCTCCAATGCACGGTACTTTTTGCGGGGTCAACGGACAAAACGATTTGCTGTGCGACTGGCGTTGCATGAGAACCTTGCTGCGAAGTAGCGGCCTGACGAGCGGGCGTTGCTACGCCGACGAGCACAACCGCAGCGAGACAATTCCTCAGTGCGTACATCATCTTTGGAAAGCCTTGATTCATGCCGCCAGAAATCGCCAACCGAGCAAAGCGCCAGTGGTAGCAAAATGTACCGGCGAAGTTTCGCCCACGTGAATGGATACCAGTCGCGCGAAAACCTCTGGATCATTTCTGAAAACGGTTAGAGTTCTTCGACGCAGACGCGCGCGCCCATCAAGTAACAGCAGCAGCCGCGCCATAAAAGTTGGCCGCCTGGCAAATTGGCGATGAGCTTTTTGATACAAGTCCAGAGAGTTTTTCTGCATAGCCTCGGCCAAGGCCATGGCTTGATGAAAGCTCAAGCTCAATCCTTCGCCGGTAATGGCATCCACGCTACCCGATGCGTCGCCAATAAGCGCAATGTTGCCACGAGAAACGCGCTTCAGCCGATGCATGGTCGTGATTGTGCCGCGTGCCGGTCGCGAAGCCCTTTCACTACTCAAGCGGCTTGCCAGTTCCGGAAATTCGTTAAGCGCAAGTCGAATGTCGCGGTTTTCATTTCGTGACGCCATCACCACGCACACTTCGTTCGCCGACACCGGCGTAACATACGCTTGCGCATTCTCGGCCCAATGAATTTCCACGAATTCTGACCAAGGCGCAACAACGAAGTGTGCCCGCCACGCCAGCCGGGAGTCCCTCTTGTTAGAAGAATCTAACCCCGCCCACCGCCTAACCCGCGATTGGCCGCCGTCCGCGCCTATAATCCAATTCGCGTGGACGAAATTTCCTCCAGCCAGGTTTACACCATCGCGCCCAATGCCCATAACGGGCGTTCCCCAAAGAAAATGAACGCCCAGCGCCACAGCGCAATCCAGCATTTTTTGGTGGAGTATAGGCCGGCGTAATCCCACGCCTCGTCCAGTCGGAAAACATGCGGCAGCAGACTTTTCTTTTTCGAGGAATTTTATTCCCTGAAGCGGGTATCCTTCATCGGCCGCAATCTCCACGCCGAGCTCTTGAAGAGCGGCAATGGAATCCGGCATCAAGCCTTCGCCACACGGCTTATCAATCGGGGGTTTGTTTCCATCTGCGACGATTACTTGGAAACCGCGCCGTCGCGCCGCGATCGCTGCAGCTAGACCCGCGGGGCCGCCTCCTATCACGAACACGTCCGTGCCGTTGACCATAAATCGTCCGTTTCCTCAACATTTCGGTGGTCCACTTGGAGGGTTGTTGTTAAAGATGCCGGAAAAGGGCCGCAAGATGCTTGTATGTAAAGGAACTATAAACAGGTATAAACTAGATTTATCTGTCGGCTGAAAAGTATTAATTTGATCTATGAGCGTTTTGGGGACATTCTGATCTCACGGATTCGCTTGTTACTCAGTCGGCTGACACGTGATGGTGGCTGGGTTCAAAAGTCCACTAAACTAATTGTGCCCGGACAAAGAACTACAGCGCAAACGGAGAAATTTTAAGTGAGCGAGTCGCTCCCCAGACCTCGTAGTCATACCCTTGTCGACGGCGCCAACCGTTCGCCGGCGCGCGCGATGCTTCGCGCTTCCGGCCTCGCGGACGGAGACTTCAAGAAACCACTAATAGGTGTGGCCAACACGTGGATCGAAATCGGCCCGTGTAACTACCACCTTCGCGAGTTGGCAAAACACGTGAAGGACGGAATTCGCGCGGCCGGCGCCGTCCCACTGGAGTTCAATACCGTCTCGATTTCCGACGGCATCACCATGGGCACGGAAGGCATGCGCACGTCGCTCATCAGCCGTGAAGTGATCGCCGATTCCATCGAACTGGTTACGCGGGGCAATCTATTCGACGCGCTGATCGTGCTGGTGGGCTGCGACAAAACCATCCCCGCTGGCATTATGGCGCTGGCTCGTCTGAATATTCCTGGACTGATTTTATACGGCGGTTCCATCGCCCCGGGCCAGTTTGAAGGCCATTCCGTCACGATTCAGGATGTGTTCGAGGCTGTCGGCACTTATGGCCGCGGGGAAATGAGCGAGAAGCGTTTGACCGCGCTCGAAAGTGTTGCGTGTCCAGGAGCCGGCGCCTGCGGCGGCCAATTCACCGCCAATACCATGGCGCTGGTTTGCGAATTTCTTGGAGTGGCGCCTATGGGACTCTCTAGCACACCCGCCACGAACGAGGCAAAAGCCGAAGCCGGTTATCGCGCCGGCGAACTCGTCGTTGATCTTCTGCGCAGAAATGTTTTGCCATTGCAAATCATAAATAAGGCATCGATTGAAAACGCCATCGCCGGTGTAGCGGCCACAGGCGGCTCGACAAACGCAGTTCTACATTTGCTGGCTATCGCCAACGAAGCGAAGCTGCCTTTGTCCATTGACGATTTTGACCGCATCAGCTCACGTGTTCCGATTCTTGCAGACCTAAAGCCTGGGGGAAGATTTGTCGCAACCGACCTTTACGCAGCGGGCGGTACTGCGCTTGTCGCAAAGCGCCTACTTGAAGCTGGACTATTGCGTGGCGACGCGATCACGGTTACTGGCCGCACCATCGCCGAAGAAGCCAACGCCGCAAAAGAAGCGCCCGGGCAAGAGGTCGTTCGCAAATTAAACGCGCCGCTCAAGCCCACCGGCGGCCTGGTGATTTTGAAAGGCAATCTTGCTCCTGAAGGGTGCGTGGTCAAAGTCGCGGGTCACAACATTCAAACCTTCAGAGGCACTGCCCGCGTTTTTGACAACGAAGAAGGGGCGTTCCAGGCGGTGGAGAACCGCACCGTTAAAGCGGGAGACGTCATGGTGATTCGTTACGAAGGGCCTAAAGGCGGCCCGGGAATGCGCGAGATGCTCGCGGTTACTGCGGCGTTAGTTGGTGCGGGCCTCGGCGACAGCGTTGCTCTCCTAACCGACGGCCGTTTTTCCGGCGCAACACACGGGCTCATGGCGGGCCACGTCGCTCCTGAAGCGGCTAACGGCGGCCCTATCGCTGCCGTCGTTGAAGGCGATACCATTGTTTTCGATCTGCCATCGCGCACATTAAATCTGGAAATTAGTAGCGCGGAGATGCAGCGAAGGCTGGCCTCCTGGCGCGCCCCCGCGCCGCGTTACACTTCTGGCGTGATGGCCAAGTATGCGCTGCTGGTTTCGTCATCGGCTTTAGGAGCTATCACCGCAGTTCCGCAAATACTGCCGTCCGCAATGCAACCTGGGACGAATGTGAGGACCTTATGAAGTTAACCGGCGCGGAAATTCTTTGCGAATCGCTGACCCGCCTCGGCGTTAAGCACATCTTTGGCTATCCAGGCGGCGCAATTTTGCCGGTTTACGACGCGCTTGGAAAATCAAAATTGCACCACGTACTGGTGCGCCACGAGCAAGGCGCGACGCATATGGCCGACGGTTACGCGCGAGCCAGTGGCGAGGTAGGCTGTGCGATGGCTACTTCCGGTCCAGGCGCCACAAATATGGTCACCGGTATTGCTACGGCCATGCTTGATTCCTCGCCGGTCGTCTGTATCACCGGCCAAGTCAGCAGCAAAGTTTTGGGCTCCGACGCGTTTCAGGAAATCGATATCACCGGCATCACCATGCCGATTACCAAGCACAACGTGGTGGTAACCCGCGCCGAGGATGTTGCTCGCACCGTCCGTGAAGCGTTTCTTATCGCCGCCTCTGGCCGCCCCGGACCGGTTTTAGTGGACATCACCAAGGATGCGCAGCAGGCTTCCTGCGAATTTGATTGGGATGCTTCCGCTCCAAAACTTCCGCCAAAACGTCAGCGAATAAATTATGACCAGGCGGAATTCGATCGCGCCGTGGAATTGCTGAACTCCGCAAAGCGTCCGCTGATCCTGGCTGGACACGGCATCATCGTTTCCGGCGCGATGAAAGCTTTCGAGCAGTTCGTGCGCGCCGGAAATTACCCGGTAGCTATGACGCTGCTCGGCATCGGCTGCTTCCCTGCCAAAGATCCTCTCAACCTGGGCATGATGGGCATGCACGGTGAAGCCTGGGTCAACAACGCCATTCAGGAGTCCGATCTGCTGATAGCGGTGGGAATGCGTTTCGATGACCGCGTCACTGGCGATTTGCGCACCTATGCCAAAAATGCGCGCAAGATTCACATCGAGATTGATCGCGCGGAGATCAACAAAAATGTGCCGGTGGACGTGGCGCTCGTTGGCGATGCGCGCGAAGTTCTGGAGAAGCTCACTCCACACATGGAAACACGCGACCACGGCGTTTGGCTCCGCCACATTCAGGAATCAAAGGGCGGTTCTGCCGTACGCGACATTCAAAGCCTGCCTGACAACGGCCATCTCTATGCCGCCCACGTGATCAACGACATCTGGAAAGAAACGCGTGGGGAAGCCATCGTGGTAACGGATGTTGGTCAGCACCAAATGTGGGAGGCGCAGTATTACCATCACAATTTGCCGCGCACGCTGATCACTTCCGGCGGACTTGGAACCATGGGTTTCGCGCTGCCAGCGGCCATAGGCGCCAAATTCGCCAAACCTGACGCCGAAGTGTGGGTTGTAGTCGGTGACGGCGGATTCCAAATGACCATGAGCGAGTTAGCCACCATCGTGCAAGAAAAAATCAACATCAAGATCGCCATCATCAACAACGGCTTCCTGGGCATGGTCCGTCAATGGCAGGAGTTTTTCTATGATAAACGCTATGTCGCGACTCCGCTCGTCGCTCCCGATTTTGCAGCGTTGGCCAATGCCTTTGGCATACGTGGCGAACGCATCGCTACTCGAGCCGAAGTAATCCCGTGTATTCGGGCCGCTCGCGAATCCAAGGAAACGGTACTCATCGATTTTCGCGTGGAGCAGGAAGACTCCGTTTACCCCATGGTGGCGGCCGGCGCATCGCTTCACGACATGATTCGGCGGCCCGATAGTCCGCTGGTGGAGACCGCCACGGAGCCATGAAAAAAATAGAGGAAACCATGCAAACACTTGTCGCTTACGTGGAGAACAAACCAGGCGTCCTCAACCGCGTCTCTTCTCTGGCTCGGCGGCTGGCAATCAATATCGATTCGCTTACCGTGGGCCCCACGGAGAACGAAGAAGTTGCGCGCATGACTATCGTCGCGCACACCGACGAAAAGGGCGCGCATCGGCTCGAGGCCAGCCTCGAAAAACTGGTGGACGTGCTGCTGGCTGAAAATATTTCCAACCGCTCCATTCTCGAACGGGACCTCGCGCTGATTAAAGTTTTGGCGGACCAGAAAAATCGTCCGCATCTTATGGAATTGATCAAGGTGTTCCGGGCCCGCGTGGTGGACGTTGCTCCGGAATCCCTCATCCTGGAAGTTTCCGGCACCGTGGATAAAATTGACGGCCTGCTGGAAGTCTTGCGCCCCTTTGGCGTTTTGGAAATGGCGCGTACCGGCAGAATTGCGATGACTCGTGGAGGCGATTTGCTTCGTCCACCGGTTGTTAATGAACCGGAAGTTTCTGCAAATCCAGAGACTCGCGCCGGAACAACGGTCGCAAGCTGACGAGTGCTTCTAGCGCTTTCGTAAATCTGTTGAGCAAATCAGATTTATTGCGGCCGAGTAGGCCGCCCAAGGAAAAACCATGGCAAAACTCTATTACGACGATTCCGCGGACTTATCACTCATTCAATCAAAAAAAGTAGCCATCATCGGTTACGGCTCGCAGGGGCACGCGCACGCATTGAACCTGCTCGATAGCGGCGTGTCCGTCCGCGTAGGTTTGCAACCCGGCAGTGCATCGCGCTCCAAGGCCGAAAAAGACGGCTTGACCGTCAACACTCCGGCGGAAGCAGCCGCGTGGGCCGATGTCATCATGATCCTTGCCCCCGATACTAAGCAGCCGAAGCTGTACCACGAAGCCATCGAGCCAAATCTCAAAGCCGGCAAGACGCTGATGTTCGCGCACGGTTTCAACATTCGCTTCGGCGCCATCAAACCGCCGCAGTCCGTTGACGTTTCGATGATCGCTCCCAAAGCACCGGGACATCGAGTCCGGGAAGTTTTCAGCGAAGGTGGTGGCACTCCGGCGTTGCTCGCGGTGGAACAAGACGCCAGCGGCACAGCGAAAGAACTGGCATTGTCCTATGCCAAAGCGCTTGGAACCACTCGCGCAGGCGTGCTTGAAACCACTTTCACCGAAGAAACGGAAACGGATCTCTTTGGCGAACAGGCCGTCTTGTGCGGTGGTGTAAGCGAGCTCATCAAAGCCGGTTTTGAGACGCTGGTGGCCGCCGGATACCAGCCCGAGGTGGCCTATTTTGAATGCATGCACGAATTAAAACTGATCGTGGACCTGATTTATCGCGGCGGTCTTAGCTACATGCGCTATTCCATCAGCGATACCGCGGAACAAGGCGATTACAGTGCCGGCCCGCGCATCATCAATGCCAAGACCAAAGAAGAAATGCGCAAAATTCTGTCCGAGATCCGCGACGGCAGCTTCGCCAAAAAATGGATTGAAGAAAACGAGCAGGGTTGCCCAAATTTTCTGGCTGCCAGACTGCGCGAGCAAACCCATCCCATTGAGCAATTGGGGCCAGAGCTTCGAGCCATGATGCCATTTCTCCACCCGATCACCGCTCCGGGCCTGGCCAAGCCCGCGGCAGCCAGCAAAAAATGATGGAATTAATTTGTAACTTTTTTGACCATCTATGGCTCATAGTATTGACAGACCGGTAAATTTGAATAATTCTCTGGCAGCAATGAAAGCCAAGCCTCAGAGTGCCGTGCCACACCTAGCAGAACGTATCGATCAACTTAGTATCAAACGCCAGGAAATCATACGTCCCATTCTGGAGCATCCGCGAGAATACGTCTTACTCAGCGTTCGTGCCCTCGCCAAACGGCTGGGCACCGATCCGGCGACAATTGTGCGCATCGTTCGTGGCCTCGGATTCGAAAGTTATCGCGATTTTCAACATCATCTTCACGAACTATCTCTTGCGTTTGCCACTTCCTTAGATACCATGCGTGCAGCCGGCCATGACGGGGGCATGCCTGGCTATATTCGCGAAGCGCTTGAGCAGGACCTAAAAAACCTTCAGGGCCTGAAGAACAGTCTGGATGAGCGTCGCTTGGTGGCTTTGGCCAAACGAATCTATGCGGCACGGAAAATCATCCTCATTGCCGGGGACTTGGCTGCTTACCTGGCGGATTATTTCGAATACCAGACCAGCGTGGTGGGATTGCCCGTGTTCTCGGCCACTTCGTACGGACGAATCGCCCACTTGGCGCGCACCGCCACCAAGCAGGATCTGGTCATCGCCATCAGCTTCCGCCGCGGACTGCGGCAGACCGTAGAAGGCGCGCAACTAGCGCGGGCCAAAGGCGCGTATTGCGTTGGCATAGCAGACACGTTTCTTTCGCCGCTGGCACGGATATGCGACGAAATATTTTTAGCTTCCGTGGAATCCACTTCATTTGCGGCTTCGTTCACTGCTCCCGTAGCACTGTTAAATGCCATCGTGGTGACCTGCGCACAATACCGGCGCGCAGAAACAATGGTGGTGGTGAAAGAATTGGCCGAGGAACAGCGCAAGGGTTTTCGCTGGTACACCGCGTAGTTCCACCACCGCCGCTATTCGCTAAATCGCAGCCATGGGAGAAATAGCAGCGACAACGGAGCTAAAGGAGCTTCGGGATACTATCAGGACGCCTATCGCAGTGACTTGAGCTGCTTGATTGGAGCGATTTTAACTCAGAGAAATCTTGCCGAGCTCCGCGACACGCCGTTCGAAGGTCATTTCCACCAGGCCATGCTTCCCGTAGTAGCGCAGCACAATCTTATGTCCTGGTTCAATCCTGGCCCGGGCCCGGATCAACGAATCCGACATTTCCACCCATTCGCCGGTCACCAGGTAGGTGCCTTCCCAGCCGCGCAATTCGAACCGGCCGTCATGCCGTAGGGTAAGCGGGACTGCGGAGCACTTGATCGTTTTGCCGGCTAGCTTGGCCGCTGAGCACTCATAGCGCCCGGAAACGTCCACGCTGTCCGCCGCTGCCCGTGGAGCCGCAGCTACCAGGGGCAAGAGGAAGAAAGCTAGAATCCAACTTCTGTTCAGTAAGTACCGCATGTGTGCATCTCCCGACAGATAGCACGCTGCTAATTTCGTGTGCGATCACTGGCAGTAATGCAAGCGAACCGCCACGAAAATGAATCATGGCAACGTTAGAACAAATGCACTTACGCCGCCTTCCAAGATTGAGAGTCACCTTAAAGGAACATTCCGTGTCTCTTGACACGCCATCTTGTGCAAACTTCTGCGGTACTAAAACGGTCGTCCAGTACGGCCTATACTATTGGATTAAGAGTTCCAAACTCGCCTGCCCATCCTTACGAGGATCAGATGCGCCGTAATTAACGCCGGTCGCAAAGTCTCTTAGGACCGCCTGCCCTCCGCCCATCACACTGGAAAACGGTCCCCTCAAATCTATTTTGTGACCCTTGCCTGTGAGTTCATTGCGAACGTTGCCGGCGAAGCGGTTTTCCATCGACACATCGCAGCCGCCGAAGGTGTGTTTAGAGAATCTGGGCGCCTCCAAGGCCGCCTGGATGTTCATTTTGAAGTCCGAAATGTTAGCCACGAATTGCGCATGCGCCTGCGACTGATTCCAGCCGCCCATGATCCCAAACGCCAGCCGAGTGTCGCCTTTCTGCGCAAACGCCGGGATGATGGTGTGCAGTGGCCGCTTCCGCCCGGCCAATGCATTCGGAGACGCGGGATCAAGCGTAAAAAGGCCGCCGCGGTCATGCAAAACGAACCCGGTACCGGCCGCCACGATGCCCGAGCCGAAGGCGGCGAAGTTGCTCTGGATCAAAGACACCATATTCCCTTCGCGATCCACCACGCTCAAATACGTCGTATCCGTTCCGCCGCGCAACTCTCCAGCCGAGACATCACAATTGGCATGCGCCGGGTCGATCAATTTCGCTCGCTGCTGCGCCCATTGCTTTGAGAGCAACGTCGACACCGGCAATTTTTGTTGCCACGGATCCCCGATGTACTTCGCCAAATCCGCGTACGCCAACTTCTTGGCCTCAATCATGGTGTGCAGAGCGTTCGGGGAACCAAACTCCCAATTTTTCTGGCCCAACGGAAATTTCTCCATAATGTTCAGCATTTCAAGTGCGGCCAGCCCTTGGCCATTCGGCGGCAATTCGAATACTGTCCATTGGCGATAGGTAGTTGAAATCGGTTCCACCCATTCGCTTGAATATTCCGCCAGATCTTGCGCGGTCATCACCCCACCGTGATGTTTCATGCTGTCAAGAATCTTTTTGGCGACTTCGCCTGTATAAAAGGCGTCTTTTCCATGAGCGGCGATTTGCTGTAGCGACCACGCGAGGTCGGGATTGCGAAAGATTTCCCCGACATGCGGCGCGTGATCCTGTATCAAATACGTCTGGGAAGCGGCATTATCTCCGCGCAAAAGGTCCGTTTGCGCGGTCCAGACAGCCGCGGTCATTTCGGGTACAGGAAAACCATCCTGGGCAATCTTTATTGCCGCCGCCAGATCTTCACTTAATTTCTTGCGTCCGAACCTGTCCGCCAGCTTTTGCCATCCATCTACCGCGCCTGGGACCGTCACGGAGTAGATGCCTTGCTGTGGCATATCTCGCAGCCCGTGGTGATGCAGAAATTCGATGGTCAGATCTTTGGGCGCCCAACCGCTGGCATTCAGTCCATATAGTTTGTTGGTCTTCACGTCGTAGACAATTACAAAAAGATCGCCCCCTAGGCCGTTCATCATGGGTGCGACTACACCCAGAGCTGCATTCGCCGCTATCGCAGCGTCCACCGCGTTGCCGCCGTGCTCCAGAATTCGCACGCCCGCTTGCGCCGCCAAAGGCGATTCCGCAGCCACAATACCATCGCGCGAAATCACCATCGAACGCGCCTGAGAACGATCCTGGGCCTGCCAAGTAAAGAGCGGCATCAGGCAAAAAATATAAACCGAAAATCTGAATAATTTGGAAACTTGCATCTCGCTCCGTCGTCATGGCGCGCTGATGTTCGCCAAATCAATTCACAAATTTGTCCGTGGACTATACACCCTCGACGGCTCTTTTTATAGCTGCCGACTTTCAGCGAACCGTTGCTTATCACGCCGTCATAGCGACAACCTTCAAACGATTGGCATTTGGCTCCAGACACTCTAGAATCCAAGAGCGCGGTTGTGCCCGGAAGCTTTTCGTGTGACTGCACCCCTTTCGGCCCGCGCGGGAGAATCTTCATTGCCGCAGCAGCCTCGAGAACCGCAGAAACCGCAAGAACAAAGCAGCGCGGGCGCGCAAACGGTTTCCGCGCCGGACGTCAGAAATGATGCCGCAATCGACGCCCTCCTGAACGGCCGTCACACCGATCCTTTCGCGCTCCTCGGGCCGCATCCGGTGCCGGGCGGCTGGGTCATCCGATTTTTTATTCCCTGGGCAGCGGAAGCCAGCATCGCCATCGGTGGAAACAGCGCTCCTGGCGGGCCGGTACTCAACAGCATGAAAGTCACGGATGCCGTGAAAATTCGCCCGGAGGGCTTCTTCGAAGCTCTGTGGCCTTCAAATCAATCCGCGCCGCCCGCACCCGGCAGCTACAAAATTCAGGGGCGCACACACCATGGCGAAGCCTTTGAAATGTATGACGCGTATTCCTTCCCCTATCTCCTGAGCGAATTCGATTTATATCTCATGGGCGAGGGCCGTCACTACGACACCTATGAAAAACTTGGCGCGCATATAAAGACCGTTCAGGAAGTTCGCGGCGTAAATTTTGCAGTGTGGGCGCCCAGCGCCAGGCGCGTCAGCGTGGTCGGCGATTTCAATCGTTGGGATGGCCGCGTGAACGTGATGCGTGCGCGCGGTTCTTCGGGTATCTGGGAGTTGTTCGTCCCCGAATTAAATGAAGGCGCGATCTACAAGTACGAAATCATCGGCCCCACTGGCGATATGCTTCCGCTGAAAGCGGATCCCTATGCTTTTCGCGCCGAGCTGCGGCCAAACACCGGTTCGATCGTCGCCGACCTGGATAAGTACAAATGGAATGACACCAAGTGGATGAAGGAACGGCCTCAGAGAAACTGGTTCGAATCGCCGGTTTCGATTTACGAAGTGCATCTCGGCGCGTGGCGACGCATACCGGAAGAAAACAACCGATGGCTGACCTACAAAGAGCTCAGTGACCAGCTTATCCCCTACGTAAAAGACCTCGGATACTCCCACATTGAGCTGTTACCGATCATGGAGCATCCCTTCGACGGCTCCTGGGGTTATCAAACACTCGGTTATTACGCGGCCACCAGTCGCTATGGCTCGCCCACAGAGTTCATGGATTTCGTCGACCGTTGTCACAACGCCGGTATCGGTGTCATCCTGGACTGGACACCCGCCCACTTCCCACGAGACTCCTACGGTCTCGCGCAATTTGACGGCACGCACCTCTACGAACACTCCGATCCCCGGCAAGGCGCACAACTGGATTGGGGCACGCTGGTCTACAATTACGGCCGCAATGAAGTCCGCAATTACTTGATCTCCAACGCCCTGTTTTGGCTCGACAAATACCACATCGATGGGCTGCGCGTTGACGCTGTCGCCTCTATGATTTATCTGGATTATTCCCGCAAGCCCGGCGAATGGATCCCCAATAAATTTGGCGGCCGCGAAAATCTGGAAGCCGTTGATTTCCTTAAGCGGCTGAATGAGATCACCTTCGAGCGCTTCCCAGGCATTCTGACTGTCGCCGAGGAGTCCACCGCATGGCCAAGTGTCTCGCGCCCCACTTTTCTGGGCGGCCTGGGCTTCAGCATGAAGTGGAACATGGGCTGGATGAACGACACCTTGAGGTATTTCTCCGCCGACCCCGTTCATCGCAAATACGAACACAACAAGCTAACCTTCTCCTTGATTTACGCCTTCACCGAAAACTTCGTTCTGCCCTTCTCGCACGACGAGGTAGTTCACGGCAAGAATTCCCTGCTCCACAAAATGCCCGGCGACATGTGGCAGCAGTTCGCTAACCTGCGTCTTCTCTATGCCTACCAGTATGCGCATCCTGGTAAGAAACTCCTGTTCATGGGCGAGGAATTCGGCCAGCGCCAGGAATTTAGCGAAGCGCGCAGCCTGGACTGGCATTTACTTCAGTGGGAATCCCATCGCGGTCTGCAGCGCCTGGTCGGCGACCTGAACAAGTTGTATGCGCAAGAACCCGCGCTCCACGAGGTGGACTTCGACTGGCCTGGATTCGAATGGATCGATGCCAACGATGCCGATAACAGTATCTTTTCCTTCGCGCGTCACGGCAAAACCCCTGGAGAGCTTATCGTCGTCATTCTGAACGCCACACCGGTCTTGAGGGGCAGTTACCGCATCGGCGTGCCTCAACCGGGGTTTTACGTCGAGTCGTTGAACACCGACTCAGCGATATACGGCGGATCCAACGCGGGCAATCTGGGCGGCGTGCAGGCCGATGCGGTCCCCCATATGGGTCGCCCTTATTCGCTCACGCTCACCGTTCCGCCCCTGGGCGCGTTGTTCCTCAAATGGACGCCGGAAGTAACGCCGAAAGCCTAGCTGACGTGACCCCCGATCCGGACAGAACCGATCTTCTGCCCGGCTGTTCTCGAGTCCAGACCGTCTGTCCTGCACGTAAATCACGTAAATAAGATTCCCTCCAGAAACATTTTCAGGGCAGGCCTCGTATGTATAGGCAGTGCCGGGGAGGCATCTACACTATGTTCAATCGCACGCAGCGTTTTGGGGTCATTAGCCTATTGTCCGCCATGGTGGTACTTGCGGGTGCCTCGGCGGCTTTTGGGCAATCAGGGTCTGCCAAGGACCGCTGGCTGCATGTCCGAGTCATCAACTCCGATAACAAAGGCGAAACCGTCAGGGTGAATATCCCGCTGGAATTAGCGGAAAACGTTTTGCCGACTATCAATAAAAACCATTTGCACAACGGCAAAGTGACCATCGATCAGGCGCACATGAATGACGTCGACGTGCACGCGCTCCTAAACGCCATTCGCACCGCTAAGGACGGCGAATATGTCACCGTCCAAGGCACCGATCAGGATGTTCGCGTAGCTAAAGAGGGCGGCCGCCTATTGGTTCATGTGAAAGATAACAAGGGTTCCAAGTCAAATAAGTCGAATGTAGATATTAAGGTTCCCATGCACGTCATTGACGCGTTGTTCAGCGCCGGCAAAGACGAACTGGACATCGTGGCTGGGTTGCACGCTCTTGCCTCGCTGGGCGATACCGAGCTTGTCTCTGTGAAAAGCGACGAGAGCACCGTTCGAGTGTGGATGGATTCAAAGAATTCCAGCGATTAATTTGCCTCTCGGGACCAATGAAACGTTAATGTCCGCGGAAAAGGAGAATCGAGAACATGCTGCTCGCGAAAATCGCTCTTGGCTTAGCTAGCACAATGGCCTTCGCTGCCATCTATACCTTCCGCGAAGGCGTTATTCGCGTGGATGTTGATGAGTTCCGTGACGGTGGCTCTCACGTGCATCTCTGGGTGCCGGCTGCAGCTGTCCCAATCGCATTGCACTGCGCTCCCAGACAGCACTTGGAAAATGCCGCTGAAAATATCAAACCTTGGATGCCTACAATTCGCCAGCTAGCAAAGGAACTGGAGAAGTACCCGGAGGCGAATCTGATTGAGGTCGTGGATGGCGACGATCACGTGCAAATTCGCACCCATGCAGGCAAGCTGCAAATCGACGTTCATGAACCTGGGGAGTCCGTTCACATCGCGTTTCCGATAGCCACGCTGGAAGAAATCTCCGGCCACCTTACCGAAAATATTCCAAGCGCTTAAGTTGAGCCGAGGCAGGTTTGCAAATACTCATCGATTCGAGCGACGAGCGTCTGTCCAAGGCTGCGCCGCGTCGATTTATTCCGCGTGTTCCTCTTTGACATCGCTCGGAATGAAATATATTTCCTCAAACATCGCGTCCTTTTTCCATCCCGCCCGCTGCAGGATACCCCTGCCGTTTTCCACCATGCTGGGATGACCGCAAAGATACGCAGTCGTTTCCCCAGGCCTTAAGCCCCACAGGTCGGTGTATTTACGAACCAGTTCGTCGACGCGGCCCGTCTCTCCGGGCCACGCGGCGTCGTCCCACGGCCTGCTTACCGTGGTTACAAATTTAAGCCACGGAGCCTCCGCCGCCACTTTCTCCATTTCATCGCGATAACCGAACTCCCACGAACGGCTGCCGCCTTGTAGGCAATAAAGCTTGTGATCTCCCGGCATGGGGCTGTCACCACTTTTCCAATCGCGATAAAGGGTCCGGATGTAGCTGACGAAGGGCGCAATTCCCGTGACCGTGGAAAGCAGCAGGTGATTTTTTCGTCCGCTGCGCAGATCCAAAGTAAACCGGCCCTTGGCGATCTTGCGGCAAAATAACTTGTCGCCCTCATTTAATTTGAAAAGATGGGGAGTCAAGGCCCCGTGAGGCACTAATTCAAGAAAAAATTCCAGCGTTTGTTCATATGGAGAGGACACCAGGGAATAGGCGCGCTCGATTCGTTGCCCCTCGTGTTCAACGCCGAGCGTCGCATACTGACCGGCCAAAAATTTAAAGGGTCCGCCGGGATCAACGCGAATAAGCCATAAATCGGGAGAAATGTCCCGCCGCTCGATTATCTTCGCCTCATAATGTTTATCCCCGGGCAGCATTCACAACTCCCGATGTGAAATTGAAAAGTCTCGCCAACATATTATTCGTACGCAAGCGCCACGACCGGATCATAACTTGCCGCCCGCAGCGCTGGATATGTCGCTCCCGAGGTTGCCCCGACAAAAGCCAACACTACGGCTGAGAAAATCCAGGATGGCGATATCAAAATCGTGAGACCCGGATTCGTCTGTTTCAAAATGGCTTGAATCAGAAAGGTGATGGCAATTCCGAGCCCCGTTCCCATTAACGTCAAGATAAAAGTTTCGCCCAGCAGCATACGCACCACATCGAATCTCGAAAACCCCAGCGCCTTGAGAATACCGATTTCGCGCGTTCGCTCCATGACGAGCGTGTGCATGTTCAACAAAACCACCAGAAAACTAATTACGATCCCAAGTGCCACCATCGTCCTCGTGAACGGCCGCAGTTGCGGAAGATTGGACGAGGTCATCAACGTTACGTATTCGGATAAGGACCGAACGCTATTCTGCGAATCCAATTTTAATATTTGCGCTCTCGCGAGCTCCGTATCCCCTTTGCTTCGAACGTAAAACATGGACACCCGCTTTTCGGCGCCGGCAATATCCTGAGCCGTTTGCAGCGGGATAAAATATCTCGCGCCTTTCCCGTGCGCCACAATCCCGCTAACGGTGAAAACGTGATTCAACAGCGTAATCTGGCTGCCAACCTTCAGGTGTTTTGACTGCGCGATGATGTCGTCAGCAATGACTTCATCTGGGCCCGAAAACGGCCGGCCATCGCGAAACAAAAACCCGCGGCTTAACGCGTTGAAGCGCCTGAAGTCGATGCCATACACCATCACTAAGTTCTTTGGTTCCGTCAAAATTACCGTGGGAGCCACTTCATCCACTCCCGCCAGGGTGGTGATTTTGTCTCCCAAGGATTCCTGCATCACGGCGCTCGAGAATGCAAAGAAAATCGATGAATTCGGCGGCTGCACGATAATGTCCGCGCCAACGCCTTCAACGCGCTTTCCCCACTCGGAAACCACGCCGGAAGTAAGTCCCGCAATCATCAGCACCAAAACCACCTGGATCGCGATGGCGATCACACTCAGAGAACTTCGCAGCGGCCGCGTGGAAATGCTGCCCCAAAACATCTGCAACAGAGAAAATCGTCCTTCAAAGGTTTCATTCATGCTTGGCAGCCGCGGTGTACTGTGTGGCCAATCAAGAAAGTGAGGACAGCTATTGCACGATGCCTTCCGAAAGTCGCCACAAATATTTCTCTGTCATTAAGTTTTGCACACATGTGTTGATAAGTATGTGGAAAAGCGAACATGCCTCGCGCCTAAATGCACGCTCATCAATACTCTTCGCCTCTTTGCACAATTTTCGTGCAAGCAGCAAGAACTTTACGTGTGAAGCTATGGGCCCCAAAAAAATCACTCTCGGCGCAGGTCGAAATTACTTTTAGAGTTGTTCCGCGATGGAGCATCACTCGCTCTAATACCACTTAGGCGGGCGGTCGAGGTGAATTTTGATCGGCTCCTTGGTGCCCGTGATGTCGTACCATCGCCCGAAGGTTTTCCATCCTTCGGCCACAATTTGTATCAGCACTCTCCCAAGCGGCGCATCCGGGATGTGCGCGATTCCCTCGCGGTTGGTCTTCACATTGAGCTCGAACTTCTTATTCTTCGCAATTTTCCGTTCTTCCTCATACTTCAAATAAACGCTGGCATTTTCGACAGGACTGTCTTTATCGCCGCCGGTCACTTCAATAGTTACGCGGGTACTAGGCAGCGACCGCTGGGTCTGGCCCTTGGGAATGTCCTGCGCTTTGCTGACGATGGCGCTTACCCCGAGCAATAACAGCATGCCCATATGCCATGCAGCGCGCATAAAACGTAATTTTTTCATGCTGATTAAACTATCCTCTACGTAAGCCAGTTGGCGGTCAAGTTCTTCCGCGTTTTAGCATCAAACGAAACCTCTGCACGAGGTTCAATTGACTCGCAGTTATAGCTCCTGTAATTTTGAACAATCAGGTTAATTTTTGTCGCCCACGCGTCACGGTGATCGCAGCCAGTCCGGCTTGCGATTAATGCCTGCAGATTTTCGATTTTCGCGCCAAGAGGAGTACACATGGGTTTCGCTACTAATGCCATCCACGTCGGCCAGGAACCAGACTCGGCCACCGGCGCCATCGTCGCGCCTATCTATCAAACTTCCACTTATGTAAACGAAGAGTTGGGAAAATATAAGGACGGTTACGACTACGCGCGCACCAATCATCCCAACAGAAAAGCGCTGGAACGCACCATCGCTAAACTCGAGGATGGCCGCAGCGCCTACGTATTTACTTCCGGGATGGCCGGCATCGATGCGGTCTTTCGTTTGTTGCGGCCTGGCGACCACGTGGTGCTTTCCGATGCGGTCTATGGCGGCGTTTTTCGTCTTTCCACACAGCTTTTAGTTCACTTTGGATTGGAATTCAGCTTTGTAGATACTTCCTCGCCGGACACTGT
>DATNKL010000141.1:0-2380 GCA_035603415.1 Candidatus Acidiferrales bacterium
GCGCATGCGCGACGCACTGATGGTGTCGCAGCTGGCTTTTGCGGTAGTGCTGATGATCGGCGCGGGGCTCCTATTGGAAACACTGCGCGATTTGTTGCGGCAGAATCCGGGATTCAATCCATCGCAAGTGGTGACGGCGAATATCTATCTGCCGCACCCGAATAATCCGCAGCTCGATCCATATCTCACCTTCGCGCAGCAGATTCCGTTTAATCGCGAACTGCTGCGGCGCGCGAACGCGATTCCCGGCGTGGAGTTGGCGGCGATTACGTCCAATTTGCCGGCCGCCGACACAATCAATAGCGATGCGGCGGCGTACGGCGCCACGAATCACAATTCGCTGGCCATCGAAGACCGGCCCACGGAATCCTCGGGAGATTTGAGCGCCGAAGTTATCCGCATCAGCCCGGACTATTTTCGGGTGATACAAACACCGCTGGTGGAAGGCCGCTTTTTCACCGAAGCCGACGAGAACGGCAAACTGCCCGTGGTAATCATCGACGAGGCGACGGCAAGGCGCTACTGGTGGCCGGATCATGATCCGGTGGGCCGGCGGCTGCGTATCCGGTTACGTTTCGGGCAGAATCCTGTGAATCCATGGAGCACCGTGGTGGGCGTGGTGAAAAATATCAAGCACGACGGGCTCGATGTCGATGGCGTGCCGCACCTCTATATTCCGCTGAATCAATTTCTCGGGCGGACGTTGAGCTTGGCGCTGCGAACTTCGTTGCCGGCGAGCACGCTGGAGGCGCAAATTCGCGGCGCGATTCAGAGCGTAGATCCGGGGCTGCCGGCGTTCAACGTCACCTCAATGGATGAGGTACTGGATGCATCGCTGGCATCGCGCAGGTTTTCGGCGAATTTGGTGGCGGGATTTGCGGGGGGGGCGCTCTTGCTGGCCTCGATCGGAATTTACGGCTTGCTGGCCTATATGGTTGGCCAAAGATCACGCGAGATTGGTCTGCGGTTGGCGTTGGGTGCCCAGCGAGCGGATGTCTTGCGACTTGTCCTGGGAAAAGGTGTAGTCCTGGCTGGCCTCGGAATTGTGACCGGCGTGATATTTTCCGCTTCTACCGCCTCGATGATGGCAAGTTTGCTCTACGGCGTTCGCCCACATGATCCGGCTGTGTTTCTGATCGTGCCTCTGCTTTTACTTGCAGTCGCCGCGCTGGCTAGCTATCTCCCAGCACGCCGCGCGACGAAGGTGGACCCGATCGTCGCCTTGCGCGAAAGTTGAAGACATAGGCTTCGGACTCTGAATATTGCGATTCAACAGTAGCTACTCAAGGGGTGCGATGACCACGTTATTGCAGGATTTGCGGTACGGACTGCGGCTGCGGGCGCAAGCGTGGTATCGCTCTCCCGAGTATGCGTTGGCCCTCGAGGTTCGAGACGAAGCACTCAGTCGCAATCTGATTCTTGCCGAAGGCTATATACCCCAGGTCTGACATGACAATGGCAAAGCATTCTCTTTGAAAATGCAAGCTGAAATCCAAACTGAAATGAGGACAAAATGAAGAGAACTCTCGTGATCCCTGCCTTGCTGTTCCTCGCCGCGTCAGCGATTGCACAAACAACGTGCGCGCAATCAAAGAACCCGGTAAGTACCGCCCTGAGAGACATTCTGCCCGGCCGGCAGAAAAACACTGTCGCAGCCGTCGAAGCCATGCCCGCCGAAAAATTCAGTTACAAGCCCAGCGCCGACCAGATGACCTTCGGCCGTCTCGTTGTTCACATGGCCGAAACGAATAATCTGCTGTGCGGCAAGGCGGCCGCCGTCCCTGCTCCCAAGGTCGAGGAGGTGAAAGACACGGACTCGAAAGACAAGCTCATCGTTGCGCTCAAGGCCTCCTTCGATTTCTGTTCCGACGCGCTGGCGAATATGGACGATTCGAAACTAGCGGAGACCACGGAAGGATTCGGCGGAAAACAAGTTACACGCGCCTGGTTGAGCCTGATCCTAGGCGGTACTTGGGCCGACCACTACGCCGAAGCCGCAATGTATCTGCGCCTGAACGGTGTATTGCCGCCCACCGCCAAGAAATAAGAGTGACTTGCGCATTCTCGTCCGTATTCTGGGGTCCAACTGGGGTCCAAAACTTGGGCTTTTTGCGTTGGTTTCGGGGGTCTCATTGTTGTAAGGGCAACCGAATCAATGGGACTTAGAGTCTGACTTCTCATAACCCGAAGGTCGTCAGTTCAAATCTGACCCCCGCAACCATTCCTAAAACCTGTCTCAGCACAGGTTTACGCGACGAGTAACGGGCGAATTGGTGCCATGCTTTTTAGCCTAATTCGCCCAACTCAAATCCCAAACAAGCCCTCTCACACCCTCGCGACGATCAATCGTCACTTCACCTCCGGTAAACACTAGCCGACT
>DATNKL010000088.1:0-8084 GCA_035603415.1 Candidatus Acidiferrales bacterium
CCCGGCCGCGAACGAGAGCAAGAGTGATGCCGCCATTAACGGCCAGCGCGGCGACTGACGTCCAGATCATCCAGCTTTCGAGTACCGCGACGGGCGAACGGAAACGCTCAAGCGCTTCGTAACCCAACCATAAAGATAAAAGCACCAGGACGATGGCATTGGTGAAAGCCGCGAGAATTCCTGCGCGGTGATAGCCGTAGGTTTTTTCGGCGTCGGCGGGACGCTGGGCCCAGCGCATAGCCAGATAGGAAATGCCCAGGGCCGGAACGTCAGAAAGATTGTGCACCGCATCGTTGAGGAGCGCGACGCTGCGGCCGAGGACGCCGCCAAAAATTTCGGCGACAACCAAACCTAGAGTGGCAACCATCGCCCAACCGAGGACGGAGGGCTGCAATGATGGATGCGCGTGACCGGCGTGGCTGCCGTGAACGTGGGAGCCGTGAGCATGGCTGTGCACATGACCGGCTCCGCCGTGAACGTGAGGGTGTGACTGCGAAGGCATCGGTACTATTCTACGCGGGTCGCGCGCTGGAGTGGAGTAGATGGACTGAGATACGGATGAGGAAGAGTAACGATGCGCGGCATGAACGACTGTTGTGGTGTATTGAGCAGTCTGCCCATGCCCGACGAATCATTAGGTTGCGCCTAGATTTCTATCTACGGTTACTGCACGCCCTTATAGCCCGATGAGATCGGCAGCGTTCAGAGGCTAAAGCACGAGTGTTTGCGGATTGTTCATGTCGCGGCTAAAGCCGCGACCCACAAAGCGGGCTAAGGCGTTAAATTCGGATCATGGGTCGTTGTGCGCTTATTGGGCAGTTTGACACCCGCGGTGCGCGAATTGATTGACGGTGTCGCCAGCGACTGCCACGATGACTGCAGTTCGCTCGAGTACACGAATGTTTAGATTTTGGAGTCAAGTTTGATAGCGGGATGTTTGCGAGCGCTATGCGGTTTAAATAAATGAGTAAGGCCGTAGCTAAATTGAGTTTTTGGGGTGTGCGAGGATCCACGCCAACGGTGGATCCGGGCACGTGGCGGTATGGCGGGAACACGCCTTGTCTCGAGCTGATAACTCCGGACGGACTACAAATTATTTTGGATTGCGGGACTGGGCTGCGGATGTTGGGCAGCCGCTGGGCGGCGCCCAACGGGCAGAAGGCGCGGGAGACACACATCCTGGTGACGCATTATCACTGGGATCACATCCAGGGGATTCCGTTCTTTGCGCCGCTGTATGACGAAAAAAATCACTTTCACTTTTATAGTTTTCGCTCGAAATATCTGGGACGCGACAGCTTGAAGCAAGTGTTTGAGACGCAGATGGCGATGCCGTATTTTCCGGTGAATATGTCGGCGATGAATGCCAAACGCAAATTTCAGGAAGTGGATGGCGGCGACAGCTTTCACATCGGTAAAAACAAGGTTACGGCGCGATGGCTGAATCACCCGCAGGGCTGCCTGGGGTTTCGCATCGAGACTGCGGCAGGAATAGTGGCGTACACCACCGATAACGAACCCGGGAATGCCAAGCTTGAAGAGAGCCTGAGAGAATTAGCTACCGGGGCGGATATTTTTATTAACGACGCGCAATTCACACCAGAGCAATTGACAACCACGAAGAAGGGCTGGGGGCACTCGTCGTGGAAGGAAGGCGTGCGGGTGGCGCGGGAAGCGGGTGCGACCACGCTGGTGCTCTTCCATCACGATCCGGATTCCGCCGATCGCGCGGTGGATTCGATTTTGCGGAAAGCGCGCGATAAATTTGATTCGGTGTTTGCGGCCAGCGAGGGCATGGTGATCACGCTGGGAGCGGCAGGCGACCGCGTGCAGGCGCACATGCCCGGAACGCGCACGGCGCTGCGGCGTGAAGCGCAGTTTCGCGCACGCATTTGCGGCGTGACGGAAGGCGGTAAGCCGTTTGAAGAGGAGACCGTGGTGCGAGATCTGTCGCTACAGGGCGCGCTGATTTCGCTGCAGCATTTGCCGCGGCTGCAGTCTGAGCTACAGGTGACGATGGAAGCGCCCGGGCCGGACGGATTGCAGACCATGCGGCTGAGGGGTTACGTGGTGCGAATTGACGCAGGACCGGAAAAGGGACGCAGCGCGGTGGGGGTGGTTTTTACTGATTAGCGCGAGCGAATTTCGATTTCATAGAGAATTTTACGGGGCGTGGCGTGAGTGCCGCGCCTTTTTGCTTTCCACGACACGTCATTGCGGTAGATTTTCGCAAGCGGCAGGAAGATTCATGGCGAGATAAATACAAAAATCCCCAAGTGCAAAAACTGGCACCTGGGGATTGGTTACGAAGCGAGAATCAATTGCGCCGGATGGCGACCCGGGCTTTAGTTAGGGCTCTGGGTTACCGCTGGTTGGCCGCTGCCTGGCGAGGTGGCGGCGTTGGCGCTGGGCGCTGCATCACTGGGAGCGTTGACGCTGGCTGCTACGGGCTTGGCGGCTTCGCTGCCGAAGCGCGTTAGATAGGGCATGAAGGGAGTGACCTCGAAGGGCATCTTTTCGCGTTCGGCGACGTTGCCGATAGGCTTGCTCTTCAATAACTCGAGGCGGTCATTCCAGGAGTCAAGCTTTACGCGGCCGCCGATGGGCAGCGCGGTAATGGTCTGAGCTTTCTTGTCGACGGTAGCCGGACCGCTTATCTTCAAATCGGCAAAGAGCACGCGATTTCCCAAGTGCGGGCTAATAAGATTGGGAATTTCTTTTTGGCGGGAGTCGAGGGCCGCAAGGAAAAGCTTGGCGCTGGCCAATTGATTGTTGTAGGGGGACTTGGCGAGCAATTCGGCGGCCTTGGCGCTGGCGGCCGCTTCCTCTTCCTGAGTACGCGCAAATCCAAAATGACGGAAGGTATCTTTATCCTGCACACCCAACAACTGGTCGAAGAAGGCGTAAGAGGAATCGAGACGATGGCCCAGGACGATGTGGCCGAGTTCATGAGCGATCATAGTGGCGAGACTGGCCTCATCGGGCAGCACGTCAATCAAGCCACGGCTAAGCACAATGGTGTGGCCAAGGGTGAAGGATTCGAGAGTGGAAGTCATCATGACTCGGCAACGAACATCGGGATCGATGTCCAAATTGTTGGTGACTTCCAGGTTGTTGACGACGGTCTCGCAAACTTTGTCGACTTCGCCCTTGGGAGCAATAAGGCCGAGGCGCTGCAAGCGGTCAACGACGTTGTCTTCCGCCTGGCGATCCCAGGAGCGCTGGGCCTGCACGGGAGTAAGGTCGTTGGCGTTCTTGGTTTCATCCTGCACGGGAGTTTCGACCAGGACTTTCGTTAGCTCCTGCTCCTGTGCAGCATGGCCGAGGTTGTAACCCCACAAGCGGGTCTGCGCTTTGAAGTCGAGCTTTTTCGCCAGGGCGTAATGGAGCTCGCGTTCTTCGCTGTAGACGAAGGAGGGCAGCCAAAGATTTGGCTGCACGTTGGTGCGCCAGCTGTCAAAGTGAAAATACCAACTGGAGTGGCCGCCGCCGCCGTAAGCGCCATTGAAGCGCACCACGTGGTAATCCTGATCTTCAACCCAGATGCGTCCAAGGAAGCGGCCTTTGCCGGCCTTTTCACGCGGGGTCACGTCGAACACGAGACAGCGCACTTCACCGAGGAATTCGCGGCGCACGTAATCGAATTTATAGTGCTGTTTATCGAAGCCGTTGGTATCTATGAAAATCATCTGCAGGAAGCCGTCGGGAAGGTACTGCATAGCAAAAGAGAAAAAATTGCCGATGCTAGTAAAGATTTTTTTACCTTTGCCGCTGGTGTCGGACAAAGAGATCAGCTCAACGCCCTTGGAAAACTGCGCGCGGCCGAGGAAATATTTATCTCCGGCAGGGGTGTAGCCGAGATCCTTATCCGGTTTAAGATTTTGGATGTAGGTTTCCACTAGCGGTTGATACTTGGAAATCTGGCCATAGAGGCGATTTTCATTGTTGACGATGCGGTCGACAACCTCGTCCATGGTCTTAGCGGTCGCTTGCGGCGGGGCAGGCGTCGCCGGGGGCGCAGCGTAACCGGCTGCTGCCAAAGCGCTAAAGACGAGCATGGACAGAATGGATCGCCGGACGGCGGATACTAACTTGCACATTTTCTTCTCTCCCTCAGGAAGCCATGTGGAATTCAATTCGCACGCGCGCCGGAAAATCGACGGGCTGATTGTCTTGCTTCGCAGGCTTGAATTTAATTTGTTGTGCCGCGCGAATAGCGGCTTCATCCAAGCCATGGCCTAGACCGCTGATGACGCGGTTGACATGCACAGTGCCGTTGGCGAGGAAAACCAAATCCAGAACAACGTCACCCTCCAGCTTTAGACTACGCCCTTCCGCGGTGTATTCAGGACGAGGCTTGTCCAGAATGGTAACGGAACCTGTGCCGCTGGCCACGGCGTCGGCCTTCTTTTTGGGCGCGTCAGCGACAACAGTCTGATCGCCGAATCCGCTGGATTGCACGGAACCACCTTTTTTGCCGCCACCCTGCGGAGGATTGGCGGTACCGTTTCCAAAGCCGGTGCTGGCCACCGTACCGCGAATACCCTTGTCGCCACCGGTGCCATTACCGTAGCCGGGACCACCAGGAAGTGCGGGCGAACCCAGACGATTGATGTTGGTGGATTTTTTCGGGTCGCCATTGCCGGGGACGCCATTGGGATCACCGAAGCCGCCGGTCTGCACTTTGTTTACTGGTGCGACGACGGTGGCGGGTGCCGCGCTGCCGGTGTTCAAATTATTCATCTTTACTTCTTCGCGCGGCCGCTTGGGTTGATTGGTGTCGGTGTTGATGTTGGCCGCTTGAAGAACAGGATTGAGCTCGGGCGCTTTGGTCTCGACCTTTTCGATCTTGGGCTGAACTACTTTTTGCGTAACGAAAATGTGTGGCTGCTTCGGATTCAATTTAATGGGCTCGACCACTTCTGGTTTCGGTGCGGGAGGAGTGGGCCGCGGTTTAATTTTGGGCGGAGGAGGCGCGACCGGAATTTCGATCATGGGCTGCGCCAACTGCACGATGTCCATGTGCAAAGCAGTCTTGATTCTTTCGGGATACAACAGAGGCACAAGAAGCACAAAGCTGATCAGCACGACTTGGATGATCGCGCTTGCTCCAATGCGATTCCAGCGTGGCTTCCCTTCCGGGAGAAGTTCAAGCCGAGCGGCAACCGGTCGGGTGCCAATGGCCCGGCGCCAGGCTTCTTGATTCGCCGTGGAGCGCGATCGGTTAGCGCCGAAACCGACTCCCATGGTGGTCTTCGTTGGTAAATCTGAAATCATTGTCGTCATCCGTAAGCCCGCCTAAAAAAGATACCGCCTTGGGCTGAGAATTAGAGGGCACGACGCCCGCAGCCAACCAGGAAAGAGTGTTCTCTTCCTAGAAGTATCACAGTACGTAGCGGGCCCGGAGAGATCGAATAGGACTTTGGTACCAGCGTCACCAAGTCGCTATTGCTATTCACATCCCACAAACGCTGAGTTCGTACCGTATTCTAACCCGCCGATAGCGGTTGGGTTGCGGGGCATAGGGGCGCAACATAGTTATAGGATACAGCAAAGTGGATTAGGGGTGCCTCGCAATTGTGTATGGATTTGCCGGGGATGGGGATATTCTCACGGGATAGCCGAATCAGATTGAATCTTATGGACATGCAGGTGAAAAAGGGCGCTGGGGACGACGCCGGAAGGCGGGGCGAACTCGCTAAAATTTTGCAGGGCGAGCCTGAAAAATTGGCGGAATGGTGTGCGCTGGCGGATATCAAAAAATGGGGAATTTCTGCCGAACGATTTGCGGAGGAATTGGCGCGATGCGTGGAGGCGAGATTTCGAGATGAGCAAGCCAGTGTCGAAGAGTTGCATGCCTACGTGGGTGCGCTGCGGCTCGCGGATCTGGGGTTGGCTTGTGCTTGCGCGGATGGGGTGGCGGAAGCGTGGGAGCATTTTGTAGGCATTTACCGGGGCTACCTGCGGGCGTGCGCCGGGGCGATGCTTAAGAGAAGCGGCGGTGCAGCGGAGGCCGAGGAGTTGGCCGATTCGCTTTTCGCGGAGCTGTACGGGTTGAGTGCGGAGCGGCGTGGGTCGCTGCTCCGGTATTTTCATGGACGAAGCAGCTTGAAGACGTGGTTGCGCGCGGTGTTGGCGCAACGGCACGTGGACAAGATTCGGGCGGGGCGGAAATTTGAGGAACTGGGGGATGAAGACCGGGGAGATGGCACACAGCGTCCGGTTGCGGCTGGTGTCTTGCAGGCCGCCGCCGATCCGCATCGCGTGAAATATTTGCTGAAGTTTACGGAGGCGCTGCAAACGGCGCTCGACAATCTGGATGCGCGGGATGTGGAGCGATTGCGGATGTATTACGCCGAAGAGAAAAAACTGGCGGAGATTGGGCGCGCGTTGGAAGAGCATGAGTCCAGCGTGTCGCGGCACTTGGAAAAAGTGCGGCGAGAGGTGCGGCGCGCGGTAGAGGAGAACTTGCGCGGAGGATCTGGAGCGGCGAATGGCGACGACAGGAGCGGTGGAATGAGTGAGGCGGAGATTGCGCTGTGCTTTGAATATGCCGCAGAAAATGCGCCGGTGGATCTGGATAAATTGTTTTCGCGAGGTGCGGCGCGAAGAGATGAGATTGATGGGAAAGAAATGCGAGAGGCGAGACGTGAGAGTTGAGCAGTGTCGTTATGGCGCAACGAAAAGAAAAATCCAGACCCACCCTTGCCGAAGACGCAAGGATGGGGCACGCTTCGCGTGTTTTTGGTATTTGGTGCCGTGGAGTGCGCGACCTTTCAGGGTGACGCAAGAAAGTAGGGCGGGTTCGTTCTAAGGATGATGGGCAGGTATGAGTCACGACGAACGAGAACGGAAATTTGAGCAGGCGTTAGCGCGACATTTGCGTCGCGACGCTGGTGGCGCGCGAAATGAGGGAGACGCGTGTCTGGATGCTGCGACGTTGGCCGCGTTTCATGAAGGCATGCTTTCGAGCGAGGAGACGGATGCCGCGAAGGAACATATCGGCGATTGTTCGCGATGCCAGGAAGTTCTGAGGCAGCTGGGAGCGACGGATGAAATTTCGTTGCAGGTTGAGGCGGAAAATGATTTGAAGATGCAGGAGCAGGTGCCCACTGGCGTGATACATGCGGATGGTGCGGCGATACAAAGGCCGGGATTAAGGATGACAGCGCCTGCGAGTGCGTCGAAAGCGCCGCAGGATATTTCGCGCGGCCGTGGTTTTAGAGCAGTGCGATGGGCTGCTCCCGCGGGGGCGATCGCGGCGGGACTGCTGGTTTGGTTTGCGGCTCGTGACAACAAAGTGCAAACGCTGAGCCCCGTTGACAAAGTGCAAGTGGCACAAGAGCAGCCGAGGGAGGAACGCCTGGGTGCGCCGCGGCCGATGCCGGCTGCGCCTTCATCTGAACCCTTTGCGAAAACCAAGCCGTTGAACGGGCGGCGGAAGGATGACAGCAGAGTTAAGCAGCCAGGCGAGGAGTATGACGGCCTTCGTGCGCCTGCAAATTCGTCATCGGACGCAGTTGCGAATGAAATGGGCGCTGTCGCTGGCGAAGCGAGTCCTCGCGCGTATACTCGTCAGCTCCAAAGCCAGGGCAAGGATTACGCGTCGCGGGCAGCGGCTGAGAATAAACCGGATATTTCGTCGCGACAAGCTGTTATGACGGCGGCTCCTCCATTGCCGCCTGAGCTTGCAAAGAAGTCCGTAAATAAGAATGAAGTTGTGCAGAAAGAAGCTGGGCGCAGTGTGGCAGGCAGTGCAGCGCAAGCCGAAGTGGCGGCGAATTATGAGTCTTCTGGTTTAGCTGAAAAGACTGGCCATGGGCGGATTATTGTGGCGTCCAGCGGGACGGTGCGGTGGCGGCTGGGAGTTGCGGGAGGAGTTGAACGGTCGGTGGATAGCGGGGTCACGTGGGCGGCGCAAAACAGTGGAGTGAAGGCGGAGCTGCTGGCGGGGTCGGCGCCGAGTGAAGTGGTGTGCTGGATTGTGGGGCGTAGCGGGACGATTTTGAGGACCACCGATGGCGGCGGACATTGGAGCAAAGTGGTTTCGCCGATAAGCGGGGATGTGGCTGGGGTTCGGGCTG
>DATNKL010000083.1:0-20531 GCA_035603415.1 Candidatus Acidiferrales bacterium
TGTTAAAAACAAGCCCTTGGCACATTCGCAACTCTCCACAATACCTCTGGTTGTTGCCATCCCCTCGGGAGACTAATCTGAAGACGTGTTCGGTTCGCCTTTGAGTCTGGGCCCGGGCGCGGAGGAATCTGTACATGTCCGAGCCGTTCCGCCCTTACGAAAAACTCGTGGAGATCACGTTACTGGGAAAGAAATTCCAGGTCCCAGAACGGAACTCGCTACTGCGCTGCTTCCAATTCATCAGCCCCGAAACGATTCCCTACGGACGCTTTTGCTGGAACCAGGAGTGCCAATATTGCCGCGTTTCCTGCCAGCTCCCGGATGACGACGAGGCTCGCGAGATGTTGAGCTGCAAATTTATCGTCATGGCTGGAATGGAAATCACGGAAATCAGCCAGGAACTGAAATGGTGCCTGCGCGCCAAGCTGCCTTCCGACACGCCTGTTTCCTCATAATTTCTGCGTAATCCCGCGCTCTGTTTGCTCTCCGCTCGTCCGCTGCATTACATTGCTAAGCATCGATGACTGCAAATACTCCAGAAATTTTGTGCGACGGCTGTGGCCAGCCTGCGTCTTCAGAACACATCGCGCAACGTCTGCAACGCCTCGAATGGGCCACGCGGTACCGCCCGATTCATCTTCACACGCTGTTGCTCGGGGCGTTTTCTCCCGAAGCGTCGGCGGAGTTCCTGTATTCGCCGGAGGACGCGCACTTCGGGGAAGCCGCGAATCTGGTCTCCGCCGCTGGCATCTCATCCGCCGGCAAATCCGCCGATGCCATTCAATCGGAGTTTCAGCGACGTGGGATTTATCTGACGCACATACTCGAATGTCCGTTGGACATGCAATCCAGCGGAACCGATTTCTTACACAACGCATTAATCTCGCGCCTGCCGCTGCTCTTCACGCGGATTCGCCGCTCGCTAAAACCCAAGCGCCTGGCGTTTATCTCCGCCAGTCTGACCCCGCTGATCGACCGCTTCGCGTCCGCGCAGTTGGGTTGCGAATTGGCGCTCGACGATGGTCGAGCGTTCGCGTTAGACCATTCAAATCCTGCCGACGTAACCGCGGCAATTGCGCGCTTTCAGGACGTCCTTGCCGTGCCCGCAAGCCGCTAGCTGCGATGATTTGCGCCGGCTGCCGTATGCCAACTCGCTCTTTTGAGCTGTGATAGAATCGGCTTCATTGGGATTCGGGCCGCAGCGAGGTGTACTTGTGCAGAAACGCGCAAAATTTGGGATTGGCATCGGCGTCATCGTTGTCTCGCTCGCCGCTCTTGCCTGGCTGGGATACGGCGAGAGCAAGACCTACTATCACACCATAGCGGAACTGCAAACTCTGCAGGGCGCATCGTTAAGCCATCGCATGCGCGTGGGCGGCACGGTTGAGCCGGGAAGCATTCACCGCCTTTCCGGCCGCGTGGATTTTGTATTGCAAGGGGAAGGGAAGTCGCTGCCGGTGAGTTACGTGGGTAGCGAGCCGCTCCCAGATACTTTTGTAGATAAATCACAGGCCTTGGTAGAAGGCCGCCCCGCTGCAGACGGCCGTTTTGTTGCGGAACACGTGCAGGCGAAGTGCGCGTCGAAATACGAAGCTGCTCCGGGTGGCACCGCGGCTCCCGCGGGTGGGGAAGCGCGCACCAGCACTATGTAACACTCCTCGTTGGGGGAGGAAGTGGGGACTCGGTGGATGTATTTGGTTCTTTTGCACTGCTATTGGCTTTTGTGTGTGCGGTGTATGCGTTTGTCGGCGGGATCGCCGCCATTCGCACGCGCCATCCGCTGCTGGTAAAAAGCACCCGCCAGGCGGGACTTGCTACCTGCGGCCTGATATTTCTAGCCACCCTTAGCCTCGAATACCTTTTCTTTAGCGATAATTTTTCCGTTGCTTACGTTGTAGCTCACAGCAATCGCAGCCTCTCCCCGTTTTATAAAGTCGCCGCGCTATGGTCTGGGCAGGAAGGTTCGCTGTTGTTCTGGAGCTTCCTGTTGGCGGTCTATGTTTTCTCCGCGCTGATCGCCTATCGCAACAAAAATGGCGAGTTGATGCCGTACGTCGGCGTGGTGCTCGCCGGCGTGCAGATATTTTTCCTCACGCTAAATAATTTTGTTGCCAGCCCCTTCAAGGCTCTGGGCGTTCCGGGAGTGAGTGGCGCGATGGACCTGGTCGCTCGCGGCGACGGTAATGGCCTCAATCCATTGCTGCAATATCCCGAAATGGTGATTCATCCACCGAATCTTTATTCCGGCTACACCGGTTTCACCATTCCATTTGCTTTCGCCTTGGGCGCACTACTGGCACGTTATCCAGGCGAAAAGTGGATTCACCTCACGCGCAAGTGGACCATGATTGCGTGGGGTTTTCAGACCGCCGGAATTTTGCTCGGCGCGCATTGGGCGTACGCCGTTTTGGGTTGGGGGGGTTACTGGGCCTGGGATCCCGTCGAAAATGCTTCGCTGTTGCCGTGGCTTACCGGCACAGCGTTTCTGCATTCCGTGATGATGCAGGAAAAGCGCGGCATGATGAAGGTCTGGAACGTGTGGCTGGTTTTCTCCACGTTTCTGCTATGCATTCTGGGCACGTTTCTCACTCGTAGCGGCGTGGTCAGCTCGGTACACGCTTTTGCCAGCTCGAACATTGGCAGCTGGTTCGTGGGATTCATCGTCGTGATTCTTCTCGTATGCCTCGCCGCCTATTTCAAGAACCGTGATTATTTGAAGAGTGAAAATCAGCTGGATTCCATCGTCTCCCGCGAATCCAGTTTTCTTTTTAATAATTTGATTTTGCTGGTGTCCTGCATTGCCGTTCTGTCCGGCACACTTTTCCCCGTTTTCTCCGAGTGGTTCACCGGCGACCGCATCAGCGTAGGGACGCCGTTCTTTAACAAAGTAAATATTCCGATCGGCTTGTTGCTCTTATTTCTTACTGGCGTCGGACCTTTGCTGGCCTGGCGCAAGACTTCGCTCGATAGCCTCAAGCGTAATTTTGGCTGGCCGCTGTTGATGGGTCTTATCGCCGGAGCTATCGCCTTCCCGCTTGGTGTTCGCGAATTTTATTCTTTGATCTGCCTGATCCTTTGCGTCTTCGTAGCCTCGACTATCACCATGGAGTTTTACCGCGGCGCCAAAGTAATTCGCGCGCGCTCGGGCGCCTCGTTCCTGGCTTCCGCCGTGGATTTGACGATGCGGAATACCCGCAGGTACGGCGGCTACATCGTGCACATGGGCATGGTTCTGATTTTCATCGGCATTGCCGGGACGGCCTTCAATCGCGACGTGCAAAAAGAAATGCAGATTGGCTCCAGCATGCAGATCGGCCCCTATTCCTTGCTGCTGCAGAATTTCGACACGAAGCAGGAAAAAAACTACACCGCCGAGCGCATGATCATCGAAGTAACCCGCGATAATAAGCCGGTCATGATGCTTTATCCGGAGCGCCGTATTTTCCCAGCGAACCAGGCCTCTGGCACCATGGTGGCGATTTATTCCACGCTGAAACAGGATCTATATGTCGTGTATGCCGGACAAAGCCCGGATACCCAGGCCCCGGTAATTCACGTGTATCTCAACCCGCTCGTGAAGTGCATCTGGTTCGGAGGCGTGATCGTTGTGCTTGGAACTTTAGTGGCGCTCCTGCCCAACCGGCGTGCAGTGCTGGTTTTGTCCGCGGTGCAAGAACCGACGCGGGTCAAATCTCTGGCGGGAGCGCTGACACCTTCGCCAACACTGAGAGAAGGTCATGATTAAGGCCCGCATTATTTTTCTGGCGATGCTGTTTTGTGCGGCAAGTTCGTTGCCGCTGCTGGCGCAGCAGCCCTCCAATCGCGCGCACCAAATCGGTGGCAAGTTCATGTGCATGTGCGGTTGCAATCAGGTTTTGTCGCAGTGCAATCACGTTGGTTGCACCGTCTCTACCGCCATGCTTAAGGAAGTGGACCAGGGCCTAGCGCGCGGCGATTCCGAAGACACCATCACCCAGGCCTTCGTCCAGGAGTTCGGCACAAAAGTTTACGCCGAGCCGCCGCACTCCGGTTTCAGCCTGGTGGCCTGGAGCATGCCCGCGGTTTATCTGGCTATCGGGCTCGTGCTGGTTCTCTTTGTGATCAATCGCTGGCGCAAGCGTCCCGTTCACGCCGTCAGCAGCGTGTCAGATCACAGCGGCATCTCCCCAGAGATGCTGGAGCGAGCGCGGGTGCGTGTTGCTCGGGAGACGCAGGATTGATGAATTATTTCACGGCTTCCATTCTAAACGGCGTGACCGCCACAGATTGGGCGGTGCTGGGTGCATGCTTCGCGCTCGCGGCCGCTACCTTAATTTTTATTTTTTATATTCAGCCCGATGCTTCCGACTTGGCTCCCCATCGCACCAAACTCGATCAACTGCTGGAGCGACGCGACAGTATCTACGATAATTTGCGCGATCTGCGATTCGAATTTCGCTCCGGGAAATATTCAGAAGGGGACTTCGAGGCAATGAAGGTGTCGCTGGAAACTGAAGCGGCGCTGGTGCTCGCTGAAATTGATCAGGTTACGGAATCGCAAGTGCGCAGGCCCCGCGGGCCTCGCCCCGCTGCCGCCGCCCGAGGCCCGCAGTGAAGCAGGTGTCCCCAAAGCTCGCAAAGATATTTTGTGCGGCGATTTTACTGTGCGTCACCGGCGGCGGCTCGCGAGCGGGCACAGTACACGGCACGGTAAAAAACGGCACCACTGGAAAACCCGCATCGGGCGTCACGGTGATGCTTATTCAATTGCAGGGCGGCATGCAGCCGGTCGCAAATACGCAATCCGACGCACAAGGAAGATTTACATTTGACAACGCGGGATTGGGTGCTCAACCGATGCTGGTACGCGCCGTGTATCGCGGTATTAATTTTCATCAGCCGGTGCCGCCCGGCAAGAGTGATGTGGAAGTCGCGGTATACGAGCCAACCAAAGACCCCAAAGCCATTGCCGCCACCACTCGAGTCGTTTTCTTTCAGCCCAACGGCACGACTCTGATTGTCGGCGAAGAATATTCCTTACAGAATGGCACCAAGCCGCCTCAAGCTTATTTTCGACCCGATGGCAATTTTGAATTTTCCGTGCCGGAAGGTGCCCAGTTACAACAGGTAGCTGCTTCCGGCCCTACGGGAATGCCGGTAGTGCAGGCTCCCATCGACAAGAGCAAAGGCCACTTCGCCATCGCTTACGCTTTTCGGCCGGGCGAAAACACGGTGCGCTATTCTTACGAAATTCCTTATGGGAACAATACCGCGACCGTAAAAATTCCTCCCTCGGCCTACGCAGCGCGCCGCCTCCTCGTCGTTGCACCGCCCAGCGTGCAAATCGCCGGCGAAGGTTTGCAAGCCGGTGGACAGGAACAGGGAATGGCCATTTACGGCCGCGAAAATCTCGCCGCGAACACGCCTCTCGCCGTGAATGTCTCTGGCTCGGCACCTCCTCCCGGTGCAAACAGCGCCGCAGATCAGGGACAGCTCGGGCAAGAGGCGCAAGGCGCTGCCGCGTCCGCAAATATTCAGCAAGTCCCCGGACGGCTTGATGTGCTGAAATGGCCTCTCGTCGCAGGCTTCGTGGGAGTTTTCGCCGTCGGCGCAATTTTGCTAGCCCGCAAGCCCGTTGCGGTAACTGTTGCACCCGTGGAGATTCCCGCCGAACCACTTACGGCGTCAGATTCTCAGTTACGCTCGAAGAAAAATTCTGCGACCACCTCGCAGGGCAGTGCTTCCACACCGACGATGGAAAATGTGAACGCCGCCGTCGCCACCAGCCTGGAATATTTGAAAGATCAGCTGTTCCGCCTGGAGCTTCGCCACCAGGCCGGCACCATTCCCGACGACGAATACGCATCGGAACGAGCGCGTGCGGAAAAGGTTCTGCGCGACCTCGTTCGAGGCTGAGCTTTGACGCGCCGCCGCCCCGCAATCCTCTCGATTCGCTCCCTGTATTCTCAAGGCGCGTTTGAGGCAATGTGGTGACGTCGCCCGGTTTTATTCCCATCGGCATCCGCTTTGAAAATATTGAAAAGCGTTACGGCGGTCTCGCGGCCTTGCGGCGCATCCGTTTTGAAATCGCGCCAGGCGAATGTGTGGCGCTGGCCGGGCGCAACGGATCGGGTAAAACAACGCTGCTGCGCATTGCCGCCAGACTGGTGCGTCCAACGTCAGGGGAATTAACATTCCCGTCGGTCGCTGGAGCAGCTACAGGAGCGGCCGCAAGTACGTTGAAGACCGACACCATCGGAGCGAAGGTCAGTGCAGGTTTTGTTGCTCACGCCACCATGGTGTACGACGAGCTTACCGCCGAAGAAAATCTATTGCTCTTCGCGCGGCTGCAGCAAACGCCAAATGCCGCGGCCCGTGTGCAGAAACTGTTGCACGAAGTTGGCTTGTTCGAGCGCCGGGATTCTCTCGTGCGCACTTTCTCGCGCGGCATGCGCCAACGCGTGGCCATCGCGCGTGCGCTGTTGCATGAGCCCTCCATCCTGCTGCTGGACGAGCCCAGCACCGGCCTCGACCCGCAGGGCGTAGCATGGCTGGCGGCCGCACTCCGGCGGCTCCGCGACACTGGCTGCACCATTCTCATGAGCCTCCACGGCGAATCGGAAATTTCCATGCTCGCCACTCGCGCCATTCGTCTCGATGCAGGATTAATCGTCGCCGACACGCGCACCGGCGCGGAGGTGCGCTCCATATTGACCTTCGCCGACGCCTGAATGAGCTTGCTCTCCAGTACCACCGCACTGCTCGGCAAGGAACTCCGCACGGAGTTTCGCAGCAGGGAACTGCTGACCACCACGGTTGTTTTTATTTTGATGGTCGTGGTGCTGTTCAGCTTCACCTTTGATCCCACCTACAATGAATCGCGCCGCTTCGGCCCAGGACTTCTATGGCTTGCATTTCTCTTTGCCGCCTCGCTCATGCTGCAGCCCTGTTTTCTGCGCGAACAAAACAACGATACCCTCAGCGCCTTGCGCTTATCCGTCAGCGATCCATTCGCCATTTTCCTAGCCAAACTTATCGCCAACACTTTATTCCTGCTTTTCACGGAAATGCTGATGCTTCCAGTCTTTGCCGTTTTGTATAACGTGCCGGTGCTGCGCGTGCTCGGCCAACTTCTCCTGGTATTTTTTCTTGGCAGCCTCGGAGTCTCCATTGCCGGCACCGCGCTTTCCGCAATTTCCGCGCAGGCCCGCATGCGCGAACTGCTGCTCCCGCTTTTATTGCTGCCGCTGCTCACGCCCGTGCTGGTGTCCAGCACGCAGGTAACCATCGGACTTTTGGACGCCTCGCCGTATGTCGAATGGAAAGGCATCGGCTTCCTGGTGGTTTTTGACGTGGTCTTTTTGACCGCGCTATGGCTTTTCGGCGAATATCTTCTGGAGGAATAATTAGCATGAAGAAGCAAGTCCTGGCCGCTATAGTCGTGTTTTTTCTGGTAAGCGCGGCGGCGTATGGCGCATTTTTTATCGCTCCCACGGAACGCACGATGGGGCCGATACAGCGTATTTTTTATCTTCACGTCTCCAGCGCGTGGACAGGTCTCACCGCCTTCTTTATTTGCTTCCTCGCCAACATTCTTTACGTAATTCGCCGCCAGCCGCAATGGGATTGGCTCAGTGTTTCAGCCGCGGAAGTGGGCTTGGTCTTCACTTCCGTAGTTCTAGTCAGCGGACCGATCTGGGCTCATCCCGTGTGGGGCATTTGGTGGACTTGGGATTGGCGTCTGACATCAACGCTTATTCTGTGGCTGTTGTACGTTTGCTTTCTTGTTCTGCGCACACTAGTGCAAGAGCCCGAACGCCGCGCGCTCTTTAGCGCGCTCTTCGGTATTTTCGCGTTTCTCGATGTGCCACTCGTTTTTGGCTCCATCCGATGGTGGCGCACCCAGCATCCGCAGCCGGTGATCATGGGCGGCCCGGGGTCGGGACTTGATCCCACCATGTGGTGGGTAACTTTTTTTTCCTGGTTCGCCATGCTGGCACTCATGGTGTTGTTGATGCGTGCACGCTACATTATGGAAGCCGCGCGCGGTGAACTCGAAATGGTCCGTCACGAAGCGGAGGCCGTATGAAAAATCTCAACAGCATCTTTGCCGCCTATCTCATCGCCTGGGGCATTTTCTTTGCGTACTATCTCTCAGTAGCGCGTCGCGCCGCCGCGCTTCACGAAGACATCGAGCGCCTCAAAAATTCACTGCACCGGGGTAAATAAGTGCCGGGAAAGAAGCGCGTCGGCATTGTAATGTTTCAACTTGGCGGCCCGGATTCGCTGGCCGCCGTTGAGCCATTTCTGCTGAACCTGTTTCTGGATCCCGACATTATCCCGCTTGGCCCTCTCGGTCTGCTCCGAAAACCCATCGCCAAACTGATTTCATCGCGCCGCTCGAAACCAGTCATGGGACGTTACGCGCAAATCGGCCGCCGTTCTCCCATAGCTATCCTGACCGAGCGTCAGCGCGTGCGCTTAGTGCGTGCGCTCACGCCCTACATCGACGCCGTGGCCGTGGTGGCCATGCGTTACTGGCATCCCATGAGCGTCGAAGCCCTGGACACCCTGCGCCACGCCGGACCACTTGAGGAAATTGTGTTGCTCCCGCTTTACCCGCATTATTCCTACGCCACCACGCTCAGCAGCATGAAAGAATGGCACCGCGTAGCCGATCGCGCGAAGTGGACGACGTCCAGGGGTGCCCCGCCAGAACGCGTGGTGGAAAGCTTCTACAATCATCCGCTGTATATCCGCGCTCTGGTTGAAAACATCGGCCGTGTGCTGCGGCAATTTCCGGATAGCTCCCGGATTCATCTGGTCTTCAGCGCGCACGGCCTCCCAATGAGCCTGGTCGAAAAGGGCGACCCCTACCCGCGACAGATTGAAGCGACCGTACGTTTGACCTGCGAGCGGGGCGCACAACAATTTCCTGGCTGGCCTCGTACGCACATTCTTTGCTATCAAAGCCGCGTTGGCCCGGCGAAATGGCTCCAGCCGCCATTGACGAGCACCATCGAGCGCCTGGCCCACGAAGACGTAAAGGAAATTCTGGTGGTGCCCATTTCCTTTGTCACGGAACACATTGAAACCCTTCACGAAATCAACATCGAGGCTCGCGACGAAGCCAAAAAGCTCGGCGTCGAAACGTTTCGCATGATGCCCTCGTTGGGCGATTCGCCATACTTCATAGCCGCGCTGAAAGACTTGGTCCTGCGCGCTATCGGCCTCGAAACCTCGACCGCGGCAGTTGCGCCGCCAGCTATCCCCGCTGCGGCAACGCAAGTTTAAATAGGCCTATACTGAATTGAGGCCAGTTCCACCGTTTAGTTTTAAATTTTTGAAGGATTTGACGCCATTTTCCCGTTAGCGCGCATCCACCACTCATGTATAATCCGCCGTTGGGACTTGGACCAATGACGACCACTTACCATCCGTCTGTCCATCGGTTTGCCATTTTTGTCGTCTGCTGGACCGTCCTCCTACTCATCGCTGGCGCACTGGTTACGTCCAACGAGGCCGCGCTCTCCGTTCCAGATTGGCCGCTGTCCTATGGCACGCTGACGCCACCAATGGTGGGGGGCATCCGCTACGAGCACTCTCATCGCGTCATCGCGGGAATCTTAGGTCTGCTCTCCGTCGTTCTGGCTGTTTGGGTATGGGCCAAAGACGAGCGGCGCTGGCTGCGATGGTTCAGCGTGATCGCGGTCGCTGGAATTGCAGCCCAAGCCGTGCTCGGCGGAGAAGTGGTACGCCAGTTGCTTCATTACTGGTTGCCGGTCATGCACGCGTGCTTCGCGCAAATTGTCTTTGCAGCACTCTTGAGCATCGCCGTGTTCACCAGCCGCTGGTGGATTTCCGACCAGCCTCAACTGGAAGACGCGGGCTCGCCATCGATTCACTCCCTCGCCATTGCGAATGCCGCGGTGATTTATTTGCAGGTCATTCTAGGAGCCGGCTTTCGCCACAAGGAAATTCCGGTGTGGCCGCACATGCTAGGAGCGTTGATCGTTCTCGGCATGGTGATTTGGATTGCTGCGGTGCTGCGCAGGCGCTTTGAGAAGTCCGCCGCCATCTCCAAGACGCGCATACTCTTGCATGCCATCCTGGGCACACAGCTCCTTCTCGGCCTCGGCGCCTACTGGTCGCGCGTGACCACCGCCGATGCTCCGCAGCCGATGCCGCTGATGGTTACGCTCACCGTTCTGCACACCGTCGTCGGCGCAATACTCTTTGGCGTTTCCATCCTGATTGTTTTACTCTGCTACCGTCTGGTCCCACGCAAAAGGGAATTGCCTGCTGCCACGCAGCGGCCGGTGGCCATTTAATGAGTACTGCGCGCACCACCGAGTTGACGCTCTCCTCTCGCGCTAATGCTTTTGTCGCTCTGACCAAGCCTGACGTTTCTTTCCTCGTTCTGATCACCACCGCCGCCGGCTATTACATGGGCGCGCGGGGCCCGGTGAATTGGCTGCACATGCTGCATACCGTGTTTGCCACCATGCTCATCGCGGCGGGAACCGCCACGCTGAATCATTATATTGAGCGCGATTCCGACCGCTTCATGCGCCGTACTGCAGGCCGCCCGCTTCCCACCGGTGTTGTTCAGCCGCGCGAAGCCTTGCTTTTCGGCGTGGTCCTATCGATTGCCGGAGCCGTTGATCTTTATCTCGTTGGTGGCTTGCTGGCCTGCGCCCTCGGCACGCTCACTTGCCTGAGCTATCTTCTTGCCTACACTCCGCTGAAGAAGCGCACCGTGTGGGCGACTTTTGTCGGCGCTTTTCCCGGCGCTGTCCCGCCCATGATCGGCTGGGTGGCCGCCAGCGGCTCGCTGGACCGCGGCGCATGGCTGCTCTTCGCCATTCTTTTTTTCTGGCAGTTCCCACATTTCCATGCCATCGCGTGGATGTACCGCGAAGACTACGCGCGCGCCGGCATCCTCATGTTGCCGGTAGTCGATCGCAATGGCACGCGCACGTTTCGTCAGATTATATGGTTCGCCGCCGGCCTTGTCGCGGTGAGCTTGCTCCCGGCGTTGCTAGGTCTTGCGGGCGTTTTATACTTTTTTGGCGCATTGGTGGTGAGCACCGCTCTGGTTCAGGTAGCTCTTTGGGCCGCCAGCACCAAGACCAACGCGCGCGCCAAGTGGCTCATGCACGCCACGGTCTTGCACATTCCGTTGCTGCTGGCTCTCATGGCATACGACAAAATTCCGCGGTGAAGCGACTCGCTTGTTTTTTCTCGTGCGCAATGTTCATTTGAAAACAGCCCAGAGGTGACGCACTAGCTTCTTTATGTTTTCTCACGCCGCTCTAAATGCCTTTTTGAACGGTACCAGCGGCATCCTGCTCGCGTGCGGCTACACCGCCATTCGCAATAACAAAGTTCAAATCCACAAGCGCTTCATGATTTCGGCGTTTGCGGTGTCCACGGTTTTTTTATTTTCCTACCTGCTGTACCACTACCGCGTTGGCCACGTTCCATTTCATGGACAGGGCTGGATCCGCCCGGTCTATTTCGTCTTGCTCACGTCGCACACCATTCTGGCCATCGTAATCGTTCCCCTGATTCTCATCACGCTGCGCCGCGCCTTGCTGGAGCGCTTCGACAAACATCGCATCATCGCGCGCTGGACGCTGCCACTATGGTTTTATGTGTGCGTTACCGGTGTGATCGTCTACCTGATGGTCTACCAAATCTACGCGCCGTGAAACAGGTCTCTACTGCACGCTCACGCCACTCAATCGCTGAACGAACGTTACTTTTTAAGTTCGATGATGATGGCGTCGATGTCATCGAGCGCTTCGTCGGAATGGGTGACCGGAGCGCGCAAGGAGGCCTGACCGGGTTTTAGTTCGACTACCGTCGAGGTTCCGTCGGGCAAGGTGGTGCTAATTTTGCCTCCCTTAATAACGTACAACACCGTTTCGGGGTGGGAATGAACGGGAGTCTTGTCGCCCTTGGATGGAGTGAAATGCAGTACGCGAACCTTGTCGTCCTCGGCCAACACTTTGATGTGTTTGACGCCGTACTGCATCACGTCCTGGGCGAATACAGCAGTAAGCAGAGTAAGCGTCAGGGCAATCGTTGCGAGCGTTTTCATTGGGAGTCTCCAGTCGAATAATTCGCCGGTAGTCTCTCACGAAACAGTTGCGAACTGACAAGCGACTTTGACGGCTACTGAATTAGGAGATTAATCCGACCGCAGGGCTTGTATAACGTCGACACGCGCGGCGCGCGCTGCTGGCAGCGCCGAAGCGACGACCGCGGCGGCCAACAGGACAAACGCCGAGGCTACCACTGGCAGCATGCTCGGCATTTGCATACCGTCAAAATATCTGTTTGCCAGACGCGCTATCCCGTATCCAAGCACGGTGCCGGTAATAACACCGACTGCAGCCATGAGGGCGCCTTGACCGATAACGCCCGCCAGGAGGCGGCTCGGCTGCGACCCGATCGCCAGCCGAATGCCAAATTCCCGCGTTCGCGCACTGACCGAAAACGCCAGCACGCCCGCCACGCCCACCACGGCAATTGCCAGGGCCACGATCGCGAAGCCTCCAAATACAATCGAGTTCAACCGGTCCGCCGAGAGTACTTCCGAGCGGACGTCCGAAAGAGTCATGGCGTGTTCGACAGGCTGATCCGTCGACATGTCATGGATGATGCGTGAGATCGGCGCTATCAGTCCATACGGATTTGCGCCGGTGCGCACAAACAGATCGCCGCCAAACATTAGCTGCTCGAAGGGATGATAAATAGTCATTTGCGGGCCAGGTATCACGTGCTCGTCGTCGAAATCGGCGTAGACGCCCACGATGCGCACCGGGTCAGGGGTGAATCCCGGGATGAACTTTATCACTGGGTCTGTCCACGTGACATGACGGTTGACCGCGTCTTGATTGGGAAACATGCGCTGCGCAACACTCTGCGTGATGATCGCGACGTGCTCTCCGCCGATGCGATCGGACTCATTGAAATCACGTCCAGCGACAATGGGGATGCCCAGGGCGGCGAAATATCCTGGCGAGACAGCGCGAAAGTGGGCCCGTTGGTCCTCTTCACCGGGATTTTTGACATGACCCTCGGCAGTGAACTGCAGGCCGGGACCAAAGCCGCCCGCGTCGCGCCAAGGGACGCTCATGCTGACCGCGACTTTATCCACGCCAGGAAGTTCCGAGACCCGGCGGATGGTCTCGCGATAGAAACCGGCGATCTGCTCGGGTGTCTTGCCATACGACATCAACGGAACGTCCATGGTCAGAACGTGGTCGGTGTCCAGACCGGTCTGCGCGTATTGCAGAGACAGCAGCGTTTTCACCAGCATGCTGGCGCCCGCCAGCAGCAAGAAGGACGCGGCGATCTGCGTCACCGCGAAGAGCCGCAGGCGGCGGCCGGTGCTTCCGGTGATGCGCACGCTGCCGCTCGGAAGGCCAATACCATTGGAGCTGTCTGCAGAGGGCAGGCGCGGTACAAATGCCAAGACCACGGCGGCGATAAGCGCCAGGCCGGCTCCGACCCACAACATGCTGGAGTCCACTTCCAGATCGAGTGCGCGCACCGAGAATCGCGAAGCGTAGCTCCCCAGGATGGAAACCATCGGGCGTGCGCTGAATACGCCGAGCAATGCGCCCGCGCCGCAGAGCAGAACGCTTTCTGCCAACAGAGTGCGGCGAAGCGCCGAGTTTGTAGCGCCCAGCGCGGCGCGAATGGCAAGTTCTCCTTCACGGCGAACGGTACGCGCGAGAATTAAGTTGGCCACGTTGGAACAAGCAATGATAAAGACCAGGGCAGCCGCCGCAAGAAGCACGAGCAGGATCGTTTTGGCGCGCGAGGTAATCTGGTCGCGCAACAGCCTGGTTTCGATGCCGAATTTGGCACTTGCCGGATACGCGTCGGCATGGTCTTTCATGATGGTCTGGTGCACACTGACTAGCTCCGCGCGGGCTTGTTCCAATGTTGCGCCGGGGGCCAGACGCCCAAAAAGCTCCGTCATGCGATGGACGCGTCCGGTAACCATGGTGGCGGATAGGTGATGCGGGCTGCACACCACGTTGACCATCATTTGTGTTTCGCCGGGATAGGGCACGGATGGCTCGAGGACGCCCACCACAGTGGCGGTGCGTGCGCCGAGACTTTCCAGGCGAATGGTCTTACCGAGGACTGAGGGGTCTTTCTTGAGAACCGTGCTCCAGAACCGGTAGGTTAGCACCGCGGCGCCCGCAGCGTTTGGGCCGTCATCGCGCATGTCGATCAAGCGCCCGAGGACGGGGTGCAGACCCATCACTTCAAAATAGTTCCCGCCAACGACACCGGCCTGAACTCCGCGAGGCTCGCCCAGACCAACCACGGTAAAGCCGAAATTAGAAAAGTCGCCGAACTCCTTAACGCTCTTGATACTCGCGCGCAGATCCTGGATCTCGGGCACAGAGAAAGTGGTGTCGTCGGCGTTCAAGCCCGGAGCGTTCTGGCGAATATAGATGAGGCGGTTTTCGTCGCGATTGACGAGCGGCCGGAGCAGCACGCCCCTAACCAGCGTAAAGATCGCCGCGTTGGCGCCGATGCCCAGCGCGAGAGTCAGCACCACGGTGAGCGTGAGGCCTTTGGCATTGGAGAGAGACCGCAGCGCGGTTTTTAGATCGTTGAGAAAGGTCATATTTTTCCCCCGTTTGTATGAGACCTAGCATTGTACGGGCCAATGCTAAACACCACATTGTAGTCATTTAGGTCGCGAATGCTCCACTGCCTATGTCCGTTTTCAGAAGAGAGTTGTCGCAATATCGGACACTAAGGGTGGGGAAGCCGGACCGTTCTCGGTGGCACGAGAGGTCTGGCGCGGGTGGCCATCGGGCCAGATCCATCCCGTGTTCGCAGAAATCCTTCTGTTTCAACGCTCGCCATATTTCTAGAGAATTTCGCGTGTTGAACTTACACCGGTCATCGAATAGGCCGCACGGTTGCTCTTACTTCTCACGGGTCCAGGTCTAGTTTCGCGTTCGAAAGGAAAATTCAGGAGGGCACTCCCGTGAAAAAAATCGACCGCATTCGAGAGAAGGTCACCATCCTCCCCACTTCCGTTTACTTATCCAAGATGCATGACGCGGGTTGGAGCCTCGTCGCGCTCGAGTGGGAACGCGAGATTGAAATCTCCGGTAAGCCCGAAGAGCCAGTGGCCGCCGAGGTCGGCTCCGAAGAGATCCCGTTCGGTCTGCGCATCGCTGCCGACTGCCGCCACCTGGAAGACGACCCCCTTGAAACGCAAACGCTCAAATTTCTCGCCGAAATGATCGTCCAGGATATTTCTTTCAGCAGCATGGCCGATGCCCTCAACATCCGCGAATATCGCACCCGTGACGGGCACCCCTGGAACGCCGCCAGAGTATTCAAACTCATTCCTCGCCTGATTGACGTGGCCCCGCGTCTTCTCTCAGGCTCTGAATGGGAATCCCGTAAACAGCAGCTTTCCAAAGTCGCTTGGAACTCGTAAGTACCGGCGGCTCACACGTTAATTTAAATTTATGGGATTCACCGCGAGCTGGCGTTGCGCTGCTGAGCCTGATGATTTCAGTCTAGCGGCGAAGTTAAGAATTCAGCTTCAGCGAGACCGATGAAATGCGAGGTTTTTAATATCCGGCCAAAATTCGTCAAAAAGATTACTGGCCAAACGCCCCGCGAAACCATCCACTGTCCTAATAACAGCGTCGTGAGCATTTGCCTCACTGTCGACCCGCCATGTGTTTGACAGAAAATTGTTACCCGAGATGGCCATATAACGAGCATACGCAGGGGCGAAGTGGCCGTTACGCCTGCGAGCCACGAACGTTAGTTGTACTGCATTAAAAATTCTTCTTTTAAAAGGCTCGCCCGGGACACGAAAATATCTTGGGTCTTCTCCCCACAGTGCTCCCGCACTCGCCTCGATAGCGTTTCCAGTAACGATGCCCGTAAGCCGAATGCCATAGCGGTCGCCGAATCCTGCCCAGCCCGGTCCATATTCTTTCGGTCTATCCACCGCCGTTCCAAACGCCGAGGTAAACAGTCCTCCCACAAGATGTGGCGGGCCGATCGTATTCGTCAGAAACCATCGAAGCCGTTGCCGTGAAGTAATGGGATGATAGGTGTCGTCTTCCGTCGCGGATTTTAGGGGTGCCAGCAACGACGGCTTGTTGTGATCCGCTTCTTTGTTTTCGGTGTGAGAAACCTCGTTTTGCTGTGATGTTTGCGCGCGAGCAGGGAATAGTGACACAAACAAAATCGTGAATAAGAGCGTGGCACCTGGTCTCACAATCGCGTTGGATGCTACCTGGCGGGCATTAGACACACGATTTATTTGACAAAATTTTGCCAGCCGCACCAACGTGCACAATAACTGCGATAAGTTAATTTCTAAAAACAGGCGAGTATGTTGGTTGCCGTAAATGGATCCACACCGACGAATGCATTCTCCCGCTGCACCAATGCGCTTATAAGAAGACGGAATCCTTCTACTTCAGCGCGCTAATTACCGCCTCGGTGAATTCATCCGTTCCCGCCTGGCCGCCAATGTCGCGAGTGGTGTGCACGCCCTCGCGATAAATTTTTTCCAGCGCCGCCTCAATGCTCCGCGCTGCCCCGCGTTCCCCAAGATGGTCCAGCATCAGAATGCTGCTCAACAATAACGCCGTGGGATTCGCAAATCCTTTCCCGGCAATATCCGGCGCTGTGCCATGGACCGCTTCGAACATGGCTGCGTCATCTCCGATGTTTGCGCTGCCAACCACTCCGAGGCCGCCAACCAACCCAGCTGCCAGATCGCTCATCACGTCGCCGTACAAATTGGGAAGCAGCAGCACGTCGAACTGTTGCGGGTTCAACACAATTTGCATGCACGCGTTATCCACGATCATTTCCAGGTATTCAATGTCAGGAAATTCCTTGGCTACCGTGCGGATCGATCTCAGAAAAAGGCCGTCCGACAATTTCATGATGTTCGCTTTATGGATGGCGTGAATTTTCTTGCGCCCCATTTTTTTTGCGTAGCTAAACGCAAACCGCGCAATGCGCGTGGACGCTTTTTCGGTGATGATTTTTAAACTTTCCACCACGCCCGGAACAACTTCATGCTCCAATCCTGAATACAGGTCCTCGGTGTTTTCGCGCACCAACACTACATCCACGCCCTCGAATCGCGATTTCACGCCGGGCAGATTCTTCACCGGTCGTAAATTCGCGTACAAATCCAGTGTCTTGCGCAATGCCACGTTTACGCTCGGCGCGCCACCGGCAATGGCCGTGGCCATCGGTCCCTTCAGCGCAACATGGTTGCGGCGTACAGATTCGACCGCCGACTGACTAACCAATTGCCCCTTCTCGGTGCTCTTGTCAGTGCGGCCCTCCAACTCCTCCCAATCAATCTTCACGCCAGTCGCGGCCAGGATGCGGCGCACCGCGGAAGCTACCTCTGGGCCAATCCCTTCGCCCGGTATCAAAGTGACTTTATGTGTCATAGATGCATCATATTGTAAGCGAAGCCCCCCGGCGTTTTTCAGAAAACTGCCAGGCAGGGTTTCCAAGCACGTGCGGAACGACTAGGAACGTCGGTCGTGCGGCAGGGCAAAAGGTTTGCTATAATAGATAGATCAAGGATCGCGGCTTAAGCTCGCGACCGGAGGCCAAAGGAATTATGATTAATCTGACGCCCGTTGCCAGCACCAAAGTCAAAGAAATCATGACTATGCAGAACCCTTCGCCGGCCGCCTTGCGCGTTGCCGTCGTAGGCGGTGGCTGCTCGGGGTTTCAATATCACATGGCGTTTGAAAACCAGACCAACGACACCGACCAGATTTTTGAGTTTGACGGCTTGAAAGTTGCCGTCGACCAGATGAGTTCCATGTACCTGGACGGTATTGAGATCGACTACATTGAAACCGTGGAAGGCGCCGGTTTCAAATTCAATAATCCTAACGTGAAGAGCACTTGTGGTTGCGGCAGCTCCTTCAGCGTTTAATTGCCGAGAACATTTAATTGGCGAGAAGGATAAATTTTCAGAGGGCTCCTGAGGTAATTTCAGGAGCCTTTTTTAATGGGGAACTTCGATCCGTGCAGCTCTGTCAGCCGTTTTGTCGCCTAGCCTACATTGACACAAAAACTAGCGCCGCTTGACCACTTCTGCTATAACACTTCCGTCTCCAGGCGACAGGAGGACATTATGACCGTTAAGGCTATATTACCTATCAAGGTACTCTTAGCCGACGACAGCGAAATTATGCGCGAAGCCATCAAAAAGCTTCTCGTAGACGAGCCGCGCATACACATTGTCGGTGAAGCCCGGTGCTTTGGCAGCGCCATGCAATTGGTTGCGGACGCGAAACCTGACATTTTGCTCCTCGATTTGCACCTCCCGCAAAAACGCGAACTCCCCGCTCCCATTGTCAGAGCTCAACTGAATTGCATTAAATATACTTTGGCCATCTCCTTCGCTAACGATGAAGAAGCTAAATCACTCGCCGCAAGTTATGGTGCTGCCGCGCTGCTCGATAAGATGAGCCTGTATACCGAACTGCTCCCGGCCATTATGCAATTGACGGAGCCCTCCGCCGATCCGTCCTTTAAAATCGACCCGAAAACCGGCAGGGAAGGAGTGTCCCTGGGAATTTCGGAATAACCGCATCCCGTGGCCCCTCTTTTTTCCTTCCGCAATATCAACATACCAGTAACGCATCACTTTGAAAGTGGCTCCATGAGTTCAATTCGATTTCCGAAAGGATCGTTCACATAGATTCTGTCGTAGCCCTCTAGCGGCTCGTCCGCCTCGAAACTATAGCCAGCGGCCTCAATCACTGCTTTAAGCGCAGGAAGATCCTCTACCAGAAGTGCTGGGTGTGCCTTGCGAGCAGGGCGGAAATCATTCTCAACACCCAGGTGAATTTTTAGCGCATCCCGAACAAACCAGCAGCCACCACGTTTCGCCAAATTGGCGGGCTTTGAAACTTCCGGTATCCCAAGTACATCTTCATAAAAGCTACGCGCCTCGGACTCCTTGCCAGGTGGCATCGCCAACTGCCCATGTTCGATCTCTCTAATACGCATGGACACCTCGCTCAGACCGATTTTCCGCGACAGCAGTCCCGATTTCAAATTGGTCCACTATCCGCATCCCGCTCCATTTGCTTTCAAGCGCAACGAACCGTATCCTGAAATCCGGGCATGAAAATAGCGCTCGCGCAGTTTAATCCCACTGTCGGCGATTTTGCAGGCAATGCCGCTCGCATCTTGAGCCTGGCCAACACCGCCTATCAACGAGGCGCGGACCTGGCCGTTTTTTCCGAGCTTTGTCTTTGCGGCTATTTGCCACAGGACCTACTGGAACGACCCGCTTTTATAGATCGCAATCACAAGGAATTAAAGGAGCTGGCCGCCAAGCTTCCGTTGCCCTCTATTGTGGGTTATGCCGGGCGCGTCAAAAACGGCCGCGACAAATCCATTGGGAAATCCATCGCCAACAAAGCGGCGCTTATTTGCGATGGCCGTATTGTTTTTGAGCAAAGTAAAATGCTTTTGCCCACCTACGACGTCTTCGATGAGTCGCGATATTTTCAGCCGGCTGACCGGCAATCCGTCTTTGGGCTTGGACACGAGCAGTTGGGCATCACCATTTGCGAAGACGTGTGGAACGATAAAAATTTCTGGGCCAATCGCCGCTACGATCGAGACCCCGTAACCGAAATTATCGCGCAGGGAACTACCGTCCTTCTGAATATTTCCGCTTCTCCTTACACCATCGACAAGCGGGGCTTGCGGCTTGAGATGTTGCGCTCCATCGCCGTCCATCATCGCCGCCCCATCGTGTACGTGAACCAGGTTGGCGGCGATGACAGCTTGATCTTTGATGGCGCCAGCATGGCGCTCACTGCCGACGGTAAAGTTGCCGCGCAAGCCCGCGCCTTCGAAGAAGACCTGGTGTTCTTCGATACTGTTACCGGCAAAGGGGAAATCCACGATCAGCCGCATGAAGAAATCGCCTACGCTTACCGCGCAATTTTGACGGGCACCGCCGACTACGTGCAAAAGTGTGGTTTCAAGAAAGTTTTAGTAGGCCTGAGCGGCGGTATCGATTCCGCGGTCGTCGCTGCCATCGCCGTCGATGCACTGGGACCCGAAAATGTTCTGGGCGTCTCCATGCCCGGCCCGTATTCGTCGCCGGGAAGTAAGACGGACGCGGAGACCGTAGCCAAAAACCTCGGGATCGACATGATCACTATGCCCATAGGGGGCGTGTTCGACGCCTATTTAAAGGTGACAGCGCCAGTTTTTGGAACCTTGAAACCTGACGTCACCGAGGAAAATATTCAAGCACGCATCCGCGGAAATTATCTGATGGCCCTATCCAATAAATTCGGCTCCATGGTGCTCAGCACCGGAAATAAATCCGAGCTTTCCGTGGGATATTGCACTTTGTACGGTGACATGGCCGGCGGTTTGGCGATTCTTTCCGACGTTCCCAAATTGATGGTCTACGAATTGGCTAATTGGATTAATCGCGAGAGGGAACTGATTCCTGAATCGACCAT
>DATNKL010000129.1:0-18571 GCA_035603415.1 Candidatus Acidiferrales bacterium
GCCGGGGAATGTTCGCGAACTGGAAAATTGCGTGGCCCGCGCCGTGACTCTTGGGGATCGCCAGACCATCGACGTTGCGGATCTTCCTCCGTCCATCCGCACCGAACAATCCGACTCCGGGACGGCGCTGGCGCAAGACGCGGGTTCCCTTTCCACCACCGCGCTAGCGGAAATGGAGCGCATGACGATTCTCCGCGTGTTCGAACAAGCCAACGGCGACAAAGCTCTCGCAGGGAAGATGCTGGGCATTAGTCGCGCGACTCTCTATCGCAAGCTTAAGCGTTACAACATCGCGGTAAAGGCCGAATCTCACGCTGACGAGCCGCAAACAGTGTCTCAGTAATCCGCGGTTGCCGGAACGCCACAAACGCGAGGCTGAGACAAGTTTGTTTCAGGCTGAGACGATTGGGGCAATCACGGCGTTTTTCTAAATCATAACTGCCATTGATTCTTAACGATTCGCTGGAAGCGACGGCTATGTCTTTTGGTGCCAGGCGTGCTTCTCTTCCCTGGGGATTCTTTGGCATGCCTGCGTCTCGACGGCAACCTGATGGATCCTAACGCTGCAGCCGGGGGTAGGTGAGCGTACGTGAGACAGTTTGACAAGACCACGTTTGTCGCGGAACAGCAAAGCTGCACCGAACAGTTGGCGCGATTTTTTCCCGGGGTTGCGGCCGTGCGCTTGCCAGTACAGGTCACCGCACTGCGCGGTGGGGCGACGCGTCTGCGGGAAGCCAGCGTGGTGGAGTTTGCGGGGTTGGAACATGCCATTCTCGTTTCCAGCTTGCCGCTGGAATTTGACGACAAGGTCCGATTGGAAGGAAGCCGCAAAGCTTATACCGCGGACGCCACCGTGGTTGCCGTGCAATATCATGGCGGACAAAAAGCCGTGGCGGTTAAATTTTTGCGCGGTCCCAACCATTGGATGATGCACTCATGAGCAATCTGACTTCGCCTTCGGCGCCCGGAACTGCCGAGACCGGCCAAAGCCAATGGGCCGAGGCGGTTTCTGTTTTCCCGATTTATTTGGCGTTAGCAAAACAACTAAACATTGCCATTCCCTTTTCGCAGCGAAAGCTGCCGGAAACTCCGGATACAGAGCTCTTCAGCCAGGTTCAGAGCTGGCTGGATACCATGGACCAGCGCGTAATCGTCTACCAATTGCGCCATCTTTTGCAGATGACGACGATGAACGCCAGCGAGAATAGCTTGAAATCGCTGATCGAACGGCACCTGCGCAAACCAACGAAGAGCACCTTCGACCGCGATAAGATCGACTTTCTGCTGGTGCAATACTTTGCGCTCTGCGCACCGGCCAAGATTTATCACAAACGCATTGAACTTGCGGACGTCGCGGAGGTTTTGAAGCCCATTCTCGGTGAAGTAGCGCCTGCAATTCTAACGTGGTGCGAACCGCTAGAAGTCATGATCCAGTCGCTGCACAGTTTTCGAAGCTTGCGCGAAGTCCTGAAAACCAATTTCATCGAGCAGGGGCGCAGAGTCAAGGAAGCCGCCGGCGGGATGTTCTACGATCCGTCGGCGCTGCTGGCGTTTATCCGTTTTAACTTTATCTTGCGCCGCACGATCATTGAGTTAATGCATGCCGATCTGATCGCTACTCGCGCGGGCATAGCGAAGCTGGAGGCTTGCGATGTTCATGTCATCGATTGCCGCAAAACCGGTTTGTCCGGCGCCGAGCCACTAACCAAGATTAAGAAACTTGCGGACGAATGGAAACAACCTTTCCAAAAAGAATATACGGAGCGCTCGGTCAGCCAGGCATTTGAGAAGTTGCTGGGGCTGCGCGCCGATGTGGAAAATGCGCTGGAAAAGAACACCGCAAAAATTTCTGATCGCCTGGTCATCGAATCCGCGGCAAAAGGATTTAGTCTCGAGTTCCAGAAAAAGACTGCCAGCGAGCTTGCGCCCGTATCGGCCGTGCTCCCTAAAGCCGCTGACACTTCGCAACAGAGTGAGGCTGCGCAAAAAAACCAACCACCGCCTCAGGCCCTGGATTTCGAAGCGTGCATGGAAAAAATTTGGGAGCAATTGATCGCAACGCCGCCGTTGCACGGCCGCTCCATGAGCACCGTAAAACTTGGCGACACGCGCATCCTGTTGTCATCGTGGGAAGTGGTCGCATTCGTAAGCGAAACGAGCAGCGCCGCAGAAGACTTGCGCCGCGCGGTGGCTGCGCGAGCGATGGTTTGCACTGCTACCACCAATGCGAAAGAAAAGGGTCACGCTTTTGCTCTGGATAAGGCGCTCGCGGTGGGGCGCGTGGAAGCTTCGCGGCTCCAGGAGCGCGTGGACGTTGCCAAGCAAGCAAAAGATACCGAGGCTGCTGTGAATCTCGGAATTAGCACCAAGCGACTGCTGTCCGCGTTGGAGGAAGCGGAAAAATTGTAGCGTGCAACACAATTTCCCCGTGCTTTGCGGGTGAATACTCTTGGGATGGATTGTCCTTTGCCGAACGCCAGTGTCCTGATTCTGACTGATGAAACTGAATTCGCAAGAATTGCGGCCGGATGTTGGCAGGCACAGCGTAAATCACCCGACATTACAGTTTTGAATAGCAAACTTTGGCGCAATTACGACGCGTCGACGCACGATCTCATTGTGGTCGGCCCAATCAGCGGGCGGAAACATCAGGAAGTTCTTCGTTTACTCGATCACGAGCCGGCCGTCATTCTTTGCGTCCTTGCGGATGCTCGCGAGTCGGAGGAATTACGCGCTCGCTACCCGCGGGTGCTTCACGTACAGCAGCGCGAAGACTGGGCAAACATATTAATGCTGCTGGCGGGCGAGACATTGCGCCGCGTCGAAGCACTTGGTTTCGCGGCACAGGCGGAACGCGAAGCTGCCAAATATCAGCATCTGGCTACTCTCGGGCGTTACATGACCGACATGAAGCACAGTGTGAATAACGCCCTGACCTCCATGCTCGGCAATGCCGAATTGTTATTGCTGGAACCCGGCCAGCTTTCGTCGCAATCCCTGGCGCAGATTAGAACCATCCACAGCATGGCCATGCGTATAAACGAAATCATGGTGCGATTCTCATCGCTTGCGAGCGAGATGCGTGAGGCTGAGAATGCTTCTCAAGCTGAGACGGAAGCAGCCGACACTCCGCAGCCATCCAGACGCTAGAGCCGCGCAACTCGGCGTAACTCATTGCTTTACGGACCCTTTACCCGGTACATAACATTCCCTTGCCAACTCTCAAAGCTGGCCGCTGGCGTGCACCTTTGTTTCCCGGATAAGTACGAGGGTTTTAGCTGTGCAGAAAAAAGTGCTCATTGTCGACGATTCACCGGCGGAAGTCCTGCTTATGCACGGGGTACTGGAGCGCGAAGGTTACCGGCTTGTTGATCTGCATGACTCGATGCGTGTGGAAGAAACCATCGCGTTCGAACAGCCCAATGTGATTCTGCTCGACGTGGTGATGCCCGGGAAAAATGGCTTCCAGGTTTGCCGCGAATTAAAGGGGCACGACCAATACAAAACTATTCCCGTCATTCTGGTCACATCCCGCGACACCGCCAGCGACAAATTCTGGGGCGAACAGCAAGGCGCCGACGGTTATGTGACTAAGCCTTTTACGTCGGAGGAATTGCTGCGGGCAGTGAAGCGGTTCGCATGAAAATTTTTGTGGAGATTTACTAGAGCGCGATGAATCCCTTTCTTCACCTTGAGCCGCTAGCGGCGGACGAAAGCACCGGCAGTTTGCTGGAAGCTCTCGGCCCCATGGAAGAACGTCGGCCGCAGTCGCAGTACTGCGTGTTTCGTAGCGGGCGTGAACGTTTGTGCCTTCCGGTTCTGGACGTAGAGGAAGTGCTTGATTGGCCGATTCTGACCAAAGTGCCGCTGAGCCCCGCGTATTTGGTGGGCATTTTTAATTTACGCGGCACCATCGTGCCCTTGATCGACATTGCCATGACCGAAGGGCGACGCGCTGGGCTCCTGCCGCGCCATGTCGTGGTGGCATCTTTGGCGGCCGACGGTCATCACGAAATTCTTCGCGTTGGAATAGCTGCTGATGAAGTGATCGGCACTTATTCGGTGAACAGCGACGAAGTGCTGGAGCAAGCGCCCGAAAATGTTCCCCATTGCATCGGAATGCTGCGGCACGATGACCGGCTAGCACTGGTGATTGACTTACGCAGGCTGTTGGAGGCTTTTCCCGGACCAAGTATTTAGTTTTGTGACGCGCATCATCCGTCGATTGCTGACGGCACGGTGAAAACGAATTTGGAGGAAGTATGAAATCGCGACTGAGTTCTACCATCTGGACGCTGGTTGTGCTGAACGGCATCGTGCTGGCCGCCGTCATCGCACTGGCCTATAACGCGGGGCGTCAATCCGGCAACGTGTCGATTCTCGACTTCGCGGCCTTGCCCAGCGCAACCGTCGGAGCTGCCGCGGTCGCCGTGAGTCTCGCGCTGCTCATGACCATCATTCTGGCGTGGAGATTTGGCGGAAGCCTGCTGTCTCCCGTCAGCGAGTTGGCCAAATTTTCAGAGCGCCTGGCGGTCGGGGATCCTAAGGCGCGCGCGGAAGTGACTTCCACGAACGAACTGGGCTACATCGCCGAGAACTTGAATCGCGCGGTTGCCAAAGTTTCGAAGGCCGCGAGTAACCAGGAATCCAGCGACGCACTGCAACGCAGCATTACGGAATTGTTGACGGTCATCAATCAGGTAGCGCGCGGCGATTTGTCACTGCGCGGCAAAGTAACCAACGATGCATTGGGCAACGTGGCTGATTCCGTGAATTACATGCTGGACAATTTCACCAAAGTTCTCGAGCGCGTGCGCAAAGCGGCGATGGAAGTTACCGCGTGCTCCAACAATATTCTGGTGGCTGCCGATCAGATGCAGGCCGGCGCAACACAGCAGGACCAGGAAATAACCAACACCTCGAGCGCGGTGGAAGAGCTCACCGTCTCCATGAAGCAGGTTTCCAACAACGCAGAAGCCAGCGCCGAAGCCGCGCGCCGCGCTTTGGACGCCGCCGAGCAAGGCAATCGCGCCGTTCGCGACACTCTCGAAGGCATGCAGCGCATCCGTTCGTCCGTGCAAGCCACTGCCAAGAAAATTAAATCGCTGGGCGACCGTTCGTTGGAAATCTCTGAAATTATCAACGTCATCAATGACATTACCGAACAGACCAACTTGTTAGCTTTGAACGCAGCCATCGAGGCGGCGCGCGCAGGCGATGCCGGCCGTGGATTCGCGGTGGTCGCGGATGAAGTTCGCAAACTCGCGGAACATAGCCGCAGCGCCACCAAAGACATCGCGGCGCTCATCAAGGCTATTCAAGCCGAGACCAACGAAGCGGTGGTGGTCATGGAAGAAGGCACAAAGGAAGTGGAAAGCGGTGCAACCCTTGCGGATCAGGCGGGCCGCGCTCTCGACGCGATTTCCAACGTGGTGCGTCAATCTGCCGAACTGGTACAGGAAATTTCGCTGGCTTCCAAACAACAAGTGCGCGGAACGGAAGGCGTCGCGCACGCGATGCAAATTATCTCCAACATTACGCGCCAGACTTCGCAAGGGACTCGCGGAACAGTGGCCACGGTCAGCCAGCTCGTAAAGCTGTCAGACCAGTTAAACGACGGCCTTGCACAATTCCGCGCGTCTTCTAAACAGGGTGGCGGCACTCGTCAGGAAGAATCCGAGCGCGTTCCAGTGGGAGCGTCGCGTTAGGAATTTCCTGAAGACGTAGTGCATGAGTTGCTGAACGATTTTTAGCTTTGGCAAGAGCCGGAGCCGAACGGAACCCCAAGCGTGAGAGCCGCGAACGAGCGCCAGGTAACAGAGCTCGAACTTAGTGAGCATGAGTTGAGCGAGATCCGCATGCTGATCGAAGAGCGTACGGGCATTTGTTTCGACAAATCGCGCGAGCGATTCCTGGTTACTCGTGTGCGTGAACACCTGCAAGCCCGGGGCTTCGAACGCGGCACTGACTTCCTGCGCGCCGCTCGCAAGACCAACGTGGAATATGAAGCGCTACTGGAGCGACTGCTCACCCAGGAGACTACCTTCTTTCGTTACCCGGCGGTTTACGAGGCGTTTCAGAAGCGTGCTTTGCCTGAACTGCATATAAAAAAATTCTGGAAGAATCCGCGGACGCTGCGTATCTGGAGCGCGGGCTGTTCCACCGGGGAAGAGCCCTACTCCATCGCCATCACTATCGCGGATACCTTGTCGTTCGCGGACTCCTGGAATGTGGAAATCCTCGCCACTGACGTGAGCCGCGTGGCGCTCAAGCATGCCGAAAATGGCCGCTATTCGGGCCGCAGCATTTCCTCGGTCAGCGAGGCGCAACTGGCTGCGCACTTTAGCCCCGTTAAAAACGCGCAGCAGGTCAAGCAGCGGCTGCGCAAGATGATCACTTTCACGCAGATGAATCTGGCTTCCGCTGTTTACGTTGGGCGCATGGATGTGATTTTTTGCATGAATGTGCTGATTTATTTTTCGGAGCAGCGTCGCCGCTCGCTGGTGCAGCATTTTTACGACGCGCTCGAGCCGGGCGGCTATCTCTTTCTGGGCCATTCGGAATCCATCTCCAAAATGCCGGTGAAGTTCCAAGCCATCGTGCTGAATGATTGCATCCTGTACCGCAAACCTACGGCGGAAGAATTGCAGAAGTCGGACTCGCACAAGACGGACTCGCTGACCGAGGGACGCTCGTGAGCTCTCCTCAACGCGAAGGCATGGAGCTATTCCTTCAGGAGGCTTCCGAGCACCTGCAATACCTGCGCGAGTATGTTGGCGTGTTGCAGGAAATCGGGCCGCGCCATGAAGACCTCGAACGTTTGTACATTGCGGCGCACACGCTTGGTGGAACCTCCGCCAGTTACGAATTTCCGGGTTTTGCGGAGATCGCTTCCAAACTGTCGCACGTCTTTCAATACGCCATGAATGCGCCGTTGGGGGACGATCTGCACGGCCCACTCGCCGAGTTTCTGTCCGATGCAATTTCCTTGCTTGAAACGGACTTGCTGGAAATCAGCGATAACGGCTCCGAAACGGTCGACGAAATACACGCGTTTAAGGAGCGTTACAGCTTCGCATTTCCCGAAGCAGCGGCGAAAACCACGTACGCATCGCCAGCGCAAACTGCTGCCGAGCCCGTCGTCTCCACGAATGAAACGACCACCGCTTCCGCGACTGGTTCTTACTTTGATCTACTGCCGGCCGATGATGACGTTCCCAATGAGATTTTAGAATTTTTCCAGCCAGAAGCTGAAGAACATCTGCAAATCGTCAGCGACTGCTTGATTTCGTTGGAGGGCAACAATAATCCTGAAGAGATTAACAAACTTTTCCGCGCTATCCACACTTTGAAGGGCTCTGCGGCCCAGGTTGGCTTGAAGCGCCTCGGCGCCATTGCTCATCGCGTCGAAGATCTCATTGGCCGTTTGCGCGACGGAGAAATTGAACCGTCTCCGATGGTTGTCGATGTTTGCCTGGAATCGATTGATGTGCTGAAGAAAACGCTGCACAAACAATGGGCCGATGAGCGGGAAACGCGCGCCGGAGTCGATTCCCTGCTCGGTCGCATCGCGGAATTCGCGCCGCTGGACCCCGAGGACGCGGATTTTGCGGTAGCCGTCGCCACAACAACAGCCGCTTCAAGTTCTGCGCTGGGGGAAATCAAGCCCGAGGTAAAAGCCCAACTTGCCTCGAAGTTTCAGGCCGGTCCAACCGCGGCAGTCAAATCCGTGCGCATCGCCCTGGATCGCCTGGATCGCATGATGAACACCGTCGGTGAGTTGGTGATTAACCGTACCCGCATGGTCGGGCGCGTGTCGGAACTTGAAAAGCTGGTCGACACCCTGAATTTCTCGAAAGAACGACTGCAAGGCAAAGTTTCCGAATTCCAGGAAAAATACGAATTCAATCGCGTCAGTTCGCAAGCCAAATCCGCAAACTGGAATACCAATACAACTTCGCAAAGGCTCACTAGCGCGGCGGCCGGCGACACTTCTTTCTGGTCGGATTTCAGCGAACTGGAAATGGACCGCTACGACGACTTCAATATTTTGTCGCGTTCCATGGCCGAAATTTCCGCTGACGTGAACGAAGTGCTGTCGCAATTGCAGGGCTACATCGGACGCGTCGAAGGCGACATCGACGAGTTCACCAAGCTGGCGCACCATTTGCAAGACGAATTTACCGCCGCGCGCATGGTGCCCATCGGCACGTTGTATTCGCGCTTGTCGCGGGCCGTTCGCGACGCCGCCAAGTCGGCCGACAAACAAGTGGAACTCGATTTAGGCGGCAGTGAAACGGAACTGGACAACAGCATCATCCAGCAGATTTCCGATCCGCTGGTTCACCTGGTGCGCAACTCGGTCGCGCACGGCATCGAATCCAGCGAGGATCGCGTCGCTGCCGGGAAGCCGCAACTCGGGAAAGTCAGCTTGCGCGCTTATCACCGCGGAAATCATATCTACATCGAAGTGCAGGATGATGGACGCGGCATCGACTACGCGCGTGTGCGGCATAGCGCGATTGAGCGCGGCCTGGTTTCGCCGGAAACGGCCGATCGCCTCACCGAGCGCGATTTGCGCGAAATGCTTTTCCATCCGGGATTCTCAACCGCTCCGGTCAAGACCGAATTGGCAGGCCGCGGTGTCGGCCTCGACGTGGTGCGGGCCAATCTCAACACACTGAACGGCGAAATCGATATTCAAAGCACTGCCGGAGTGGGCACGACTTTTACTCTGAAAGTTCCCCTGACGTTAATTATCTCGCCTGCGTTATTCGTGCGTTGCGGCGCTACCAGCTTTGCCTTGCCCTTGGCAGTGGTGGAGGAAATTCGCCGCCTGCGCTCCGACGAGATCGAAAATGTGGGCGGCAAGCTGCTCACCAAGGTTCGCGATGTGGTTACTGAAGTTGTGCGCCTCGATGGTTATCTGGGGTTGCCGCCGCTGGAAGCCATTAATGGGTATTTTCACATGGTGGTAGCTAACACCGGGAATCGGCAGATCGGTTTGGTGGTGGAAGAAGTCATCGGAAAAGACGAAATTGTTATCAAAAACCTCGGCGAATACTTACGGCGCGTCAAACTTTTTCCGGGAACGACCATCGCTCCCGACGGCAGCTTGATTCTTCTGCTTGATTTGAATCGCATGGTCGCCACCGATCCGACCGAGCGCCGCACATTGCAGGCTTCGGCAAGTGCCGCGCGCATCTTTGCGCCGGGCTCCGCAGCGGTGGCGCACGGCACCATTCCCGCCGAGGCTATTGATCGCGTTACGCACGAGCGCCTCATCGTGGTGGCCGATGATTCCATCAGCGTACGCAAGTTTGTCGGGCGCATGCTGGAAAAGAACGGCTATGTCGTAAAGCTGGCGGCCGATGGATTGGAGGCCGCCGAACTTGTCACGCAACACGGCTGCCACCTGGTGATCACCGACCTGGAAATGCCGCGGATGACCGGTTACGAACTGATGGTGCAGTTGCGCCAGAACGCCAGCACTCGGCGGATTCCGGTAATGGTGGTCACGTCCCGCGCTGGCGCCAAGCATCGAGATCGCGCCATGAAAGAAGGCGCGTCCGCTTTTCTGACCAAGCCGGTGCAGGAAGATCAACTGCTTGCGGCAGTGGAACAATTGATGGGGAAGGAAGCGGAACGGCATCTCGTTCCGGTTAGTTAAACGACCATGGCCGCCACGACACTCAAGAAAATTCGCGTGTTGATCGTGGACGATTCGGCGTTCATGCGAAAAGTGCTGGAAACCATTTTAGTTACCGACGAAAACGTGCAGATAGTCGGGCACGCCAAAGATGGCCGCGAGGCGGTGCGGCTGTCCGAGTCATTGAAGCCAGATGTCATCACTATGGATATCAACATGCCGGTCATGGACGGATTGCAGGCGACGGCCGAAATTATGACCACCAATCCGCGGCCTATCGTGGTGGTCAGTTCCGAATCACGGCAAGGAGCGGCCAGCACGTTGCGCGCGCTGGAACTCGGCGCCATCGAATTTGTTGCCAAGCCTTCCAGTGGGATTGACCTGGACATGCATAGCGTCCGCGAAGACTTGCTGCGCAAGGTACGTCTCGCCTCAAAAGTACGGGTGGTGCGCAGCGCCTCGCGAATTGCATCGGCCATTACAAATGCCGACGGTAAAGCAAACTTGCAGCCTCCGCTTCCGGCGACCAGGCTGACTGCCCCATCAACAAATGATCAACGGTTTCCGGTCGTGGTTCTTGCCGCGTCTACAGGCGGGCCCGCCACGGTGATGCGTTTGGCTCCAGGCTTCACGCGAGATTTTCCGGCGGCGGTAATTCTGGTGCAACACATGCCGGCGGCTTTCACCACGCAATACGCCACGCAACTGGCCGAATTCACAGGCGTGCGCGTCAAAGAAGCCGAGAACAACGAAACGTTAGTTCCAGGAACATTTTACATTTGCCCTGGTGGTCAACATTTGCGCGTAATGCCCACAGGCCGTATTCAACTCGACGGCAATACTGGCCGCCTCAACGGTTATCTGCCAAACATTGATATCACCATGGAAAGTGTTGCGGCCTTTGCCGGACCGTTGAGCATCGGCGTAATTCTGACCGGCATGGGAAACGATGGGACGGCCGGTGCCAGCGCCATTAAATCCGCGGGTGGAATGGTATTGGCGCAGGATGAAGCCACCTCGGTAATTTTTGGCATGCCTGCCGAAGCTATTAAAGCCGGCGCAGTGAGCCAGGTCCTGGGCATCGACGATATTTACGCCGCCCTTGAGAAGCAGGTCTTGGCGATTTCCCGCATCGTTACCGTGGGAGCGCGCTGATGCAATTTCCCGCTCCCAGTAAAACGCCGGCACTTCGAACGGAGCAAATTATTTTGTTCCGCGTCAGCGGGCAACTGTTCGCGGTGTCCTCAGGATCTGTCCAGGAGGTTCGCAGCGTGGACAGCCTGGCCGGTTCGGCCGCCGAAATCACCGCGCCAGGCTTAAAAAAGGTGCGCCACATTGTACGACGTGGCGACAAATCGCTCTTCGTGGTGAGCGGAGCTCTACATTTTGGGTTGCCGGTGACCTCCGGGCTGTTGGTATTCGTGCTGCGCCGCACGCGCATCGCGTTGCTCATCGATGGCATAGAAAAAATGACCACCATGACGCGACTGCAGGCGCTCCCGCAGGCATTTTGCAACGAAGAACGCACCTGGTATCGCGGTGTAACAGCGCTCGAGCAAAATGTTGTGCCGGTCGTGAATCCCGAAGGCTTTTTGACTCCTGAAGAAATCGCGTTGCTCGAGCAATTTCAGAACCCAGGGGCCTCCGGCGTAAAAACTGTCGCAAGTTCCATAGGATCGGTCCATGAACCCGCGGAATGATCTGGGTTCGCAGTCCTTCGTGCTGTTGCGGCTGGGGGACCGGCGCTTTGCGATGGTCGCCAGTCAAATCGCGGAGCTGGTCGCGCCAAGCCGCGTCTTTCGCTTTCCGCACCGAACCGAACGCGTGGAGGGCGTAATCCTGCGTCGCGGGCGCATCGTTCCCGTGTGTGATGTGTCCGAGAAACTAATCGGCAAAAATCTGCTGACTCGTCGTTTTTACCTGATTGCCGTGCGCAACTATGGAGAAAAATCCGAATGGGTGGCGCTGCCGGTTACCGGAGAATGCGAATTGATCGCCACCGAAATGTCTCCCGCAACAGAAGGCGATGCGCCGTACGTGGCCGGTTGGATTTCATACGACGGCAACGTCATTGAAGTTTTGAATATCGACGCGCTCACGCCTGGGCCGGTCTCCGCACCCGCGGCGTGCGTGCCACTTGAAATGCAGGAGGCTACGACATGATGGTCGCCGGCCGCCCTGCGAAGATTTTGCTGATTGACAGCAACGTTTATTTTTCAAAGCGCCTGGGAGATGCGTTGCGGAAAGAAGGTTTCGAAGTAATTTCTGCCACGCAGGCGGCGTTTGCCTTGACCACCCTGGAATATGACGCGCCGGTGGCGGTTCTTTGCGCCACAAACATGCGCGAAATGGGCGCTCTCGAAATTGCAAATATTGTTCACGCCGATCCGAAGAACGCGGCTCTGCCGATCATTGCGATCGGAGACGGCAGCCAGCGCGCTTTGCTGGAATCTTTTCAGGCCGGCTGCGACGACTATATCGACAGGCACCGGCCCCCAGCCACGATCGCCGCGCATGTGAAACAAATTATCGTCAGCAAGGCCGAAGGCTTTCATCCCACGCAAATGCTCGACCAGTCCAACACCAGCCTGAGCGGAAGCCTGGCTCACCATGATCTTCCCGGCGTGATGCAGATGCTTGGCCAAGCCCGCCAGACCGGCGCGCTGCACATCAATGCAGGGGAAATCGACGCGTTGATGTTTTTTGATGCGGGAGAAATAACTCACGCGGAAAGCGGCAATTATTTTGGCGACGAAGCGGTGATTCACATTATTAAGAGCGTGCAAGGCGGCGACGGCGTGTACAAATTTGTGTACGGAACGACTTCTGTGCAGCGTACTGTCCTCCGGACCGCTACCGACCTGATGCTCGATGCCATGCGCGAATTTGATGAAGGGATGCAGGACATGGCGGATAGGAACGCACCATGAGCGAAGCGCTCATCATGCCGCCGGCCGACGGAACCGCCGTGAAGCGCGCACCCACGGTTTATTTCATTGATGACAGCGCCACCATGCGCGAAGTCATCAAAATCGCGTTCCGCCGCGAAAATATTAATGTCATCACCTGCGCAGACGCTGCTTCCGCTTTGGCACAATTCGAACAGAACCGTCCTGATGTGGTGATTACCGACGTGATCATGCCCAATCAGGATGGCTACGCAGTTTGCAGTCAGATCAAACAGCATCCCGAATTTGGCGGCATACCGGTGGTGTTGATGTCCGGGGTAGTGAATAAAAGCGTGGCCGACAAAGCGGTTTCCGTGCAGGCCGACGAACTGATTCGCAAACCGTTCCAGCCTCAGGAACTCATCGGGCGCGTAAGAACTTTGCTGGCTCCCAAGGAAACGGCGGCAGCGCAAGCGACGCGCGAACGGGCCAATTCGAACGCGCTGCAAAATTTGTTTGCGCCTGCTCCCCCGGCGCCGCAGTCAACTGCTATACCTACGCCAGCAACGGAGACAACCGGTGAACCGGCATGGCCGCGCGCACTTGCGGAAGCCTTTACACCGCTGTTGCAGCCTTTTTCTGGCAATAGCGTGCAGCAAGGCCAAAATCAAAAAGGGTCACAACCCATCGGCACGCAACAGCCGCACGCGCCGTCAGTTCCGCAGACAAATCAGACACCTTCCGCTATGCCATCCTCGCGAGAAATGGTTATCCTTCGCGCAGAAGTAGCACGTTTGGAGTTGCTGGTGAAAAAACTGCAAACCGAATTGCAGCTCGAGCGCGAATATAATCAAGCGCTCGAAAAACAAATCCAGACGCTTATCAATACAAATTAACTTCGCTTAGGAATGAATCTGTTGGCTCGTTTTTCTAGAGGCTATCTTAGGCTAGGCCTTCCAATATCGCTTAGCTTGCGGGTGATTTAGTTGACCTTCGTACCCTTGAGCATGTCCCTCACCGCCCGCAAAATCACCGCCCGGCTGAATGGCTTGGTGAGCAATCGCAACGCAGGATCGGAATGCGCCGCTTCCACCGCGGCATATTCGCTGTAACCGGACATGAAGATGACATGCAGGCCTTTGCGCTTTTCTTGTATGCGCTTGGCTAATTCGTGACCGGTCATTCCGGGCATGACCATATCCGTGACCAGTAAATCGATCACGCCCGCGTGTTGTTCCGCGACACGCAAGGCGTCGGCTCCATCGCGAGCCTCGAGTACTGTGTATCCGCCGGACTCCAGAAATTCTCGCGCCACCTCGCGAACTTCCTGTTCGTCCTCGGCAAGGAGAATCGTGCCCGCACCGGAAGGCGCTTCCGTTGACAGCGCCGGAGAGGCTTCGTCTTCCGCCTGATCGACACGCGGCAGATAAATCTTAAAGGACGTTCCTTTGCCGATTTCGCTATACACCCAGACATAGCCGCCGCTTTGCTTCACAACGCCGTAAACCGTCGCGAGCCCTAATCCAGTTCCCTTTCCTTGCCCCTTGGTAGTGAAAAACGGCTCGAAAATTCGCGCCTGTGTTTGCGCATCCATTCCAGTCCCGGTATCCGAGACGGCAAGCAGCACGTAGCGGCCGGGCTGGACCAGCGGATGCACCGAGCTGTACGCGTGATCCAGATCGGCGTTGGACGTCTCGATCACGAGTTTTCCGCCCGAGGGCATAGCGTCCCGCGCATTTACCGCCAGGTTCATAATGACCTGTTCCATTTGGCTGGCGTCGGCGCGGATAACGCCCAGGTCCGGGCTGGTTCGCAGGATCAACTCAATGTCTTCTCCAATGAGGCGCGGCAACAACTTGCCCATTTCTTCCACCACACCGTTTACATTCATCACGCGCGGCTGCAAAACTTGCATGCGGCTGAAAGCCAGGAGTTGGCGCGTCAACGCCGCGGCGCGATCGGCGGCGCGGTCGATGTGTTCGATTTTTTTCAGCATTGGCGCTGGGACGGGAAGTACATTGAGCAATAGCTCGGTGTGACCTTTGATCACCATCAATAAATTATTGAAGTCGTGCGCCACCCCGCCGGCCAGCCTTCCGACAGCTTCCATTTTTTGGGCTTGTCGCAGCTGCTCTTCCAGAACCTGACGCTCGCTAATGTCCTGCGCAACCACCATGCGCACCTTGCGTTCACCGTATTCCAGCGGGTGAGAAATAATATCGGCTTCGAAAATCTTGCCGTTTTTCTTGCGATGCTTCCACACCCCGTGATATTCCCCAGGAACGTCCCAGTCCTTCTGATGCTCTCGTAATGCAGCGTGTTCTTCGAGGGGACGAATATCGAAGACCGTCAAGGCCGCGAATTCTTCCGCGGAGTAACCGTACTGGCGAACCGCAGCGTCATTGACCTGGATAAATTTGAATGTTTCGCAATCGAAGACCCAGGTGGGCAGCGGATTGTGCGAAAAGAGCAGCCTGAAGGTAGATTCGCTTTGCCGCAACGCGTCTTCCGCGCCACGCCGCTCGATGGCTAGAGCAATGTGCCCGCCTACGGAATCTAAAAACTCCAAATCGCGTACGTCGTAGGCGTTTTGATTTTCATAATGCTGCACGACCAGCACGCCGATGGTAGCGGTTGGTGTTTTCAGCGGCACACCTAACCATGTGGGCGATGGCGAGCCTACCAATTCCACGTCGCCGCTTTCAGCCAAGCGGTCGAATTCCGGCTGCGGTATCAACATCGCGCGCCCGGTGCGAAAGACAAAAGCCGTGCAGCTGCGACCTACCTTCTGCGGCGGCGGCGCGACGTCAAAGCGGTCCACAAAGAACGGAAAATGAAACGAATCCTTATCGGCATCGTGCAACGCGATGAAACAATTTTCCGCGTACAGCACTTTTTTCAGGGACTGATGGATGTGTCGCAGCAACTGGTCCAGGTTGGACGTTTCATTGAGGGCATGAACTACTTCAATAATGACCTGGCGTTCGGCTTCCATGCGCTGCAAATCGGTGATATCCAGAAGGCTAACGACGATTCCGCCCGCGTCATTGCCTGGATTGCGGCGCGCCTCGGCGTCAAACCAGCGCCAAACGCCCTCGGCGCTACGCAGCCGGCACCGTACATTCACAGTGGTCTCGAGATTCGCGTTTAAGCGCCGGAGGATTGCAAGAAACAAATCAAAATCGTCTTCGTGAATTAATTCGGCGACAGGCTTGCCGACTATCTCGAGCGGTGTATGGCCAAGGACGGTGTGTAACGCGGGATTGACGAAAAGTATCGTGCCATTGTCGTCGAATACCGCCAAGAGCTCACGCACGCATTCGAATATCGCCGGGAGTTGCCCGTTAGCCCTGACCGGAGCCAGATCCGGAGATGTCAGCTGTGACATAGATTCGAGTCTCGATTAACGGTGTATTTTCTCGCCTTAACAGAGGTCACAGAGAGCGGCGGGACGCAAACACACTTCTTCAATGATAGAGCCTACGCTCCGCAATACGCCGAAACATTGGTAAATGCTCATCGAATTGATGACTGTACCGACGTACAGGCGCGTACTTCGCAGGCATAGCGCCAATGCCCCAAGATGAGCAATCATAGCGTCTGAATTTTCTGAAGCGGAGGAGCGGGAAAATGCATGACACCTGGAGGGATATGTTTGTGCTGGGCCTGCCGTTGGCCGAAAAGATTCTTCGACCAATTTTTGTATACGCTTTTCTGGTTATTAGCTTGCGCCTTTCGGGCAAACGTGAACTCGTACAACTGAATCCTTTCGATCTGGTAGTGCTGCTGACGCTTTCAAATACCGTGCAGAACGCCATCATCGGCGACGATAACAGCGTCAGCGGCGGAATCATCGGCGCCACCTCTTTATTGCTAGTGAATTATCTGGTGGTTCGCTTCCTTTATGGGCACAAGAGGATCGATCAACTCGTGGAAGGCAACTCCGACGTGCTCATCGAGAATGGCATGCTCCGCCCGGAGCGGCTGAAGAAAGAGCTGATCAGCCGGACACAATTAGAAGCTGCGGCGCGAAAGCAGGGCTTCGAATCGCTGAATGATGTGCAGAAATGTATTCTCGAGCCTGGCGGGAACTTGACGTTTATCGGTAAGAAACCCGCTACGGATGATATTCGCCATCAGGAAGTGGTTGAGCGCTTGAAGAACTTGATGGAAGAGGTTGTTCGGCTGCGCGGCGAACTACCGCCTGCCAGCGCTTAACCGTTCATTTATTGCAAGCGAATTAAAAATCCGGTAGCGGCGAAAACGAGACCCACGATTGCCACTACTATCCCGGTTATCCAGAATGCTTTGCGTTTGGTCAAAAGCGTAATGGAGCAGATTACCAGCCCAATCTCCAGCAGCGCTTCACCGCCATCAAAGCGATCGGCTCGACGGCTGATAGTATCGCGCTCTTTTTCCAGGTCCTTGGCTTTATCGCTGATGTTTTCCTTGTCGCCGTTGTAGCGCTCCACTTCCTTTACATATTTTTCACGCAAGGCTGCGTTCTTTTCCTTGTCCACCGGCGTGATGGTCCCCAGCAAGTCCACCATGCCCTGCATTTCATGAAGACGAATATTCTTCGCCTGGTAGAAAGCCCATTGATCGGTAGCTTGCGACTGCCGTAGCAGCTCTTCGGTATGCGCCCGATGTCCCAGCAAAGTTACCGCCGCCACCAGCACAGCCAGAATCGAAATGGTCAGGGAGACGGGCAGCACGTGGGGATCGTGGCCGTGCTCTTCTACTGTTTCCGGTAATTCAAAGTCCTCGGCCATCCCGATAACTCTCCTTGGTTAGTTAATTCTTCAACGACTCGCTTGCCGCTACCAGCGTGTGCTCGATGTCCGCGTCGGTATGCGCTGCGGAGACAAACGCCGCTTCGTATTGCGATGGAGCCAGAAAGACTCCGCGCTCCAACATATTTCGAAAAAATTCACCGTACCGTTTCGTGTCCGATTTCTTCGCATCGTTATAATTGCGAATCGGCTGTGGCGCGAAAAACAGTGTGGCCAGCGAGCCGATCGCGTTCACCTGGGCTGGCACTCCGACGTTCTGCGCTGCGTTGCGCAGGCCGTCAGCAAGCCGCCGCGCGCGTTTCTCAATTGCTTCGTAGAAACCCGGAGCGGCCAATTGCTTCAGCGTCGCAATTCCAGCGCTCATCGCCAAAGGATTCCCCGCTAATGTTCCGGCCTGATACACCGGACCGAGGGGCGCAACATTGTTCATCAGGTCCGCGCGCCCGCCGTAGGCCGCCACCGGCACACCGCCGCCGATAATTTTGCCAAATGTGGTGAGGTCCGCTTCTATTCCCATGAGCTGCTGCGCCGCGCCGTTGTGCAGACGAAACCCGGTGATGACCTCATCCACGATGAGCAACGCGCCGTTCTGTCGCGAAATTTCGCGCAAACCTGCAAGGAACCCGGGCTGCGGCAAGACTACGCCCATATTCGCGGCCGCTGGTTCAACAATAATCGCGGCGATTTTGTTGTGGTGCTGCGCGAACAAGCGCTCCACCGCGTGCAAATCGTTGTACGGCGCATTTAGCGTCAACGCCGCCAACGCCTCGGGAACGCCGGGACATTCCGCGATGCCCAGGGTTGCAAGGCCCGAGCCCGATTGCGAAAGAAAACTGTCCGAGTGCCCGTGATAATTCCCCTCAAATTTAAGCAGCAGATCTCTCCTGGTCACTCCGCGCGCCAGTCGCAATGCGCTCATGGTGGCTTCCGTGCCACTGGAGACGAACCGAATCTTCTCGATGAATGGAACGGCGGTGGTGATCAGCGTGGCCAGCTCGACTTCCAATTCCGTAGTGGCGCCAAAGCTTGTTCCCCGCTCTGCCTGCTTGGAAATTGCCGCGGTCACCGCCGGGTGCGCGTGCCCCAAGAGCATCGCGCCCCAGGAGCACACATAATCGAGCAGCTCATTGCCATCGGCGTCGTATAGAAATTGTCCGCGCCCATGATCGACGATGAATGGCTCGCCGCCGACAGAACGAAACGCGCGAACCGGACTGTTCACGCCGCCGACCAACACCTGT
>DATNKL010000150.1:0-62634 GCA_035603415.1 Candidatus Acidiferrales bacterium
GGAAGCGCGCACGAAAAGTGACTGGTCGAAGAGCATGCCGATGTGTATGCCTTCGGGAACGGAACCCGCGTAGTCTTCAATCGATTTTTTGACGCGGCTCACGATGTCCAGCGTGGACGCCGATCCTGTTTTATACACGGCCATCAGCACGCCGCGCTGTCCATTGGCGCGGACGATATTAGTCTGCGGCGAAAATCCGTCGCGGATGTGCGCTACGTCGCGCATGTAAATTGTCGAACCGTTCACCGTTTTTACCGGCAGGTCGTTCAAGCCCGCCACCGTTTGTGGGCTTCCATTCATTTCCACCGTGTATTCCAGGGTTCCAAGCTTCACTGTACCGGTGGGAAGAATCAGGTTTTGTGCGTTGACGGCATTCACAATATCCGTGGCCGAAAGCCCTTTGGCTTGCAGGGTGGTGGTGTCCAGGTCGACGGAAATCAGGCGTTGCTTGCCGCCATAAGGGAAGGGCAGGGCGGCGCCTTGCACCGTGGCCAATTGCGTACGTATAAAGTTGTTTCCAAAATCGAACAGAGCTTGTTCGCTGAGACTATCACTGGTCATACCAATTTGAATGACCGGTACGGTAGAAGCGGAGTAGATGGCCACCAGCGGAGGAGTTGTCCCGGGAGGCAGAGTGCGCAAAATGGTCTGCACGATCGCGGTAGTTTGCGCCAGCGCGGTTTGGATGTTGGCCTTGGGCTGAAAATAAATTTTCACTACTGCGATTCCATTTAACGATTGCGATTCGAGATGCTCCACGTCATTTACGAGCGTGGTGACGGCGCGCTCGGAGTTGGAGGTGATGCGCTGCTCCATCTCCTGCGGCTGCAGGCCGGTGTAATTCCACACCAGGCTGATCACCGGAATATCAATGTTGGGGAAAATATCTGTAGGCGTGCGCATGAGGACCACCGGTGTCAGCAGTATGATCACCATGGCCATTACGATGAAAGTATAGGGGCGCGCGAGCGCTAAACGAACAATCCACATACTGGTATCTTGATTTTCCTTAGCGGGCCTGACCCGGCACACCCAATAACTTGGTTACTTTCTTTAGATTCCGCGATGTGCTCTTTTGGGTACGCAGCAGGTTAGGACTGCAACCGAGCACCACGTATCGTGTACGGGCTCTTGGATGCCCATCACGGCGCCCTTGTTACGGGCAAGGTATCCATTTTAGCGGGCCGCTGAAAGGACGTATCGAGCAATTCTTCAATTCACGTCAACGGGCAATTCACTGGCAGACCTACTTGTGCGTCATAGTAAAAACCCTAGACCAAGCGCGCCAACGTGTGGCCCGCGCCGATCCAAAAAAACGCACTCCATCGCGCTCTTGGAGCAAACCTCGCTGCCGTGTTTTCCGCCTGTTGAATCCGCCATCTCCTCCCCCGTTACTCGCGGAAGATGAAATTCAAGCGCACGCCGCAAACTTCCACTTGGTCGCCGTCCTTTAGTTGCACCGGGCCGTCAATTGGCGTGCCATTTACCGAGGGCACTTTATCCCCGGCGCCCAGATAATAGCCGTCATCGTGCTTATTAATCTGCGCCGCCATTTTTGGTTTGAACCATCCACTCAAGCGCACCGTGGCCAGGTGCGATTTTCCTATGACCGTCAACTTGCTGGTCAGGGTATATTCTTGCCGGTCGGTTTTGCCGCCGAGGACCACCAGCGTGGGAACTCTCATGCGCCCTGCCGCTAACTGCGTGCGCTCGCCCAGTGCTGCCGCTTGTTGCATCATTTCGCGGCGCATTTTGGTATCCAAAACCATCGTTTCGTTAATCTTCGGCGTAGCAGTTTGGCGCCCAGAGCCGTAAGCCGCCGGCGCTTCGCCGGTTTCGTCCACCTTGATATGGTGCTTGCCGATGTGAATGGAATCGCCATGGCGAAGTGTGGCGCGCTCCACGCGCATTTCGTTGACGAAGGTGCCGTTCAGACTTTTGAGATCTTCCACTACCATCTTCCCGGAGTCCACGTAGACCCGCGCGTGATAATTGGAAACCGCAAGATTGTCGACCGTCAGGTCGTTGTCGGGCGAACGGCCAATTCCCACCGGCCGTGCACCAAGCGACACTTCTTTTACCGTCTTTTCTTCGAACATCAGGGTAAGTTTCGCCATTTCACATCCTCATGCTGAGCCGTTTTTGCCCGCATTTTTCTGCGCCCCGTGGCGCAACCACGACAAAAACCCGCCCTCTTTCGGCTCCATATGGACGACCACTACCGTTACGTTGTCTGCGCCGCCATTTTCATTTGCCAGCGCCACCAGTTTTTCCGCCGCTCTATTGGGATCGGATTCTGATTGCAACGTCACCGCAATTTTTTGTTCCGCCACCATGCGCGTTAAACCGTCAGTACACAGCAGCAAAATATCGCCGGGGAAGAGGATATGCTCCTCGGCGTCCACTTCCACTTCCGGCTGAGTTCCTAGAGCGCGCAGCAGGACACTTTGCAATTCGCTGTGTTCCGCTTCCGCGGCGGTCAAAATCCCGCGCCGCACTTGTTCAGCCACTAGCGAGTGATCGCTGGTGAGCTGCTGCAATAATCCGCTGCGCAGCAGGTATACCCGACTGTCGCCCACGTGCACGACGCTCAGTTTCTCTTCATTGATCCATGCCGCCGTCAGCGTCGCCCCCATCCCTTGTTGCTCGGGATTTGCCTCCGCTGATTCATAAATCTTTTTATTCGCCAGCTGTGCGGCGTTAAAAAGCCGCCTCGTTTGATCGCTCCAGACTGGCTCCGTTTTCGCGGAGGCGGTCACTGCTGCTGTCTCCTCACCCATGCAAGTTTTAACCACCGTTTCAACGGCCATGGCACTGGCGATTTCTCCGTGCGCTTCTCCACCCATACCATCGGAAACTACAAACAGGTTCAGAGCCTGCACAATGCGGAAACAATCTTCATTGTTGGTGCGTTGCTGTCCGACGTCGCTCTGTCCACCGCTGACAATGCGCACAAATCCCCTTTGCCGGATGGTCGCGCCAACGCGTGGTCGCTGAGTACACCCAAGGCGTACCGGGAATGATAACCCCAGTTCCCACGCTAGCAGACAGTTGTAGCGCGGGTAAGTCTCTGAACCTTACTGATTAGCAGTGCTTTGGCAACAGCTGAGGTCCATATATATTGTGAAGTGCTCCCAAGCGAATGACGCGGAACCAGCCAGACCTTCTTCTTTCCGCGCCGGTAATCTACAATTCCCTCATGGCCTCACGCCACCGCTCTGTGATCCGTTCCGGTCTGTGCGCTTTACTGTTTGTTTGCGGCGCGTATGCGCAGCAGGCGCCTAATCCTGCGGGGGCTCGGATTTTGCTGCTGCCGCGCCGAATCGTTTCAGGAGAGCGCGCCACGTTGGCGGTCCTGGATGTGAATGGGCGGCTGACTCCCGGCGTTACCGTGGCATTTTCCAATGGAGACCGGCTGACTACCGACCAATCCGGGCGCGCTTTGCTGGTCGCACCACTCGTTCCAGGAGTGATTTTTGGCACGATTGAGGGAAGACGCGGGCGCGTGTCCACTACCATTGTTGCGCCTACGGAGAGCGAGCTTTCTCTGGTGGAGCTAAATTCTATGCCACGCATCCCGTCGCTTAGCGATCGCTTTGATATTCTCGGTCACGGATTCTGCGGCGACGCCGACGCCAATACTGTGACGATCAGTGGCCTGCGGGCCATTGTGTTGGCCTCCGCGGCAACGTCTCTCGTGGTTTTGCCGCCCGTCGATCTGGAACCAGGGCCGGCCTCGGTCAAAATCAGCTGCGGAAAAAACTCTTTTCCGACTTTCAACACCACTTTTCTTCAGTTGGAGTTGCACGCTGATGCCTCCCCTCTCGCGCCTGGTGTACATCGCGAGCTTACCGTCAGCGTCCGCGGCACGCCGGCCAAGATCGCGCTGGAAGCTAAAAACCTTGCGCCGGACATTGCTGAATTAACCGGCGGCGATGTGGTGCGGAAATTGTCCTCCGGCGGAACAGAAAATGCTGCGCACTTCGAAGTGGTTGGTCGCAAGCACGGAAGTTTTCTTATTTCGATTCGCTTGGTTCCGGTGATCGTGCATCCCAAGGCGAGCGCGTCGCCGCCGGCACCCTAAGGCGCCATTCCTCTAAAAACAAATCAAATTAAGGAGAGCGGTTCAAAATGGGCCTTTGTCGCGGTGGAACTACGCACTTTTCTTTGCGGCGTTTGCTGCGGTGGTGGAATCAACAGGCAGGGCCAGCGTGCCTTGTACTTCCAGCGCGGCTTGGGTGGAGCTGGTGCCCAGCAAATTGTCCAGCGTATTTTGTGTTTTCTCCAGGCGCTTGTCGGCATCGTTGTAACACTGCTGGGAATTTTTGATGTGTGTGCCCAGCTTTTCGAAAACATCGGTGAAGGTTTCCATCTGCTTGTGCATGCCGGACAGGCTTGAGAAAATCCTCGTGGCGTTTTCTTCGATCTGCATGCCGCGCAAGCCCATGGCGATGACGCACAAGTGGGCGTAAAGCGTGTTGGGCGAAACGGCGATGACTTTTTTGCTGCGGCAATAGCTGTCCAGTTGCTGGCCTTTGCTGTCGGTCAGCATCAATAGTTCGTAATAAACGCTTTCCGACGGAACGAACATCAGCGCCATATCCAGCGTGCCTTCCCCTGGCACGATATATTTTCTGGCGATGGCATCGACGTGCCCTTTCACCGCCGTTGCGAATTGTTTTCTGGCATCATCGCCGTCGGTGGAGATACGACGAAAAGCATCCAGGGGAAATTTGGAATCGATAGACATCAGTTTGCTGTCGCGTAGGAATATCACCGCGTCGGCGGTTTCGCCGGAAGAGAATCGGTATTGCGCCGAAAACTGCGATGGTGGCAAGCAGTCTTCCAGCAAGCGCTCCAGTGTTACTTCGCCGAGGATGCCGCGGCTTTTTGCGCCGCCGAGAATATCTTCGAGCGATTTTGTAGCGGAGGAAACGTTGCGGCTCAACTCATGGAACTCGCCCAGTTGTTTCTGAATTTGGCCCATCTGTTCACGCGCGTTTTTTAGCTCCGTGGCGATGGCGGTCTGGCCGTGCGTCGCGATGGTAGCGGAATTGGCCACCCCGTCCTGCAAGGCTTTTGTGACACTTTCGAGGCGCTGCGTCACGGTCTGGCCAATGGCGGAGATTTGCCCGCTGCTTTGCGCTTGTGCCGTGGCGATGGTCTGCAATTCATGGCGCAATTCGGTCATTTGCGATTCCAGCACGGCGCTTTTTCGTTCGGCTTGCGTGCTGTGCAGCAGCAGCCAAACCACCAAAACGACAACCAGAATTCCCAACGTGATGGCCACAACCGTCATTCGTTCTCCTGTTACGTGCGGGTTACCTATGTACTTATCTTATAGCAATGGCGGGGACAGAAAAACTGCGCGAGCTAGGACTCGGTCTGGATGTGGACGAAATGCTGGACAACTTTAGATGGCCTTGTTTAATGGCGTTCAGCGGCCTGTACCACCGATGCTCTGATATCGTCGCGTCGTGCGGTCCAGGCTTTCATGGCGATAGCCAGCGCAATCACGATCGCTGTAGCGAAGTTAGTGACGACCACCGCTTGGGCGCGCAACAAAACTCCATAAATGAACCACAGAATTGCTCCAATCAAATACAGCGCGAGCATCCCGTAAGATAAATCGCGCCCACCCTGCTTCCAGATTTTAATTAGCTGCGGTACGAACGCGAAGGTAGTACAAAATCCGGCCACTGTCCCGACGACAATAATCCATGAATCCGCGGTCATCACAACTCCATTTGCTGGAATAAACTTCATCGTAACTTATGCGGAGCTTCCCAATCATCTAAATTGAAGGATGGGTTGTCCTGACGCAATTAACGGAAGGCAGGCGTACTAACAAGGGAATTTAGAAGAAGGAGATGGAGAATCTGACGAGACCGATAGGGTGTCGTTACCTTTGCATGCGCATCTGGTTTTTATCGCCGCTTTCGTTGGTGAGCGCGGCTACTTGTTGAATCGAGGCGGCGGGCGGTACGGCATGAAAATCTGTATTAATCTCCTTGGTGCGTACCGAGATAGTCTTGAAGAACAGCGCCTTCCCGTTCATTTGCACATCCATGCGGGTCATTTCCCAACAGCCCGGGCCGACTTCTTGTTGTTTCACGTAAAAAGTGCCGCCTTTATCGAGATGCCCCAGCAGGCCACCTGCGAATTTGACTTCACTATTTAACCGCCCACTGATTTCCACCAGCCGTTTTTGTTTGACGTCGAGCGTCAAAGTCCCTTCCATATGGTGAAAAACGGATTCTGACGCGCCGGACGGCCGGAAGGCGAGATTGGGAGTGAAGTGCAGCGTGATGCGGTTCCCATCGCTGCTTTCCTGCTGGAACAGAAATGCATCAGGAACCATTTTCAGCATGAGCGTGGCTTGTTCCCCGTCTTCGCGCTGCTGCTGCTTCTCTTTCTTCAATTGAGAGCGGTTGTTCAAAAGCCGTTCGATGCGCTGATTCTCCTGCTTCCATTGTTGCTCGGTCAAAGGCTTGCCATTGATGGCCATGAGACGATCGATCTCCAGCGCGTTTGTCTGGCACGCGGCAAACAATTGCTGTTTCCCATCTTTTTCCGTAAGTTTGCGGTAACACCACAAGGGGTGATCGTCGGCCTGGGCGCGAAGTTCGTTCTGGAGGATGTCGCGAACCAAGGCGTTCAAATTAGTTGCCGATTTGTTTGTGGAAGAGGCAGTGGCAATCGACTGCTCGGCTTGCGGCGTGGCGCTGACCGCGAACAGTCCCAGCATAAGCGCCAACAACAGCGGCAAAATTAAAACAAAGTTTCGGCTCCAGCGTAGGGGAGCGGGCGAATTGGCCATTTCAGCGCGCATGTTTTTGCCGCCCTGAGTGTCTTAGTTTGAGTGCGCACGGCGGGCCGGCGGCCTGCCGATTACCTGCCCGTCATTCAACAATGCATCTAACTGTTCCTTACCACATTCTTTACCACAGAGGAAGGCAGCCAATCCTAGAAGCCCGACGATGAGGAGAATTCCCGCGGTAGCCAGCAGCATGTAGCACCTCGTTTTTGGAGCACCCTTAGGGAAGGTGCACTAGCCGGGGACGAAACAAAATACGCTCCTTATCCATAAAACGTCGATAAGGTGATTGCGGCATCACCCTACCAAATATCCTGTAGGTAAGCGAGTACCATTTTGCACAGCTTGCCCCGCGAAACTGGATGCGTTTCAAAATTTGAGGGCGCGGATTTCGTAGTTCAGCGATTGGTGCGCTAAGAGGAAGACCTAACCAGGCATTTTGCGCAGGACCAATTTACGCAGTTTGTTGCGGTCCTCGTCGTTCATGTGCACAAATTCCACGCCGTTGCCGTCCGGGGTGCTGTTCCGCACAATTGCGGTGCAATGAATTTTTTTCCCCAACCCAGAACGTACTTCGAGTTGCACGGATTCTCCAACAGAAAGAGTCTTTGAACTTTCCAAGTAGGCTCCGCCGAGGCTGATGGTTTTCACTCGTGCCGTGCTGGCTCCTGCGGCTTTGGCACTGACCTGCGCGCGCAGAGGAGCATCCAGGGGCACGCGCATGTACCGTCGTGGAACGGCATACACCGCACCGTGCGCGTTCGCAACATCGAACGTGGCACGGACGGATGGCGACGCGGGACGGTCTTCGATCAAAGTCAAGGCGTCCTGGGCCGCTGCTCGCAAACCCGAGGGTTCGGCGAATGCGATTCCGCTGCGACGCTCGGCGAGCAGATGCAGCAGTTGCATGGACTCAGTGGCTCTTAACCGACCAAGCGCTTCAATGGCTTTGATGCGCACGAACTGGTCGCGCAGGATAGTGTGTTCGCCAGCGGCAATCTCCATCAGTTGAGGAATCGCGGAGCTTTCGCCGCTTAGTCCGATCTGATCGATCATCATCGGAACGACCAGTGGATGAGCATTTATCATCACGCTGGAAAATACGGAAGCCGCAGTCTGCGCGTCGGCGATATTTTCCGGACGTGATAGCTCGCTAATCGCCAAATCCTGCATGTTCCATTCCCAACTGGGTAAGGCGCGTGGGAGACCGCGCAGCAATCGGTCCGGGTCCGCGGTGGCTAACAACTTGATGGCGGCGGATACGCGTTGAGGCCGGGCGTCGTAAAGTCTGGTCTCGAGGATTGTCAACACTGGCACGCCGATCGTTCGAATGAGACGAGCCATGGTCGTCAAAAAGCGTCCCCCGCGGTCTTCGCCCAGCAAAAACGTAAGGCGGTCCAGCAATTTGTCGGCATCGCGAACCAGCAATCTGGGCAATACCGGATCCAGTGCGCGGTGCGCGAGTCCAGCGTCCACGAGCAGGAACACGCGTTCCTGCGTGAAGATACGTTTTGGCAATACGGAAAGGTTGGCGTGGTCGAAATCATTGGAAGACTGCTCCAATGCCAAAAGCATTGCTTCGAAGCCGTCATAGTCTCCGCGTACTACCGCGATGTGGCTCAGTGATTCGATAAATGTAGCCAGCGCCGCAGCCGTTTGCGGTTCTCGCTCGATTTGCAGCGCCGCCAGCGCTGCCCTGCTCAAATCTTCGGGTAACTGGTTGGGCCACAACGATTCGATGATGGGCAAGAATTCATTAAGGCCCGAGGCCACTGCTTGTCGCGCGCGTGGATCCTCATGCTCCAGCCGTCTGGTGTAATTCAAAACGATGTGGCGTGCTTCGCGGCGCGGCGCATCCGCACCCGCATTCGCGAGATTTCCTAACGTTTGCCGCAGCGCCGGCACTGGGACGCTCCACAAGTCCGGCCCGCGTAACGCCAGGGACTTTTCGCGCGGCGGGAGCTCCAGCCAGAACCGCGTCACCAATTTTTCGCGATAACTTTCCGCAGCCCACGTCGTCGCTAATGATGAGCCCATCATGGAAGTTGAAACAGCCTGACTTTCAGGACCATGCGCCTTTGGAAACTTTCCCGCCGCGACTAACACCTCGCCCAGACCATCAAACGTTGGCCGCACCAATACCGGCGTCAACGAACCCGCCGCGAATTCGGCTAGCAAATATTCAAATATTAGACTCTCGGTAAGACGCTTCACATAAAACTGCGGCAGCTCACCTTCCTCCGGCGAGTATTGCGAAATCGCGCCGAGCAGCAGCCGCACCGCATCATGACTGGCTTCTTCCATGGCTTCGTGAATTGCACGCGCGGCCGCCTCAGGGGAAAGTTCGCGTGCCGGTTCAAAGGGAACGGTGATGTGTGCCACCAGTTTTAATGTGGCAATGAGGTCGTCAAATCCCGGCAGACGCACGAGATTTTCAGAATCAACGCGCGGAGAATGACCGCCGTGGGCTACCAGCGTGGCGATTAAGCTGGTCAAAAGAGTGTCTACTTTACGGTCCACTTGAGTGTTAACCAGAATTCCTTCCACATCTCGTTCTGTCTGTCCTTACCGTAGAACGAAAGCGCGTCGCTGCGCACCATACTTAGTACCGCCGTGCTCATGTGAACATGTCTTTTACGAAACATTTATTTTTCGGGCAGACGAGCGATTCGAGGCCTTACTTGAGGGTCACCACGATTTGCGAATCGGTATAAACCCCTGACGGCACTTCTGACGTATTTTTCTGGCCCTGGGTGCGCAATTCGAGGCGCAGGGTTTTCTTTTTCTTGGGTTTAAATTCGGCGCTGACAATGTTGGAAGTTTTTCGATTCGCGCCCTCCCCGGCTATCACGCGAAACTCGGTAACTCCCGGCGGCACGTAGAGGTCTTCAAACAACTGCTGGTTGTTGTTTCCGCCGCGTTCAAAATAAACTTTCCCGCCCATTTCCACTGTAAAGGCCACATTGGCAGGAAAGTGATCGGCTTCAATTTTTAACTTCGCGTTGGCGTTGGGGTCTAACTGTTTCGGATCGAAGTCCACGCGCGGCGGAGGAGGCAGAGCCGCCACGCTTGTCCTCGGAGACGTTGTCTTGGCGGCGCCGCTCTTGGCCGGTTGCTTATTCGAATTATCTTTTCGCGGCTGCCGATTCGGAGCCGTCGCGTTTCTATCGGTTTTGGGTGTGGGTTCAGAGTTGTCTGTCTCAGTTACAGGTTCTGGCCCCGAATTGGGATCGAGAATTGCCGCGATACGTTCGCGGTTCGCATAGCCGTACCAACTACCTGCCAGGAGCAGCGCGGCAAAAATCACACCGATGGTCGTTCCGATCCAGCGAGTGCGCGTTTTCGTAGGCACAGCGACAGGCAGTCTCGAGTTTTTGTCCGCCTGCTGCGCCCCGTGACTGGCTGGCGCGATGATGTCGGGATCAGAATCCAGAGTGACGTCCGTCAGTCCGCCGGAGTTTCCGCCAGTTGATATTGGGACGGGTGCCTGCAATTCCCCAGGCGAGCGCCCGACTCGCAGCGTCGCGAGGTCGTGCGCGAGATCTTCTCCTGTGGCGTAACGGTCGGAGGGCGCCTTGGCCAGACACTTCAAAATAATTTGGTCGAAGTTGAAAGGCACGGCGGGATTCAACTTTCGAGGTGGGACTGGTTCGGTGTTCACCACCTTGTAAGAAATAGCGGTGATCGTTTCGCCTGTGAAGGCGTACTCTCCGGTGGCCATCCAATACAAAATGACACCTAAAGAAAATAGGTCGCTGCGTCCATCAATGGGTGCGCCCGTAAATTGCTCCGGCGGCATGAAAGCTGGACTCCCAAGAATTTGCCCGGTGGAAGTGAGTTGCGCGGTGCCGAGTTTGGCGACGCCGAAGTCGGTGATCTTGGGGCGCTCGACGCCATACTTTTCCTGCGAGGTTAGCAATATGTTGGCGGGCTTGATGTCGCGATGAACAACGCCGTGTTTATGCGCATACGCGAGCGCTTCCGCGACTTGCTGCCCAATCTCGCAGACACGTTCAAAGGTAAATCGCTGGCCATTTTTTGCGGCCTCCGCCAGCGTGCGCCCCTCGATAAATTCCATTACCAGGTACGGCACGCCATCTTGTTCGCCAACGTCAAATATGGTCACGATACCTGGATGCGAGAGTCCGCCGGCGGCGCGTGCTTCACGATAAAAGCGCTCGCGGAATTCATTGGCTTGCGGTCCGTTCAGTGCGAGTGAGTGAATCGTTTTCAGCGCCACGATGCGGTCCATGGCCGGATCACGCGCGATGTACACCGCGCCCATGGCCCCGCGGCCCTTTTCTTCAACAATTTCGTAACGGCCGATTTTTTGTGCTTCTATCATCTTCGGAGAATTAGAGGGCGAAAGTGTACTTTAGCACGGCCCTTTGCAGCGGGGATTCGCCGTTACTTGGATGATTGCCCCATCGCCAAATGAGGCCGGCTGGTTTGTCGTCGCCAGTTGGTCAGTGCGCTTCGCTATGCCAGAGATTTGTGAGTTTCGTGACGGAACGCCTAAAGAGCGGTCGTTTATCATCCAGACGCAGCATCATGCTGGCGAATTGGCTTATTATCGGGTTGCGACGAACTGATAGCGCGGACGCGAATGATAAATCTTAGACGCTGGACAATTGCATTGCTGACAGCCGTAAGTTCACTCGCTTTAATTTTGTATTTACATCCCACCCGAAGCCAGCAGCCTGCGGAAACTCCCAAGCCGCACAAACTTACCATCAATTGGGAAAAAGCCCCGCACGCCGTTAGTTATAACGTTTATCGCCGGCCATATAGGATCGAAACGTTTACAAAAGTGGGAACGGTGAATACCAATAGCTATGAAGATCCCGCCGTGCAGGGCGGAGAGAGATATTGTTACGCGGTTACCACCATCGATTCCAAGGGCCAGGAAAGCGCGCCTTCCAGAGAAATTTGCCAGACTGCGCCACTCCCGTAACGAAACACAAAGGTCCAGATCGTGCTGTTTGAACAAAACGTGTTGACACTGAGTGTACGCCAGCGTACTTTGCCGCCAGGAATTTTCCGTGCTCAAACTAAGGACGCTCACCTCGCGTGTGAGCGATCAGGCTGAATTAATAAAATTTAAGGAGATTACTATGAAGCGTGCAATAGGCTATGTCGCTGTTGTGTTGTTGGTAGCCATGGCGACCACCCAGCTCTTTGCGAAAGACCACCCACTGTTCGGGACATGGAAACTTAACCTCGCCAAATCTAAATATACCGGCATGCCTGCTCCAAAAGAATTGACGCGCAGCGTCGCCGCTGATGGCGATGCCGTGAAATACGTCAACTCGGGAACCGCAGCTGATGGGAGTTCGATTTCGTTTACCTTCACCGTGAAATATGACGGCAAGGACTATCCAATCACTGGAAATGCGCCTTATGACGCGGACATGATCGCCATCAAGCGAGTTAACGACTATAACTACGAAGCGGTCTTGAAGAAGGGCGGTCAGGTCGTGGGCACCACGAAGGTAATGGTTTCCAAAGATGGGAAAGTTACAACCTTGACTGGCACCGGCGTGGCGGATCCCACCAAGAACTCTGTGACCGTCTACGACAAGCAATAGACAAAAAACAGTGCGCCGCTTAGCGCATGAATTCGCTAGACGCTCGCGGCGCTAGGAATATCGAATGATCGTCAGTACGCGGCGCGGCAAATCCAAATGCCCGCGCTGCGTACTAAAAATTTATTAGGAATGGTGGGGCTGGCGAGATTCGAGCTCGCGACAACCGGTTTAGGAAACCGATGCTCTATCCATCTGAGCTACAGCCCCGGCGAGTTATAAGCCCCTATTTTATATTGTTTTCGCGGGAATGCGTAAAGCTTCAAAAGCCCCAAAAAACGCGCATTGTAGTAAAAATGTAGTATTTCGACGAATGCGGGAGCGAAACCGCTGATGCGGTTAACACGTTCATTGGGACGCTGCCCCGCTTCCTGGTAGATGTAAATCCGAGAACCGAATCCCCGGCGATTTGACTTCGGCGATATACACCCCCCTGAGAAAATTGGTAATGCAAGACTACTTGTCGGGATGTATCGCCACCGTTCCCTGTGCTCCATACATTTATTCAGACGTTAGGGCCTTTCGAAGCGACCTCAACAAGTTTTCGGCTTCATCGAGCTTTTTCAACGTCATTTCGTCGCCTCTTAGCTCCTGCAACTTGGTCCAAGGCACGCTCTTCATCGCATTAACTGCGGCCCCCAATTCACTCAGAGGATGATCTTCATTTCTTTTCTCAATCTGACGAATTCGGAGTTGAGCAGATTCAAGGTCGCCTGAATCGCTGAGAAAGTGAGCCCGTGCCAGCGGATCGGGAAGGATGGTTCTGAGTTTCCGGAGGGCCTTAAGAGTTGGTTATCCGTTTTTCATTCACCTTCTTGACCACCGCGTCGATCACCGTCGGAACCAGGAATTTCTTGCTTACGCCCATCAACTCCCGCGCCCAAGTAATAGCGGCACTGGGATCACGCAGAAGGGTAAACCTTCCCGAAACCTCGTAAACCTCGACGAGCTTATCGAGTTCACGGACCGTGAGGCCTAAGATGTTGGCAGCGCTGGCCCGTCCAACCAAGTCGACCAAGCGGTAGGCGACCATTTCTTTTTCCCTGGCATCCCATTCCTTCCGCTGACGATGGATATATATCCAAACTCGCAGCCTCTCGTCTTCTGAGAGCGACCGATCGGTAACTTCCACAGGAATTTGGCGGTATTGTTCCCGCCCTTGCTCCACGAGAATTCGAGAATTCGTCCACCGCCGGTCACCGTCAATGATTAAGTATTTCCCAGGTACCTCAGAATGTGGTTCAACTAGGAGAGGTTCGAACAGTCCTCCATTTGCTTCGATCTGTCGTTGAAGTTCATCGTCCTCTTTCGGGCCAAGCCGGGGTTGGTTAGGATTGGGGATCACGTCATCCAAATTCAGCTTGGTGCGATATGTAAGCAAGATCGTGCGGTCGACCCGGCGCTCTTGCAATTCGATAATATTTGAATGAGCCTGCACAGGCATACGCGTAATCATGCTATGCCCCCCTCAAGAATTGCGCTATCGGTCCCGGACGTACCGATTATCGAGTTAATCTGGTTTTCAAAGTCAACTCTCGCCTTTTGAATCCCTCGGATAGCTTCGCCTTGTTTGCTCCAGTTGGTCTGATGCCACCTGATTTCTTTCCATTGTTGGTCAAGAAGATCATTTGCGCGTTCGTCGATGCGGGCAAGAAGCAATGAACAGCGCTCGGAGATAATGAACTCGTAAAGCGCGTCTGTTTTGCTCTGGCGTTCGATATCGCTTAAGCGAAGTGTGTGCATCCGTAACAAATGCTGTCGGACGATTTTGTGCGTGGAGAGCATTGCATGGTCTGCGCCGGCGGCCAGTTGATCCGCTTTGAGCTTAGCGACATGCTCATTGTGAAATTGATTGTGGTTTTTTGAATCGTAAAGGATGCTTCCACATTCTTTTCCGCGAAGCATCACAACTTGGTGGAGGTCTGCCCCTGGTTGGCCCTTAGGAATGCGAAAAATTTTATCATCCGGAAACTCCGTCTTAAGCGCTTCGAACACGCTGATCTCCGCGCCTTCGCCAAGTTCTTCTGCGCTTTTATTGTCAATTGCTCGCTGCAGATCGTTCGCTTTCGTAGAAAGTCTCTGGATCTCCTCGAAGGCCCTCGCTTTTTCGACATTGACCGCATCCTCCCTAGCTTTTTCCAGTATTTCGCGCTGTGTGTTCAAATTCCTTTCCATTGCCAATGTGTGCTGATCCGTAAGCGCAACTACCTTGGACTCGGCCTGGCGCGCCTTTTCGTCGGCCTTCGCCAGAGCATTCTCTTGGGCTGCGAGTGCGTCACGGAACCGCGTCTCTGCCGCCTCCGTGGCGATTTGGCGAATATGCATGACCTCGTTTGCCGCCTCTTCCTTTACCTTGGCAACTTCGGCTTCATTAACTCTGCGCAATTCATCTAACTGCAACGCCAGCGTGGCTTCTTTTTGTTCAGCGGCGATTCTCTTCCCTCCTACCTCTTCCATTCGTGCCCGCAAGCCCGCCTCAGATTCACGTTGCTCCGCTTCAATCGCTGCGATATGCGCTGCTGCGGCTGATTCTGCGGCTCGCTTAGCCTCATTTTCGATTTCCATCTCGCGTTCTATAGCCTCAATTCTTTTCATGGTCGACCAGTTCAATCAAACCCGCAGCTTCGTCCTCGAACTCGCCGTAGTCATCATCCTCGTCATCAAATTCTTCTTCCTCTTCCGCGGCAAATAATTCTTTTCCCGTCACCTGTAGGGGCACGATATATCGTGCCCTCTCATCGCAGTCGATCTGTAGATTTGCACCAGCCACATCGCCCAATCGGCCCACCGCCCCTTGTGGAATCCAAAGGCCCAATTGCATCAAATTTGGACACTAATGCAAATTGACTTACCCCTCCGCTAAACCTACAATCCCCCTAACCTTCGGTATTCGTCCCATGGTCGAGCAAACGATCTCGCATTACCGCATCACCGAGAAGCTCGGTGCTGGTGGTATGGGCATCGTTTACAAAGCGCTCGACACCAAGCTCGAACGCACCGTCGCTTTGAAATTCCTGCCCGAAGGGGTTGCCGTCAGCGACGAAGACAAGCGAAACCTCCTTCGCGAAGCGCGTGCCGCTTCCGCTCTCGATCATCCCAACATTGGCGTTATCCACGGCCTCGAAGAATCCGATGACGGTCAACTTTTCATCGTCATGCAGTACTGCGACGGCGAGACTCTCGCCCACAAGATCTCACGCGGCGTAATTCCGGTGCGCGAATCGCTGGACCTCGCTATCCAGATCGCCTCGGGCCTTAGCGCCGCTCACGCCCACAACATCGTGCACCGCGACATCAAGCCTTCGAACATCATCGTTACCAGCGCAAATATCGCAAAGATTGTCGATTTCGGGCTCGCCCGCGGGGTTGCCAGCATGAGCGCTACGCAAAGCGTCTCCGCAACTGGCACATTGCCCTACATGGCGCCGGAACAAATCCTCGGTCAATCCATCGACCAGCGCTCCGACATCTGGGCTCTCGCAGTCATCATCGTTCAGATGATTACCGGCAGCCATCCTTTTATACGCCCCAGCACCGCCGCGATGACCTTAGCTATCCTCAATCAGCCGCCAGCCGCCCTGGACGCGGTCCCCGCGCCGCTGCAACCCATCCTCTATCGGGCTCTCTCGAAGAAGCCGGAGAATCGCTACGCCCGCGCCAACGAGATGCTCCGCGACCTTGAAGCAGCGCGCGTGGAAATCATTTCGCACCCGGCCGCAACGGAACCCACTGGCTCTAACGCCATCACCCCGCGTGAGCTGAAGCAGTACATGCAGCATGCTTCGACTCCGACCTGGACCACCGGCAGCTCGAAGAAAGTCAGATGGCTCAGCGTGGGATCAGTCGGGCTAGTCTTGGCCGGCGTAGTCCTTTTTTTACTCCCTCCGGTCCGCGAACGCTTCGCGGCACTCGTCTATGCCAGCAGTGAAAAACATATCGCGGTCTTGCCGTTCACAAATTCCGGCAATGATCCCGGCTATCAGCCCGTCGCCGAAGGTTTGATGGATTCGCTGACCAACGAGCTTTCCAATCTTGAAGCCGCTCAGGGCTCTCTTTGGGTCGTTCCGGCCAGCGTCGTGCGCAGCCGGAACGTGAGCGATCCTTCTGCCGCTTTTCGAGACCTGGGAGCCACCATGGTCGTGCAAGGCAACGTCGCGCGTAAAGGTTCGGACGTTTCTTTAACGGTCGTTTTGATTGATTCGAAACGTCTGCGCCAGATCGGCTCGGCCGAGCTGGATGATCCGTCCGGTAATCTGGCCGCCTTGCAGAATCAAGCCGTCGTCCATCTGGCTGGCATGATGAAAGTCAACACCTCAGGCGTTTCGAATTCCGCTGCAGGCAAAGTTCCCGGCGCTTACGAGGCTTATCTCAAGGCCCTTGGATACTTGCAACGTTACGATAAGCCCGGCAACCCGGATCTCGCCATTACCGAGCTCAAATCCGCCGTTCAGCAAAACCCTCGCTTTGCGCTCGGTTATGCGGCCCTTGGCGAAGCCTACCGCTTGAAATTCCTGATGGACCGTAACCCCGCTTCTGTCGAGCAATCTCTCGCAAATTGCCGCACGGCCCTCGAGCTTGATAAGCGTCTTCCGGTCGTCCACACCACCCTCGGTCATCTTCGCTCGAAGCTCGGAGAAAATGATCTGGCTGTTCAAGAATTTCAGCAGGTGCTGGACATCAATCCGCGTGACGCTGACGCTATGATCGGCATGGCCGGCGTGTACGAGCGCATGACCCGCATTCCCGATGCCGAAGCCACCTACAAACGCGCTATCGCCCTTCGCCCCGACTACTGGGAGGGATACCGCGCTCTCGCCGAATTTTACGGCCGGCAAAAACGCGTGCAGGACTCCATCGCCCAGTATCGCCGCATCATCGAACTTACTCCGGACAACCCCGAGGCCTACAGCGATCTCGGCGTCGAATACATGGAGTTGCAAGACTCCCAATCCGCTTCCGCGGCCGAAGCGGCCCTTCAGAAGTCCATTCAGCTGGCTCCCAACTATCAGGCCTACATGAATCTCGGCTGGTTGTACATTCAACAGAAACGCTACCAAGACTCAATTGCACCCACCCGCAAGGCTATCGAACTCAACGACCGCGACTGGCGCGTTTGGTCCAATCTCCAGCTCGCTTATACCTGGCTCAAGGACGACCAAAACATGCTTCGTGCGCGCGAGAAAGTTGTCACTCTTCTCGGGCAATACGTTTCTGTCAATCCGCGAGACGAGCGAGCCCAATCCATGCTCAGCATGCTCTATGCGGAAGACAAGTCGCGCGAATTAGCCATCTCCCACGCCAAGGCTGCCCTGGCTCTGGCTCCTAACGACCCATGGATACTTTCTGACATCGCCGAAACTTACGAGAACCTCGGCGACCGTAAGCTCGCCATTCAATACGCCGTGCAAAGCCTCGACCGTGGCTACTCGGTGGACGACCTTCAACGCCAGCCCGCCTTACGCGCGCTTCTGGCGGATCCCGCTTTTCGGGCCCACGTAAAGCAATCCACTTCCACACAATAATTCTTAAGGAGAACACAACTCATGGGTACTTCAGCAACGACAGAAGCAAAGGTATTACCTCAGTTTTCAACCATCACCATCACCGGTCAGACCCCAAAACCTCACGGCAAGGTCGAGGTAACACCCAACGCCGGCCGGATTCTCTTCCAAAACGATGATCCAGTCGAGTATCGCATCAGGTTCTATAAGCCAGATACCGACCCGAATGCTGGCGGCAGCATCGATCTTCTCCTTCCGGCAAAAGGATTCCTGACGCTCCTCATCCGAAAGGACGACGCATTCAGCTACTCCGTGATGGACCCTCATAGCGAGAATGCTATGACCGGCAAGGGTGGTGGACCCGCTACAAACTGAGCCGCAAGACAGTGCTAGGTAACGCACCCTTTGGAATTGGCTTTCCCAAAGGGTGCGGTTTCAGATTGAAGTTTAAGTTTTCTCGCTGTGTGCAATTCGTCCAAGACAAGAAATTCCAAAATGAGCCGTGGCCGCATCGGTGAATACCGTTGGCCACCCCCATTGCTATCCGCTCACGAACAGGAGGACTCATATAGGCATTAACTCTCCAAAACGGTCCACTTTCGAATTTTTCAGCTAGAAGAGATAGATCGATTGGGTAAAAGTTTTTTCCGTCCCTGAGCAACGGTTTATCCCGAAAGATCGGAGGCGAGGCAGATCACTGTAGTAAATTCGTAGTAGTTGTCGGTTCACAACCGTGCAGAACGACGACGAAAGGATCAACTCCATCGTATTGTAAATGTTGAGGAATATAGTAAAGTCCAAAATTTTCCAAACGGATCAGAAAAGTATTTGGGTTTAGGAAACCGATGCTCTATCCATCTGAGCTACAGCCCCGCAACTTCGCTTTGTAGTTTGCCCGCGTAAGTCACGATTTTCACGAAGTTCCCACTTCGATTCTTTCCGCGTTCAGTCTGCGCTTGGTTACAAACCCATCACTTACTCGACACGGTGGTCACTTTTTTTCAGGCCGAGCCCTCACGGATCGTTATCCTTATACATACCTAATATATTGTGAGAAAGCAGTCCTGGAGCCCGGGGGCATGACGTTTTCCGTAAGCTGGAAAACGGCTAGATAACCCTCGAGTGCCAGTCATTGGAGATAAACGACTTACCGTGGTCATGAGGGTGCAGTAATAGCAGTAACCGGCTCCAGTTCTTCGGACGGAGCAGTATGTATCTTTTTGAGACTCGGCCCGCGTCGCCGACTGTTGAACCAAGGAGGCATTGCTGATGTATTACCCCAGCCGCAAGGCTACCCCTCAACCCGCTATTCACCCGACAGTGCGCGGCTCGGAATTGTGCGGTAAACCGTTTCATAAGCTTGCATCACTCATGGTTGCCGCTTTGGCACTGATTGCCGCCTTCTACGCACCCGCAGCAAACGGCCAAGCGAATGTGATAGGTACATGGCAAACGGTGTCGACGCAGATGCCCATCAATCCTATACACACTGCGCTCTTATCCAACGGCAAAATTTTGGTCGTCTCTGGCTCCGGAAATTATCCAGCGCAAACCATTTATAACGTTGGGGTGTGGGATCCCTCGACGAACACCATAACGACGCAGACCCAAAGCTGGGACATGTTTTGCAATGGAATGATCGTGTTAACCGATGGCCGGCCCTTCATCATGGGCGGCAACCTCCAGTACGACCCGTTCTTTGGCTGGAACCGCACATCCATTTACAACCCGACGACAGATAAATACACCGATATGGAGGATATGGCGCACGGCCGCTGGTATCCAACAAGCACTGTTCTCGGTGACGGGCGAGTGCTTATATTTTCAGGACTGGATGAAAACGGATCCACGAATTCCCAAACGGAAATTTACACCGTAGGTGGCGGATGGGCGGCGGCGGTCACTGCCCCATGGATCCCGCCTCTCTATCCGCGCATGCATGTTTTGCCAAACGGTAAGGTTTTTTATTCCGGTTCCACCACGCAATCCCGCACTTTTGACCCCTCGACCAGCACCTGGTCCGGCGTCATTGCCACCACCAAATATGGTGGAACGCGAACGTATGGCTCGTCAGTCCTGCTCCCGTTGACCCCTCCGAATTACGTACCGAAGGTAATGATTTTTGGGGGAGGCAATCCCGCCACCGCCACGACGGAGATTATCGATCTTTCTGCCGCCACTCCGGCCTGGGCCTCCGGCCCGGACATGTCCGCCCCGCGCATCGAGATGAACGCCACGATTTTGCCCAACGGTAAAATCCTCACCGTGGGCGGCTCGGTGAATGATGAGGACAAAACTACCGCGTCCTACCAAGCGGATCTGTATGACCCCGCTACCAATACCATGGGTTCTGCTGGTTCGGACGGGAATGCTACTACTACCCCGCCAGGAATTCCTCGGCTTTATCACTCAGTCTCCTTGCTCCTGCCGGACGCCACCGTGTGGGTTGCAGGTGGAAATCCAACACGCGGAACGTATGAACCCAGTGTCGAGATTTATTCGCCGGCCTATCTCTTTAATCCCAACGGCACTCTCGCGACGCGCCCTGCGATTACGACCGCTCCATCCGTAATCGGTTACGGCGCCACTTTTCAGGTGCAGACCCCAGATGCCGCAAACATCGCTTCCGCCGTGTTAGTGAAAGATGGTGCGGTGACGCACGCCTTCAATATGGATCAGCGCCTTGTGGGACTCGGTTTTGCTGCCGGAAGCGGCGTCTTGACGGTGACCGGACCCCCGAATGGCAATATCGCGCCTCCCGGCTATTACATGTTGTTCTTGATCAACAATGCAGGCGTCCCGTCGGTCGCAAAATTTGTACAGGTTTCCACCGCGCCAACCGATGTTCCCCCTACGGGAACGATTACCACGCCAGCCACAGACGTCTCGATTCCTCAGGGACAATCGGTCACGTTCGCAGGAAGTGGTGCGGCCACCGGTGGGAACACGATCACCGGATATTCATGGTCGATTCGAGGTGGTTCGCCAGCGAAAAGTGCTATGCAAAATCCCGGTGCAGTGACATTTGCCACTCCTGGTACCTACCAAGCGACACTTACAGTCACTGACAGCCTCGGCATAACTGACCCCAATCCGCCCGTCCGCACGATTACTGTAACCGCGACTTCTCCAGCCCCAACGCTAGCTAGCGCCGCTCCAAATACGGGCGCGCAAGCTCAAACGAATCTTAACGTGGTTCTCACTGGGACCAATTTCTTGGCGAGCCCCATTTGTAGTTTTGGTGCGGGAATTGACGTCAACTCCTGTACCTTTAATTCCGCTACTCAGCTCACCGCCAACGTGGACATATTGGCCACCGCAGCAGTTGGACCGCGCAACATAGTGGTTACCGACACCGATACCCAAACCGCCACACTGGCCGGCGGATTTTCAGTGGTGGCTGGAACCGCGCTTCCCGCGCCTACGCTAACCGCTGTCACCCCCAATGCCGAATTTCAAGGCACGACCAACGCCACCATAACTTTGACGGGAACCAATTTCCAGCCGGCCCCCATCTGCAATTTCAACACTGATTTCGGTGGCTCCGAGAACACTTGCACATTTGTTTCTCCCACGCAGATCAACGTAAATCTAAACGTTTCTGCGAACGCGACACTTGGTGGGCACAACGTAAGCGTCACCAACGCAGACGGTCAAAGCGCAACAATGATCAACGGTTTTACCGTTACGCAAAATTTGGGCAACACCGTCAAACTTGAAACCGGCTTCACCGCAGGAGCCATGGTGATGAACGGCAATGCGCAGCTGAATGGATCGCTTCTGGAGTTGACCGACGGCCACCAGTTTGAGGCTTCCAGCGCATGGTACGCCACGCGCGTGAACGTCCAAAACTTCGTTACCGATTTCACCTTTCAAATAACTCCTGGAACCACCGCCGATGGCTTTACGTTCGCGCTTCAAGCTAACTCCACCGCGGCATTGGGAGTGGCTGGCGGGCCGCTGGGTTATGGTCTCGACAGTTCGACCGGCACCGGAGGAATTCCGAACAGCGTGGCCGTGAAATTCGACTTGTACGATAACTTTGGTGAGGGAAGTGACTCAACCGGACTCTACATAAACGGCGCTTCACCAACGATACCATCTGTCGACATGACCGGATCCGGCATAGATATACACAGCGGCGATCTCTTCGACGTGCACATGACCTATGGCGGCGGGTCTCTGGCGATGACCATCACCGACACGGTGACCAAGGCCATGTTTACCCACACCTGGACAATCGACATTCCCACGACGATTGGCGCTACCACGGCCTATGCAGGGTTCACCGGCGGTACCGGCGGCGTAACCGCAACGCAAGACATTTTGACCTGGACGCTGGGCCCAACACCTGTAGTCGGCTTTTCACCGGCCAGTCCCATCGACTTCCCGGATGTCGTCACCGGAACTTCCACTGCGCCAATTTCTATTACCGTCACGAACACCGGCGGCGCAACTCTGAATATCAGCAGCGTTACCGTGACGGGCCCCAATTCCACGGATTTTGGAATCGCATCCAACAATTGCACTGCTGTTGCCGTCAACGCTACTTGCAGCGTGTCGGTCACGTTTACTCCTAGCGGTACAGGAGAGCGTCAGGCCAACTTGCAATTCACAGACGATGCTTCAAGCAGCCCACAAATTCTGGCGCTCAGCGGCAACGGCCTCGCTCCAGCGACCCCTGGTGTGACCGTCGTGCCCAGCAGCCCGATAATGCTGCCTAGCACCACGCAAGGCGCTACTAGCGCTCCAGTCGTTGTAACCGTCACTAACAATGGCAATGCTGCCCTTAATGTCACCGCCGTTACGCTTGCCGGAGCGAACGCCGGCGACTTCGCACTCGCTTCCAATACTTGTAAGGGTGCAACTGTAGCCGCCAACGCAACATGCACGGTGGGTATAACATTCACGCCAGGCGCCCCTGGTATTCGTCAAGCCAACCTGCAAATTACCGACAATGCGCCCGCCAGCCCCCAGACCTTTGCACTCACAGGAATGGGAATTTCTTTGACACCAGCCGTCGTTATTTCGCCCGCTACGGTAGCAGTTGCGGCAACTCAAGGAACGGCAGGCACCTCCACAAACATCGTGATTTCGAACTCCGGAACCGCGCCGCTGCATGTTTCCGGCGTCGTCTTCGGAGGCGCGAATGTATCCGAGTTCGCCAATCCATCAAATCCTTGCGTCGGTACGCCTATCGCCCCCAATGCGAGCTGCACTATCTCCGTGACCTTCGCTCCTCTCGGAGTTGGCACTCGCACCGAGACCGTTACAATAACCGACGATGCTGCCAACTCACCGCAGGCATTTACCGTAAACGGCACTGCCAGCCCGGTATACACAGTAACCAGCCCGTCCTCGGCCTTAACCACAGTAGTTAACGCCGGACAGACGGCTCAATACACTTTGCAACTCACTCCTGGCGCGGGGTATTCAGGCCCCGTAACTATGGCTTGTTCTGGTGCCCCGGTCACAACTGTATGTACAGTCGCGAATCCCATCCAGTTAACCACTGGCGCACCCGCATCGTTGAACGTCACGGTCAGCACGATGGCGAGATCCTTGCCTGTGGCTAATAGCGATCGCCAGCCGAATCCTCCTACGTCTCGTTATCTGATGTTGGTTATATTCAGTATGTGCCTGGCGGCGTTTGCCATGTTCAATCAGCCCAAACAGAGCGGAGGCTTCGCGCCAAGGCGACTTGCGTATGCCGGTGGCTTACTGATTCTTGTACTCGCTGGCTCCGGCATAGCAGGCTGCGCGAGTGGCGGGACTTCCGTGGTCACCCCAACTCCAGGCACCTCGGGAACGCAGAAGGGAACCTACACCCTTACATTGACGCCTACAGCGTCCAGCATGAGCGGCAAGCCGTTGCAATTGTCGCCCATTCAGCTAACTCTAACGGTAAATTAACAAAACGAGCCAACCGCGCCCACTTCGCGTGGAGCGGTTGGCTTTCTCTTTTTGGACTCAAGACAACTACTTCTTCACAGCAATTGACCGCGGAAGGATATCCTTGTTATCAGTTATTTCTATGACCCTGAATCGCAGAAATCTGCTGAAGCAACTTGGCGCAGGAGTAGCAGCAAGCTCCTTGCTTGCGCCGTCCCGCGCTTCCGCGGATAGCAGTGAATCTGCATTGGATTCAAAAGTGGTGCCGCAGCATCTGGAACCGATCCACCTGGACCGCAATGAAAACGCCTACGGCGCCTCTCAGAAAGCCATCGCCGCGATCCAGGGAACAGCCAAAGAAACCAGCCGGTATCCCGATTCCAGCGTTCTACAGAAAGCATTGGCCGATTATCACAGCGAAGCCACGTCCGGGGGCCACCACGTGGTTAAACCGGACCAAATTATCCTTGGTTGCGGATCAAGCGACGTTTTGCGAATGGCGGCATCAGCGTTCCTGGCTCCGGGTGCCACGCTCATTCTGGCTTCGCCCACCTGCGATCTCATTGCGAAATATGGACGCTGCAGAGGCGCTACCGTCCTTGAAGTTCCGTTGCGCAACGACCATGCACACGACTTAGAGGGCATGCTGAAGCATTCGAACCAAAGTGGAGCCGGCGGACTCATCTATGTATGCAACCCCAACAGCCCTACCGGAACGCTGACGACGCGCAAAGATCTCGAAGAATTTCTCGGCAAGGTGTCACCAAAATTTCAAGTCGTAATTGATGAGGCTTATCATCACTACGCCGGTGGGTCTGGCGCTTACATGTCGTTTATAGACCGGCCGTCGGATAATCCGCGGGTGATTATTACGCGAACTTTTTCGGTTGCCTACGGCTTGGCCGGCGCGCGCGTGGGCTACGCCGTAACATCCGCTTCCACTGCGGAAAAAATGGTTCGAGAAGGATTCGATTTCGCGCTCAACCGCGCCGGAATGTTCGCCGCTTCGGCGGTCCTCGCAGATCCGGAGCATTTGGAAAGCTGCATTGATCGAAATTCTAATGATCGTCAGGAATTCATGAACCAGGTGAATGCGCGAATGCTTAGAGCCTTGGATTCGCACACTAATTTTGTTTGTTTGAACGTGATGCGTCCCGCTGTGGAAATTTCTGAACACTACAGCAAAAATAATTTTGTGTTGGCGCCATTAATTTCTTCCATGCCGAATTATTTGCGCATCTCGCTCGGCACGCCGGAAGAGATGCGTGAATTCTGGCGAGTCTGGGACCTGCTCGGTTCTCATCCCATGTCCATGTAAAGTGTTCTATGTATTTTTTGTAGATATTCTTTGTAGAGCGCACCGCTGAATTTTTGGCGGAAGTTTTGCAAAACAGTATTGTATTTCCTATAATGAGTATCCCGTTGCCCAATCCTTAAAAAGCTGCACTGATTACAAACCGTTTACTCAGGCCCATGGAATGCTATTCGCCTACTTGGTTGGTCGTTCTGTGTTTCCCCGGGGGTGGAAACATGTGGGTGGTTTGTGTGTTCTGTTTAAGAGCATTCCTGACATGTACAGATCCTGGGAGCCATTGGAATGGATTTTTACAGCGCGCCATTGCGTCGTGAAATCGAGATTGTAAACAAAAGTTGGGCCGCGAAAATTCTGTCGAGTTCGGGTACACAGATTTGGGTCCTCGCTGCTATCGCCGTGCTGGTGATGTGCGCGCCGATGGCGCAGGCCCAGTCCACCGCGCCCAATGCAATCGGCACCTGGCACACCGTATCGACGTTGATGCCCATCAACCCGATCCACACTGCGTTGATGTCCAATGGAAAAATTTTGGTTGTCTCCGGCTCCGGAAACTATCCGCCGCAAACTACATATCAGGTAGGTGTATGGGACCCTTCCAATAACACATGGACCCCCGGGCCGAACCAAAGCTGGGACATGTTCTGCAACGGTATGATCGTATTACCCGACAGCCGGCCATTTATCATGGGTGGCACTATTCAATACGATCCCTTCTTCGGTGCGAAGAGAACAAGCATTTATGACCCCTCCACTGGAAAATACACTGATATGGAGGACATGGCGCATGGCCGCTGGTATCCCACCGGCACTGTTCTCGGCGACGGGCGAGTAATGATATTTTCCGGCCTAGATGAAAACGGCGGCACGAATACACAAGTGGAAATCTACAAGGTTGGAGTTGGTTGGGGAGCTTCCTCTTCAGCTCCCTGGACGCCGCCTCTTTACCCGCGCATGCACCTCTTGCCGAACGGCAAAGTTTTTTATTCTGGCTCGACGACGCAATCTCGAACTTTTGACCCTTCCACGAATACCTGGTCGTTAAGCGCCGTCACGAATTCTTCAGTAATGCGAACGTATGGTTCCTCGGTTCTTTTCCCGTTGACGCCGGCAAACGCTTATAAACCAAAAGTCATGATTTTTGGTGGAGGCAGCAGTTGCAGCTGCAACTTGTCCGGCGCCGAGCTCACCACCGAGATTATCGATCTATCGGCGTCGTCACCCAAGTGGGTCTGGGGTCCAAATATGTCGCAGCAGCGCATTGAAATGAACGCAACGTTGCTGCCCAATGGCAAAATTCTCACCGTGGGCGGCTCGGTGAATGATGAAGACACTTCCACCGCCTCCCTGAAGGCGGATCTTTACGATACCGCGTCCAACAGCATGGGATCCGCCGGCTCAAACGCTTTTCCCCGCCTTTATCACTCCGTTTCCCTACTGCTCCCGGATGCCACTGTATGGGTCGCAGGAGGTAATCCCGCGCGCGGTTCCTACGAACAACACGTGGAGATTTATACGCCGCCGTACTTGTACAACTCCAGCGGATCCCTAGCGACGCGCCCGTCGATAACTTCCGTCACACCGGGAGTAATTGGGTATGGCACCTCATTCCAGGTGCAGACCCCTGATGCCGCGAACATATCTTCCGTGGTGATCATGAAGAATGGAGCAGTGACCCACGCGTTCGATATGGATCAACGCTTGGTGGGCCTGTCATTTACGGCTGGCAGCGGGGTCTTGAACGTAACCGGGCCACCCAATGGAAATATCGCGCCTCCTGGCTATTACATGATTTTCCTTTTCAATACTTCAGGAGTGCCATCAGTAGCCAAATTCGTTCAAGTTTTGAACGCTTCGACAGATACGCCCCCCAAGGGAACGATCACCAGTCCCGCTTCGGACATTGTGATTGCCCCAGGACAATCGGTGACGTTTGCAGGAACTGGCACGGCATCGAGCGGCTCGATTACCGGCTATTCCTGGAGTTTCCGCGGCGCAACCCCGGCTACTAGTTCGCTGCAAAATCCGGGAGCCGTGACGTTTTCTACCGCCGGCACCTATACCGCCTCCTTCACGGTCACCGATTCTGCCGGGAATACCGACCCTAGTCCGCCGGTGCGCACCATTACCGTAGCTACAAAGCCGGCTCCCGTGCTTTCGGCGGTGAGTCCCAATGTTGGAGCGCAAGGGAAGTCAAACCTGAGCGTGACACTGACCGGGAGTAATTTCCTGTCTTCGCCGACGTGTAGTTTTGGCTCAGGCATAACGGTTAATTCCTGCTCCTTCAATTCGTCCTCGCAAATTACTGCGAACATCAATATTCTCTCCAGCGCCGTCACCGGGTCGCGTAATGTCACGGTGACGAACACGGACGGCCAGAACTCCACATTAACGAATGGTTTCACGGTACAAGCCGGCAGCTCTAATCCTGCTCCTACCATCACCAGCGTCAGTCCCAACACCGGCGTGCAGGGCCAATCGGGTATCGCCGTGACCATCACGGGCACAAATTTTCTCACCAATCCCTCGTGCAATTTCGACGCCGAGCAAGGGTTAACCGTTACTGCATGCACTTATAACTCTGCGACAAAAATCGCCGCAACGCTCTCGATATCGTCGACCGCCGTTGTCGGCAAACATAATGTCGTTGTTACTGACACGGATGGACAAGTCGCCACGGCAATCAATGTCTTCACCGTCAACTCTCCCTCCGGCGGAGTAGGTTTTAGCAGCGGCTTCGGGACCGGCTCGATGATGTTGAATGGAAATGCGGCAATCAACCCCCCGAACCTATCTTTGACAACTATCAGCCCCACATTCCAAGCCGCCAGCGCTTGGTTTCCCACCGCCGTAAATATTCAAAACTTCACTACGGACTTCAGTTTCCAAACAACGGCAGGAGCGGGAACCGCGGACGGACTAACTTTCACTTTGCAGAATGGTCCCACCCCCACTGCAGCGCTAGGCGGGGCCGGTGGAAACCTTGGATACGGCCTTAACACCACTAACAGCGTTGCGGTGAAATTCGATCTGTACAACAACAATGGAGAAGGCTCTGATTCGACGGGGCTGTATCTGAATGGCGCATCGCCCACTACACCAGCGGTGGACATGAGCAGGTCCGGGGTCGATTTACATAGCGGCCATAAGTTCTCGGTCCACATCGTTTACGACGGCACAAATTTAACCATGACCATTACGGACACCACTAACCCCACTTTGACCTTCACGCAGAGTTGGCCGGTGAATATCCCATCCGCTGTGGGTGGCAGCACTGGCCCCAGCAACACCGCCTTTGCAGGCTTCACGGGAGCCACGGGCGGATTCACGGCCAATCAAAACATCTTGAGCTGGACGATGAGCAGCGGCACGGGTACTGGAGGCGGGACAGTCGCAACGCCGACGTTCAGCCCGACAGCGGGAACCTATCTGGGAACGCAGACGGTTGCGTTGAGCGACAGCACCTCGGGAGCAACGATCTTTTACACCCTGGATGGCAGCCAGCCTGGGACCTCAGCGGGCAGCTCGACGCAACAATATAGCGGCCCGCTCACGGTAAGTTCCACGGAAACGATCAGGGCCTTGGCGACCGCTTCAGGGATGACCACCAGTGCAACGCAGAGTGCGACCTACACCATTGAATCGCAAGTGGCTACGCCGACATTCTCGCCCGGTCAAGGTAGTTATCCCTCGGCGCAAGCGGTGAGCATCTCGACGACGACATCGGGAGCCACGATTTACTACACCACGAATGGAACAACGCCGACGACCAGTTCAAGTGTATACAGCGGGCCCATCACTGTCAGCGCCACAGAAACCCTGAAAGCCATTGCCACGGAAAGCGGTTTCTTCAATAGCAATGTGGCTACAGCGGCGTACACCATCGGCTCGAGCGGTGGAGGCGGCGGGGTCAGCTTCGCCAACGGCTTCACAACCAACTCGATGGTGGTGAATGGAAACGCCGCACTCACCCCACCGACCCTATCTCTGACAACCACCAGCCCCACGTTCCAAGCCTCCAGCGCTTGGTTCCCGACGGTCGTAAATATTCAAAACTTCACCACCGACTTCAACTTCCAAACGCCAGCAGGAACCGGAACTGCAGACGGATTAACCTTCACGTTGCAAAACGATCCTAGGGGAACGACAGCGATAGGCGGAGCCGGCGGGAACCTTGGATACGGCCTTAACACCACCAACAGCGTGGCAGTGAAGTTCGATCTGTACAACAACAACGGAGAAGGCTCTGATTCGACTGGGCTGTATCTGAATGGCGCATCACCCACTACACCGGCGGTGGATATGACCGGCTCGGGAATCGACCTGCATAGCGGAGACATCTTCCATGTGCACATGACCTATGACGGCACAAACCTGGTGATGACCATCACGGATGCCTCCACGAATGGAACGTTCATGCATACTTGGACCCCGGTGGACATCCCAAAAGCTGTGGGTGGCAGCAATGGCCCCAGCAACACCGCCTTAGCAGGATTCACGGGAGCCACGGGCGGATTTACGGCCAATCAAAACATCTTGAGCTGGACGATGACCAGCGGCACGGGTAGCGGAGGGACGGTCGCAACCCCGACGTTCAACCCGGCAGCGGGAACTTATCCGGGAACGCAGACGGTGACGTTGAGCGACACTACCTCAGGAGCAACAATTTTCTATACCTTAGATGGCAGCCAGCCTGGGACCTCAGCGGGCGGCTCGACGCAACAATATAGCGGCCCGCTCACGGTAAGTTCCACGGAGACAATCAAGGCCTTGGCGACCGCTTCAGGGATGACCACCAGCGCAACGCAGAGTGCGACCTATACCATCGAATCGCAAGTGGCCACGCCGACATTCTCGCCGGCCGCTGGCAGCTATCCCTCGGCGCAACCGGTGAGCATCTCAACATCGACATCGGGAGCCAACATTTACTACACGACGGATGGATCAACGCCGACAACCGCTTCAACTCCCTACAGCGGGCCAATCACTGTGAGCGCCAGCGAAACCCTGAAAGCCATCGCAGCAGCAACCGGCTTCGTCAACAGTAATGTGGCCATTGCGGCGTATACCATTGGCTCAAGCGGTGGCGGCGGGGTTAGCTTAGGAAGTGGCTTCACAACCAACTCGATGGTGGTGAATGGAAACGCCGCACTCACTGCACCGACCTTATCTCTGACAACCACCAGCCCCCAATTCCAGGCCGCCAGCGCTTGGTTCCCGACGGCCCTAAATGTCCAGAAATTCACTACCGACTTCACCTTCCAGTTGTCCGCCGGTTCTTCGACAGCCGACGGCTTCACCTTCGCAATTCAAAATAATCTCACTACCACTATAGGTGGTTCTGGCGGCGGGCTGGGCTACCTCAATATACCGAACAGTGTGGCGGTGAAGTTCGATCTCTACAGCAACGCCGGGGAGGGGACGGATTCGACAGGGTTGTTTACGAACGGGCAAGATCCCACAATGCCGGCAGTGGACATGACCAGTTCCGGTGTCGATTTACACAGCGGCCATAAGTTCTCGGTCCACATCGTCTACGACGGCACAAATCTAACCATGACCATTACGGACACCACTAACCCCTCTTTGACCTTCACGAACACTTGGATGCAGGTGAACATACCTGGAACCGTTGGCGCGAATACCGCCTTTGTGGGTTTCACCGGAGGCACCGGCGGGTTTACCGCGAATCAATCTGTGCTCGGTTGGACGTACACCGTTAATTAGCGCCGACCCGGCGGGGTCCCGAGCTGCCTTTACAGGCGGCGACATACAGCCCATTCCTGCATCATTTTTGGGGTCCCATACAATCTAAACTGTAAAGACAGCGGGTTAAGTCGCTGTGCTATCATCGCGGCTCTTCTGCCTCTCGTGGAGCTGTGTCTTCGTACCCTTCGAGCGGCGAGTTGCTTGGAGGCAAGTATGAACCGTAAACTCCGGAACATTCTGATCGTCGTCGGAATCGTGATCGTCATCCTGCTGATCGTTCCGTTCCTGATTCCCGTCAATCAATTCAAGCCTACTATCGAAGCAAAAGCGTCAGCTGCCTTGGGGCGTCAAGTGCAGATGGGCAATCTCACCCTTTCTCTTTTTACTGGTTCGCTGTCGGCTGAGAACTTGGTGGTTGGCGATGATCCCAAATTCAGTCAGACGCCATTTCTTACGGCCAAGGGAGTTCGAGTCGGCGTGGCCATGATGCCGCTGATCTTTTCGCGAGCCCTGAACATTACTAGCGTGACGATTAAAGACCCGCAGGTTACGCTGCTACACAATCCCGCAGGCCAGTGGAATTATTCGTCCATCGGCGGTGCGGCCGCAAACACCGCCAACAATCAAGCTGCGCAGCAAAATAATAATCCCTCGGACCTTTCGATCAATAAGCTGTCGCTCGAGAACGGCACCATCATTGTCGGTTATGTCGGCAATCCTAAGCGCACGACCTACGATCATGTGAAAGTGGAAGCGTCCAATATTTCAACGCGTGGAAAATTTCCCACCTCGGTTTCGGCCGATCTTCCGGGGGGCGGGAAGTTCAAGCTAGATGGAAACGCGGGCCCCCTCGATGCCACGGATGCTGCTCTGACGCCCGTGGACGCCAAAATTACGGCGAGCTCGCTCAATCTTGGCTCTACTGGATTTATCGAGCCTAATACCGGCCTAGGTGGACTCCTCGACCTGGACGCCACCCTGACATCTGCCCAGGGTCAGGCCGAAACCAAGGGTAACGCCAAACTTTCTAAGGCACTCCTCATCAAAGGTGGGTCTCCCTCTTCAGTACCCCTGGTAGTGGACTTCGACACCAAGTACGACCTAGCCAAACAGAGCGGCGCGCTAACTGGTACCACCCTGAAAATCGGCAGCGCCACCGCGCAAGTTTCTGGCACTTATAACAACGCGGGCGAAAACACGATCATAAATGTTAAAGTCGAAGGCCAGAACATGCCTGCAAAGGATTTAGCGGCCTTCCTGCCGGCCATCGGGATTCACCTCCCTAACGGAGCTTCCCTTGAGAGTGGGACACTCAGCGAAAATCTAACTATGGCGGGTCCCACGACCAATCTGGTCACCAGCGGCAACGCCGGGATTTTCAACGTTAAATTGGCGGGATTCGATCTGGGCTCGAAAATGTCCAGTATTTCGGCCCTTACCGGATTGAAGAGCGGCAAAGATCTGGAGATCGAAAAGATGACCGCCAATCTGCGCATGACTCGCGACGGTTTGCGCGCCGATAATTTCATCGCCGTGCTCCCGGCCTTTGGCCAGATTGTTGGCGCCGGTACCATAGACGCGAAAAACAATCTTGATTTCAAAATGGCCGCGACGCTTAAAAGTGGCATTGCCAATGTTGCGAATCCCACCGGCGCACTCACTTCGGTCCTGGGCGGAGGGTCAAGTGGCTGCAAGAATGGCGTAACCGTGCCGTTTAAAATTGAGGGCACCACGGCCGATCCGAAATTTGTTCCGGATGTCGGCGGGGTTGCGGCTGGAATGCTGAAAACTCAATTAGGTTGCGCGGGTAGCGGCTTGACAGGCGCGAAGAATCTGAACCCGACGAACCTGAACCCGACGAATCCAGCCAGCGCGATTGGCGGACTTTTCAAGAAGCCAAAACCGTAAAGGCCTAGTCGTAGCGTAACGCCACTATCGGATCTACACGCATCGCGCGCCGCGCGGGAATGTAACAAGCCAGCAACCCTACAGCCGTAAGTAAAAGCGTTACCGCGGTGTAGGTCGACGGATCGTAAGCCCGCACATCGAATAGCAGGCTGACGAGGACGCGCATCAGCGCTAAGGCCGCTAGGATTCCCAGACCTAATCCCACTACTGTCAACCGTAACCCCTGGCCAAGTATTAACCGCATGACATCGCCGCGCTGAGCTCCCAGCGCCATGCGCAAACCGATTTCGCGCGTCTGCTGATTCACCGAATAGGACAGCACTCCATACACTCCCACTGCGGACAGCACCAGTGCGAGCGCGCCAAAAAGCGCCAGCAACAAACTGCCCATGCGCGGCGCCCAAAGCGCCTGAGACAGGATCTGCTCGATCGTAAAGACATTGGTTACCGCCAGATTCGGATCCAGCGATTGCAGCGCCGTCCGCGCGGTCGCCACTACGCTTTCTGGATTGCTGGTGGTGCGCGCATGCAAAGTTGCAGCGGGAACGTAATCTTGTGTCATCGGTAAAAACACAATCGGCTGCGGTTCTTCTCCAACTTCGCTGATAACTGAATTTGCCGTTACACCGACAATTTCACGCAAAGTTGTATCGCCAATGAAATGGAATCGCTTGCCGATGGCATCCTCGTTAGGCCAATGCAGCTTGGCCATCGCTTCGCTGACGATCGCCACGGCGGCGGTTTCCATGCGGTCACCATCATTAAAACTTCGCCCGCGTGTTACCGGGATGCGCAGGGTTTCAAAATGATCTGGAGTCACGTCGTCCACTACCGTCAATGTGCCGCGGTTGCCCGAAGCCTCATCTTGCCCTTCTGGAAATACCGTACGCGAGAAACCCCCGCCAATAGGCGGATTGGAAGCTATGCTCACGGATGCTACGCCGGGCGAATTCTTCACCTTCTCAATTGCCGTACGGTAAAATTGCTGGCCTCGTCCCTCTTCGTAGTGCAGCGCTCCGAGATCGAAATTCATTGTCAGAAGATTTTTCGATTCAAACCCCAGTTCGGTCTTTTGCGCGTTCTGCAGGCTATGCAGGAAGAGCCCGGCGCCGACAAGTGTGATTAAGGCCAGTGCCATTTCGCCAATGACCAGCAAACTACGCAAGGGGTCGCGTCGCCAGCCCATGGTGCCGCCCCGTCCTCCGGACTTTAGCGTTTCCATGAGATCCGGGCGCGAAGCCTTCACCGCGGGCACTAGGCCAAAAATAAAACCGGTAAGTATAGCCACAGCCAACGTGAAGAGCAGCACGTGCGAATCGAGAGCTAAATCAATACCGCTATCCTCAATAAACGGCGGGCGGAAAGACCATAGAATACTGCGCCCTGCATAAGCGAAGGCCATGCCGACGATGCCTCCCGCCAGAGACAACAACAGACTTTCTGTAAGCATCTGGCGAACAATCCGCGTGCGACCCGCGCCAAGAGCCGCGCGCAGGCTGATTTCTTTCTGGCGTCGTGCTCCTTGTGCCAGCAGCAGGTTTGCCAGATTGACGCACGCGATCAACAGCACCAAACCCACCACGCCCATCATCATCGCGCCAGCCAAAGCGATTCGTTTATGGTCGTTCACGCCCACCGCGGCGTCCGATAGCGGGCTGAGCGCCACACTGCGACCGCTATTGTCCTTGGGGAACTCCGTCTCCAGGTGTATTGCCATCGTCTTGAGGGACGCCTCGGCAGCGCTCATTTCCAGCCCCGGTTTCAACCTGCCAACGGTGCCGACGCCCAAAAACCGCCGTTCATTGAAAAAGTCTTTGGCCTTCCCGCCCAGCACTTGATCTTTCATGCTGGTAGGGATCCACACTTGTTCGGAGCTGAAGAAAGTAATCGTTCCTCGAAATCCCCGCGGGGCAATCCCGATGACGGTGTACGGGCGGGCGTTGAATATCAGTGGTTTCCCGACGATTCCGGGGTCAGAGCCCAATTTATTGGCCCACAGCGAATAGCTAAGTACCGTCACATCGTTGCCGTTGGGCTTGGTGTCTTCATCGGGCATAAAAAAGCGTCCATGAGCGGGCCGTAGTCCAAGGACGTCGAAATAATCTGCGCTGACAAGTTCACCTTGGAGTTCGCGCGGTTCCGCGCCGCCGCTCCAGGTCACAGTAGTGGGCATAAACGCCGCAAGATCCGTAAACACCTGGTTATCGCGGCGATAGTCTTGGAAATTTGGGAATGACATACCGAGCTTTTCAGCTCGAGCTTGGGTGACCAGCATCTTGCGGTCGACCGTGTCCATCTCCACCAGTCGTGGGAGGTCGCGGACCGGAAGCGCGTTCAGCAAAATCGCGTTGACCACTGTGAAGATGGTGGTGTTGGCGCCGATGCCCAACGCCAGAGACAGTACCGCTACAGCTGTGAACCCGGGATTTTTTCGCAGCATGCGCAAGCCGTAGCGCAGGTCCTGCATAAAAACTTCCAGTACAGGCAAGGTTTTGCGGTCGTGGTATAGCTCTTTGGTCTGCTCAATTCCACCCAGTTTCATCAGTGCATCCCTGCGGGCTTGCGTGGCGCTCATTCCTTTGCGTACATTATCTTCGGTGTGCATTTGTAGATGTCCTTCCAATTCTTCCGCAAAACTGTCCCGCGATTCACCGTGGACCGTGCCTGCTAACCGCAGCCAAAATGCTCGCAACGTTTTCATGCTAATTCCTTCATGACGGAACCTTCATGCCGATTCCTTACCGGGAGCCAGGAATCGCGCCAGGATAGCTGTGGTCTGTTCCCAATCGCGCTCTTCGCGGCCCAGGAATTTATGCCCGGCGCGTGTCAATTTGTAATATTTGGCTCTGCGGTTGTTGTCGGACTGCCCCCACTCCGACGTGATATGTCCTTCCTGTTCGAGTTTCAGCAGCGCCGGATACAGCGTGCCGTAGTTCACCGCCAGGAGATCGCCGCTGGTCTGCTCGATGCGCCGCGCAATCCCGTAACCATGTAAAGGGCCAAGCGCTTCCAGCGTTTTGAGAATCATCAATGCCAGCGTGCCTTGCCACACATCCACTTTTTCAGCCATTTGTTCGTGTCGCCTCTTCGATCCTATTGGAAACCCATAGTAAACCCGTCGCATTCCTATGGGAAGCCAATAGTAAGACGCTCCGGGTGGCTGATGGTTTCCACCGGGGATTCGCTTTCTAGGTGTTTCCAGACCTCAGATCCCAAGACTTTCTTGACTCTTCTGCAACTTGCCGTTAGCCTCGTGCGTTCCATTAAAAATGGCACTGCTATCTTTCTCTGAAAAAAAATTCCCTTCATGGCAAGGAGCGTTTGATGCCCACCCGTGTGTTTGATCAATGCTGCACGGTCGTATTCGCGGCGCTAATCGCGGCATTGTGCATGGCGCCAGAAAGCCGCGGCCAAGGAGGCGAACCGCCTTATTTCGCGATTCGTGGTGCGAAAATCGTTCCGGTGTCGGGGCGAACGGTGGAAAATTCCACCATCATCATTTCGCGCGGAATTATTTCCGCAATTGGAGCGGACGCCAAAATCCCCGACGAAGCCTGGATCATCGATGGAAAAGGCCTGACCGTCTATCCCGGACTGATCGATTCGCTTACAGATGTCGGATTGCTGGTGACGCCTCCCGCTGGCACACCCGCGGCGCCCAGTGCAGCAGAAACGCCCCCGCGGCCTCCGCAAGCGCAAACGGTTGCGCGCAGTCCTGAGGACCGGCCCGGAACAATGCCCTGGCGCAATGCCGCGGATGAAGTAAATCTGGCTGACAAGCGTATCGAAACCTGGCGCAATGGCGGCTTCACTACCGTCATCGCTGCGCCCAAAGCCGGTTTTTTCCCCGGTCAGGCCGCGATCCTAGATCTTGCCGGAGATCGACCGAGCGACTTCGTCGTGAAAACTCCCGCCGCGATTCCTCTAAATCTGCGTCCCGCTGGAGGATTCAACAGTGGCTTTCCGGATTCGCTGATGGGCGTGCTCGCATACGTGCGTCAGGTTTTCCTGGATACTGACTGGAGCATTCGGGCGCTAGCCGCTTACGAACATAATCCACATGTCGATCGCCCTCATTACGATCGCACGGAAGCGACACTCGCGGCTGCCTTCGCAAAGCATGCCGTAGTGCTTATCCCGGCAAACAATAGCGTGGAGATTCGACGTTCATTCGAGCTCGCGGATCGCTGGAAGGTCAGTGGCGTTATTTATGGTGGACAAATGGCTTACGAGGATGCCTCGGAGATCGCTGCCAAAAAACTTCCCGTGTTGATGAACACGAAATGGCCGGAAGCGGAAAAAGATGCCGATCCCGAAGACAAGCCATCCTTGCGCGAATTGCGTTTTCGCGATCGCGCTCCATCCGCACCGGCGGCCCTCGCCAAGGCCAATGTGAAGTTCGCATTTTACTCCGGTGGTTTAACCGCGCCGAAGGATGTGCTGAAAGCAGTGAAAAAATCGATTGACGCTGGTTTGCCAGTTGATGCAGCCCTGCGAGCGATGACGCTTTCCGCAGCGGAAATTTACGGCGTGTCAGATCGTATGGGTTCCATCGAAGTCGGCAAAATTGCCAACCTGGTCGTTACCGATGGCGATCTTTTCGAAGAAAAGACCAAAATCAAGATGGTCTTCGTCGATGGGCGCAGGTTCGAAACGCACGAGCCCGAAAAACCCAAAGATCCGCCAAAAGGTGACATCAGCGGCAAATGGAAGCTGGCGTTCACAACGCCAGAAGGCCCGGAAGAAGCCACCGCCGACCTCAGCATGGAAAAAGACGGCACCATCTCCGGCACGGTGACCGGCAAGCGTGGAACCGGATCAATTCTTAGCGGCTGGGCCTCGGGTGAAAAATTTAGCTTCGTCATAAATCTTCCCGTCAGCGGAACCCCTACGGACGTGACCTTTTCGGGAACGTTCGACGCCACCTCGTTGAAAGGTTCGCTGAGCGTCCCCGGATTTTCCACGGATTTTACCGGCACAAAGCCTGGGGCTCGCGCTGAACCTGCCGCGATGTCCGTAATCGCAACCGCAGGTGCGCTGTGAACGGCTCCGTCGCGAAGCATGCACGCCTAATGTGTTTTATCGCTCTGGTGCTGGTGAACTTAGCCCTGCTCTCCAGCGTTTTCGCGGCCGATCCTCCGGACGCCGCCGCTGCCCCGGTTCTGCTAATTGAAAACGCTACGATACTCACCATCTCGCACGGAACTATCGAGCACGGCTCCATCTTAATTCGCGACGGCAAAATCGCGGAGGTGGCCCAATCCATCGCCAAGCCTCAAGGTGCCGAAGTAATCGACGCCAACGGGCAGTTCGTGATGCCCGGCATTATCGATTGTCATTCCCACATCGCCGTAGACGGCTCCGTGAATGAAGGCAGCGTCCCGGTCTCATCCATGGTGAATATCGCCGACGTGCTGAATCCCGATGACATCGATATTTATCGCGATCTCGCCGGCGGCGTAACCGTTGCGAATGTTTTGCACGGTTCTGCTAACTCCATCGGCGGACAGACGGTGGTCATCAAGCTGCGCTGGCGCGCGCCAGCCTCGCGATTGCCATTCGAAGGCGCAGTGCCGGGCATTAAATTCGCTCTCGGTGAAAATCCCAAGCGTTCCAACTTCAGCGTTCGCGGCCAGGAAAGGCGCTATCCCGCAACGCGCATGGGCGTGGAAGAAACCATTCGCGCCGCCTTCACCGAAGCGCGCGATTACGAAGCCAAATGGGATGACTACAATAAAAGAACTTCGGCAGGAGAAAAAAATCTCATTCCTCCGCGCCACGATTTGCGCCTCGATCCCCTGGTCGAAGTATTGGAAGGGAAGCGTTACGTGCACGCGCACTGCTACCGTGAAGACGAGATTTTGATGTTGCTGCGCGTAGCCAAGGAATTCGGCTTCAAAGTGCGAACTTTCCAGCATGTTCTCGAAGGTTACAAAGTGGCTGACGAAATCGCCGCCTCTGGAGCGGGTGCTTCCACGTTTTCGGATTGGTGGGCGTACAAAGTGGAAGCCTACGACGCCATCCCTTATAACGCGGCGATCATGACCCGTCGCGGTGTAGTCGTCTCCATCAATTCCGACGACGCCGAAGAAGCCACCCATCTGAATCAGGAAGCCGCCAAAAGCATCCGTTACGGTGGATTATCGCCTGAAGAAGCATTGAAGATGGTCACCATCAATCCCGCTATGCAGTTGGGCATCGACAAGCGCGTAGGTTCGATCGATGTGGGCAAAGACGCGGATCTGGTCATCTATAACCACGACCCTTTAAGCGCCTATGCAGTAGTGCAGAAAACCCTGATCGATGGGCGAGTTTACTTCGATCGCGCGCGCGATATCGCCGAACGCGCCGATCGTGAAAAAGAAAAGAAAGCCCTGATCGACAAAGAAAAGAAAGCAGCCGAGAAAAAATTCGACGAAAAGAAACAGAATGAAAAAGTGCCCGATAAACCGCCCGCTAAGCCGGACGAGAAAACTAAGCCGCCTCAATCAACGCAGGGAAGCGCTGCTAATGAAACGCACAGAGTCAATAACGCAGTAATCAGCGCTGGCGGTGCACTGTGAACCGGACGCGTGCGACAGCAATGTTCCGCCACGGCCTAATTCTCGTGACAGCTTTTCTATTTCCTGCGTTGCTCGCAGCGCAACAGCCCGCTCCCAAAGTCTACGCTTTGGTGCACGCTAAAATTTTTACTCTAGCCGGAGCACCCATCGAAAATGGGACGCTGATCATTCGCGACGGCAAGATTGTCGCGGTTGGCGGACAGGTCGAAGTTCCGCAAGACGCCCAGGTAATCAACGGCGACGGCCTCCAGATTTATCCAGGACTGTTCGACCCCGTGACGCAAATGGGCCTGCGTGAAATCGGCGCGGTCAGCTCCACTGTGGACTCCACGGAAACTGGAAACTATAACCCCGCCGTCGTGGCCTTAACGGCGGTATCGCCATCCAGCGAACACATTCCGGTAACGCGAGTCGCGGGCATCACTGAAGTCCTGGCCGTACCGGCGAGCGGAGGCATGGATTCATTTGGACCGGCCGGTGTCATCGGCGGTCAGGCCTCGGCAATTTATTTGGCGGGCTGGACCGTTGACGACATGCAACTCAAAAGAAGCGTCGCCATGGTCGTGAACTGGCCAGAAATCCAAACCAAAACCTTCGACTTAACGACATTTACAAGAAAGGAAAAGCCCTACACCGAAGCAAAGCTGGAATACGACAAGCAGGTGATCGAGTTGACCGATTGGATTGAGCGAGTGCGGCATTACGCGCAAGCCATGGGCCACGGCGGGCCTGCCGATTTCTCGCGCGATTTAAAACTCGAAGCGCTGGTGCCCGTAGTTCGCGGCCAGTTGCCGCTGCTCATCTTTGCCGACCGTTCGCGCGAAATTCGCAACGCCATCGAATTTTGCGACAAGCAAAATTTGAAAATGATCTTGGCCGGCGGCTCTGAAGCCTACAAACTCAAAGATCTGCTGCGCTCGCGAAGCATCCCTGTGATTTTGCGCCCCGTACTTACTTTGCCTTTGTATGAAGACGATCCCTACGATCGCCTGCTATCGCAGCCTGCGGAGCTTTCCGCCGCGGGAGTCAAATTCGCTTTCGGAAGCTTTGATAACTCCTTTGCGCGCAGGTTGGGCCAAAATGCCGCCAACGCCGTGGCCTACGGCCTGCCCTACGATGAAGCGCTGAAGGCCGTCACTCTATATCCAGCGCAGATCTTCGGTCTGGCTGATCAGGTTGGTACGCTCGAGAGCGGCAAGGTCGCTAATGTTATCGTAACCAACGGCGATCCTCTGGAGATCACCAGCGAGGTGCGCTACCTTTTTATCCGCGGACAACTCACTTCGCTCGACAATCGCCATAAAAGGCTATTCGAAAAGTACTCCGCGCGCCCGAAGCCATAAAAATCAAACCATGACGACGCGCAGTCTGTTCGGACGAATACGCGCAATTCTCTTCCTACAGCCGAGCCCTGCGCCTTGTACGTGAATCCCCCGAGCGGCCCTAACACTGAGGCGTGGCATACTGCGGCGGGGCAAGTTCGCAAGAATAATGACTATCGCGACGCAGCAACCTATCCAATCCACGCCCAGAACGTTAAGCGGTAGGCGCTGGTTACTTCCCACCGCCGTCTCAATTTTATTGGCGCTGTGCGTCGGTGGGATTATTCTCGCCCTTCACTGGCCGTTTTCTTCGCAGAAAGTTATTCAAGCTGTCCAGGAAAGTTGGCCCGGCAAAATAGCCGTGCAGCGCTTCCGCAGCACCTATTTTCCGCATCCTGGCTGCGTACTTGAAAATGTTGCTCTCACGCGCGGTTCTGACAACTCTGCCGCGCCGCTGGTCGCCATTCAAAGAGTCACTATCCAAGCCAATTACCACGATCTTTTTTTGCGGCCGGGTTACATATCCAGAATTCTTCTAGAAGGCCTCAAAATTTCAGTCCCCGCGGAGCAAGACAATTCGCAGCACACGTCCAAGTCCAACAAATCGTCCACTCGTATCGGCGAAGTTTTTACCAGAGACGCGACGCTGGAAGTCGCGCGCAAAGATGACGGCCCGCTGAAATTCGAGCTTCATCAACTCAGCCTCAAATCCATCAGCGATAATTCACCCATGTCTTATGACCTCGCGATGCGCAACGCTGAGCCCCCAGGGGAAATTCGTTCGAGCGGAAAATTCGGTCCCTGGGACAGCCAACATATGAACGACATCCCTCTGTCGGGCTCATACACATTCAATGACGTCGATCTGGGAATATTTGAGGGAATTGCCGGAACGCTTAACGCCACAGGAGATTTTCACGGCGTATTGGGCCGCATAGAAACTCAGGGAACCACGGACACGAGAAAATTTGAGGTCACCCGCAGTCACCACGCGGTGGCCCTCAAAACAAAATTCAACGCTTCCGTTGACGGTATGAGCGGCGACACCATTCTGCATTCCGTCGCCGGAGCGTTTCTCAAAACGCCAGTGCACATCGAAGGCTCCGTCGCCGGCAAACCCGGCCAGCCTGGCAAGACCACCTCGCTCAATTTGAACGTTCGGAATGGCCGTATCGAGGACGTCCTGTGGCTTTTTGTTCGCGAAAAAAAAGCACCCATGGAGGGAGCGACTAATTTTCATGCACACGTTGTCTGGCCTTCCGGGCGCCAGCCGTTTTTAAAGCGTGTAGTGTTTCAAGGCGACTTTGAAATCGAGCAAGCGCAATGGACAAACCCAGAACGCCAGATGAGCGTGAACACGTTAAGCAAAAAAGCCAGCGGAAAGAAAAAAGATCCGGACACTCCCAACGTGACTGCCTATTTAAAAGGTAGCGTGTTATTAAGCGATGAAATCGCCGAATTTCATGACACTTCCTTCAAGGTGCCTGGCGCCGAAGCTATCCTGCGCGGCACCTACAATTTAGAGGACACCAAGATCGATTTTCACGGAGATTTGAAAACGGAAGCGTCGTTGTCGGAAGACAGCAGCGGCGTAAAAGCCGTGCTGCTAAAACCGTTGGATCCTTTATTCAAGAAAAAACACGCCGGAGCGGTAGTGCCTGTTGAGATGACGGGGACATACCACGACCCGCACTTCGGCGTTACCCTTCAGCCCCAAAAAAAATAGCAGCAGCCAACGGCTGCCAACCTTACTTGCCCTCGAATGGATAGCGATCCTGTAATTGCACCGCCTTGGCCACATTGCGTCGCAACGCGATGGTATCGACCGGCGCGCGCTTTGCGAAACGCTTCAGCACCGACATCTGCGTGGTCAGCATGTCTCCTTCGTGAAGAGTGGCAATGGCGCGTTTCGCTTCGTGCTCTACACGCTCCGCAGCATCTGAAATAAACACCCGCGCTGCGTCGATCATCGGCTGTGCCGCTGCTTGGCCTTTACCGTTTGCGGCTTTTTGCGCGCGTAGCAGCGATGATTCCATCGCATAAATTTCCATAACGATGTTGGAAAGCGCCGCGACCAATTCTTGCTCGTCGGCCAGCTTCTCGCGATATTTCTGGACCGCCCCGCCAGCCGATTGCAGAAATATTTTTTTGCACTTGGCAACCACCGTGGCCTCGGCCGCCAAAACATCGTCGCTCGTTTCCTCAAACGATGGCCCGGCCAGAATTTCGTCCGCCAATTTCATGGCCGCCGGCATCAGCGCCAACTGCCCACCCATAGCACGCTTCATCAGCATTTGAATGATCAGCATGCGGTTGATTTCATTGGTGCCTTCGAAAATGCGATTGATGCGTGAATCACGATAAGCGCGGCAAACTGCATAGTCTTCGTGAAAGCCATAGCCACCAAAAATCTGCACTGCTTCGTCAACCACGAAATCGAGCATCTCGCTGCCATAAACCTTGGCGATGGAGCTCTCGACAGCGTATTCCTCCAGAACCTTCATGGTGTTCTGGATTTTCTCGCTGGCGTCTTCCGAGCCATTATTTGACGCCGAGACCATGGCCGTTTCCATGTTTCCGGCCGACCGATAAATCATCGATTCCACCGCAAAAAGCTGAATGGCCATTTCAGCAAGCTTTTCACGCACCAGCCCAAAATCGCCGATAGCTTTGCCGAAAGCTTTGCGCTCCTTGCTATATTTCGACGCGGTCGCCAGTACGTACTTCGAACCGCCCACCGCCGAAGCGCCTAGAGTAAATCGTCCGGCGTTAAGAATATTAAATGCCACAATGTGCCCGCGCCCGGCGTCGTGCAAAAGATTTTCTTTGGGGACTTTGCAGTTTTCCAGGAACACCGGCGTTGTCGAACTTCCGTGGATGCCCATCTTGTGCTCTTCGTTTCCAGGTTTGATTCCGGGAAATGTACGCTCCACGATGAACGCGCTCAATTTTTCGCCGCCAATCTTGGCAAACACAATATAAATGTCCGCGAAGCCGCCATTGGTGATCCACATTTTCTGCCCGTTCAAAATGTAGTGCTTGCCGTCCGGCGTCAGTTCCGCGCGCGTCAAGGAATTCTGCGCATCCGACCCCGCTTGCGGTTCGGAGAGGCAATACGCCCCGATCCATTCGCCGGTAGCCAGTTTGGGAAGATATTTTTTCTTTTGTTCTTCAGTCCCGAAATACACAATCGGCAACGTCCCTATGCCCGCGTGTGCTCCATGCGTTACAGCAAAACCACCGTAGATGGAAAGTTTTTCCGTAAGCACGGTAGTCGCGATCTTGTCGAGTCCCGCGCCCCCGTATTGCTCCGGAATTCCGCCGCTCAAGAGCCCCAGTTCACCCGCCTTTTTTACTAGTTCCGGCAGCAAACCCGGTTTCTTGGCCTCCAGATTCTTGATATGCGGTATTACTTCCTTGATGACAAATTCTTCCGCCGATTGGCCGATTAGTTTTTGGTCGTCGTTTAAGTCCGCCGGAGTAAATACATCCTCGGGCCGAGGCGATTCCAGCAGAAAGCTGCCGCCTTTGGTTCCTTGTGGTATGGTGGTTGCGGTGGCCATGGTCAAAGGGCTCCTCGTGGGGGGACTGGCTGTGCTCAATTCAATTATCTCATTTTTGCCGAATGCGCGCGCAGTAACGAATGACGCCGTTAGAGTAGAGGCAACACCTGTCCGCTACAACCCTCCGCCGCCAAACAAGCTGTAGCACAGTAGGGTTAGCACAATCATCGTGATGCCCACGTAGGTCCAATCTCTTTCGTATATAAATGCAAACACGGAAAACAGCACCCGAGCCACGGGCGTCGCGATTAACAGCAGCAGACCTAATTGGATCAATCCGCGCCCGTGAAATTTCGCAGCCTCACGGAGAATTCCATCGACCGTGCGCAACTCCGGCGGCTCCCCCTGAAACACGCGATAATTCATAGCCGGTAAATCGTGACGCGACAGGTAAACAACTCCGCCAATAAATACCAGGCTGGCCGCGAGCAGCACTCCACTGCGCAAAAGCACCGCCATGATCTGGTCCATGCGCTGATCCTCGCGTAGGTCCGGAGCGGTCATTTCACATCCTCCCCGCAAAGCCGTTGTAAATCATTTCCATCGCGAGAAATCCGATCACCACGGCGAAAACCAGTCGCAGGCTTCGAACCGTAGCACCTGCCAGGACGCGTGCTCCAATCAGCGAGCCACCCAACACACCGAGCATTACCGGCATGGCCATGCCTGGGTCAATATATCCGCGGCTGAGATAAATTCCCGCGCTGGCCGCGGCCGTCACGCCAATCATGAAGTTGCTCGTAGTCGTCGACACTTTAAATGGCAGCTTCATGGCTTGGTCCATGGCCAAAACTTTTACCGCTCCAGATCCAATTCCCAGCAAGCCCGACAGAACGCCCGCTCCAAACATCAATGCGAATCCCAGCGGCACTCCGCGCACGTGATATTGCGTCATGCCGTTGGGCGTCGGATAGTTGCTATCCATGCGCAGCCAGGTCGCAATACGATCGGGCGCCACATCGGTCTTGCGTTCAGATTTTTCGCGCAGGCTCGCGACCGCCGAGTAAATCAGTGCCAGCCCAAAAATAATGGCGATCACTGACACGTGCAGATGCAGCGCCACCGCCGCACCCACCAGCGCTCCCACAGTTGTAGCGATTTCCAGGAACATTCCCACGCGCACGTTCGAATAGCCTTCTTTCACGTACGCAGCGGCCGCTCCCGAAGAAGTAGCGATCACCGAAACGAGCGCGGCGCCGATCGCGTAACGAATGTCCACGTGGAACAGCAGCGTGAGCATCGGAACGATCACCACGCCGCCTCCCAGCCCTGTCAGCGAACCCAGCAAGCCGGCCAGCAGCGAGCCCATGCCCACCAGCAGCGTGAATTCCAGTGTGTTCAAGAGATGCTCCGGGAAGCGCTAAGCAGTTTAACCGCAGCGCTCTGAGTTCAAGATAGGGGATGACGTTAAGATTTTTTGGAACGCTTGAGAAGCAAAAAATGGCGAGACTCGGCTTACAAATTTAGGAGAGTAGCTCGAAAATTCCCGCCGCGCCCATTCCGCCTCCGACGCACATCGTCACCATGCCGTAGCGGCCCTTGCGGCGTTGCAGATCACGAATAATCGTGGCCGTGAGTTTCGCGCCCGTGCATCCCAGCGGGTGCCCCAGTGCGATAGCGCCACCATTGGGATTCAAACGCGCCGGATCCAATCCCGCCTGCTGAATCACGGCCAGCGATTGCGCGGCGAATGCTTCATTCAGCTCGATCACGTCGATGTCCGCGAGAGACAGCCCCGCAAGCTTCAGCGCTTTTGGAATGGCGAACACTGGCCCGATGCCAAATTCCTCCGGCGGGCAGCCAGCAGTCGCGTAAGCCACAAACCGCGCCAGTGGCGCGAGCCCCAGCGCTTTTGCGCGCGCGTCCGACATGATAATCGTCGCCGCCGCGCCGTCGCTCATCGGCGAGCTATTTCCTGCGGTGACCGTCCCTTTCGCGTGAAACGCGGGCTTCAGTTTGGCGAGCACTGCGATCGACGTATCCGCCCGAGGCAATTCGTCGGTTGCAAACTGGAAAGTTTGTGTGACCGGTTTTGCGGCGGTCTTGGTGTCCATGCCGCTGCCGCGGTTCGCCCCATTCGAGTTCGCCAGCGTCGTGATGCTCACCTCCACAGTCACGGTTTCATCCTTGAAATTTCCCGCCGCAATGGCCGCCAACGCCTTTTTGTGAGACTGCGCGGAAAATTCATCCGCTTGTTCGCGCGTAATTCCAAATTTCCGCGCGATATTTTCCGTGCCCAGCCCCATATTGATATACGCATCGGGATAATGGTCGACCAGCCACGGATTCGGCGAAATTTTATTTCCGCCCATGGGCACCATGGACATCGATTCTGTGCCGCCCGCCACAATTACCTGTGCGGCCCCGGCACGAATGCGCTCGGCGCCAAGCGCAATGGCCTGCAGGCCCGAAGAGCAAAATCGATTGATAGTCATCGCCGAGGTTTCCACCGGCAAACCGGCCCGCAAAGCAGCAATGCGTGCCACGTTCATCCCTTGCTCGCCTTCGGGCATGGCGCAACCCAAAATCACGTCGTCAATTTCTTTGGTGTCCAGTCCGCCGACGCGTGCAAGCGCTTCCTTGATTACCACTGCCGCCAGATCATCAGGGCGCGTGGCGCGCAGCGATCCTTTATATGCGCGACCCACCGCGGTGCGCACCGCGGACACGATTACAGCTTCGGACATAAGGAGTCTCCGTTGTAGCCGCGACTAAATCGCAGCTTCCCCTCGATTGTTTGCCCGGCAGCCGCAAAATGCAAATCGGCGACGAGCACAACCGCGCGTTGAATCAGAAACAACCAGTATCACTGTTTTGTTTTGGACGTCGCGACGGAGCCTTTGCGAGGAATAGAAATCTTTACCGGCGGCACAATATTGTATTTTGTGGCGTAATTGCCCTGATTCACAGCGATGCCCACTCGCCCGCGTGAGTCGATATACAGCAATGATTCGCCCACCGGAACGCCCATAAAAGTTTTTACATACGGCACCGCAACAGCCTTCGCGCCAATTCGCAGCGTAACTTTGTCCCCTAAGTTGTATCCGAGTTTCTTAAAATCATCGCCCGGCACATCGGTGATCAGCGAACCATAAGGATCATCTAGACCGATCACATCGCCATCGATCCCGCGCTCATTCATCGCAGAAGTTTTTAGCTTCAATTGCACCAGCTCCCTCACTTCAGGCCCGGCTTGATTGAAGTCCCACCCCGCCGCGAGGTGCGCCGCAGCCGGCGAAAAAATATCGCGTCCGTGAAAAGTAGAAGAAATCGCATCGCTGATCATCCAGCTTCGATTGGTAATTTCCCGCGCGCTTTGCAAGCCGTCGCGCTCAATCACCGGAGTGATGACCCCGTTGTCAGGCAATACGAAGTATTGCCCCTTCTTCGATTTCACCACCATGGCCTTGCGCGACGTGCCCACTCCCGGATCCACCACCACCAGAAAAATCGTCTCGGCAGGGTAGTAGGGTGTAACCCCAGCAAGAAAACGCGCCGCTTCTTCAATCTGAAACGGAGTTACCTGATGCGTGATGTCCGTGAGCCTCACATCAGGCGCGATGCCCAAGATGACCGCCTTGCAAATCGCCACCGCATCGTTCGCAGTGCCAAAATCCGTCATAAACACAATAGTCGGCCGCTCAGATCGCTTCTGCGGCGAAACGGCTTCTTCTTGCTGTGCACGTGTACTGCAGCATGTCACGCCGAATAGAACAGCGGCCAGCAATGCAAATCGTAATGCTCGACGCAAGCATATGGTCCCCAAGAGCCCGTCCTCCAGTTGTCGCCATGCCCGCCAAGACATTTGCGGTGTTGCGGCCATTCAGCAGTCGTGAAGCGCCAAAGTATATCGAAGCCGCGCACAAAAAAATACCATCCGCACTTCCGGCGGAATTCGTAGGATTACTTCTTCCAGTCAGGTAAAGTAGAACAGCGTTTTTCGACGCGCACGATTCGTCAACCCAGCTAGGCCCATCGAGCTTCGTCCCACACAAGGAGAATCACTTTGGTTCGAAATGTATTTCTGCCGATGGTTTTGTGTTTCTGCGCGGCCTCCGCACTCGCCGACCAGGTCACTCTGAAAAATGGCGATCGCCTGAGCGGCACCATCGTGAAGACTGACGACGACAAGCTGGAGATGAAGTCGGAATTTGCCGGCGATGTCAAGCTCCCGTGGAGCGCGGTAGGCGCCATCGTGTCCGCCGAACCTCTCCACATCGCGCTCAAGAATGGTCAAACCATAGTCGGCATAGTCACCACCAAAGACGGAAAGTTCGAAGTGGCCGCTGCGACTGGCTCCGTTGAGGCGCCCAAGGCGGAAGTCGTCGCGGTGCGAAATAATGCCGAGCAAGACGTATACATGCGCATGGAGCACCCGCGTATCATCGACCTGTGGGCTGCGCTTCTTGACACCGGCCTCAGTCTCACCAGAGGAAATTCGGAGTCCACCAGCTTTGCGCTCACGGGAAAAGCCGCCCGCACAGCGAAACGCACCAAAATATCTCTCTACTCCACCGAAATTTATTCGCGAAGCACGCTGGCAGGAGTCAGTAACACCACCGCCAACGCCATTCGCGGCGGTGCGCGCGTGGATGTAAATCTGCGCGGCCGCTCCTTTGCCTTTGGTTTGGCTGATTTCGAACACGACCGCTTTCAAGACCTGGATCTCCGCAGTGTCCAGGGCGGCGGCCTCGGTTACCATCTGATTAAAGAAAAAGACCGCACCTTCGACGTTTTTGGCGGTCTTACCTACAACCAGGAATATTACTCGAAGCCCTTCCGTCCCCCGAATCCTTCCACCACGCGCAAGACCGCAGAGTTCGTGGTCGGAGAAACGCTGGCTACCAAGGTGGGAAGCCGCACAACTTTAAGCGAGCAATTCAACTTTTTCCCCAACCTTTCTGACACCGGCGATTACCGTCTGCAACTCGACGCTACCGCGGCAACCAAGTTGAAAAACTGGCTAAGCTGGCAAGTCACTTTCAGTGACCGTTATGTGAGCAGGCCTCTTCTAGGGCTAAAAAATAACGACGTACTCTTTACTACCGGCTTGAGATTGACTTATGGCAGGGGTGTGTTCTAGAAGGCACCTGCCGGGGCCAGTAGAATTGCCCTGGCGTTTTTTTCTCCCCGAAATTTTCCCAGTGATTCAACGCGTACGAGCGTAGGAAAGTAGGATGGCTGAACAATGCACGTTTTATTATTTGGCGCCACCGGTATGGTCGGTCAAGGCGTGATGCGCGAATGCCTCCTGGATCCCGGCGTGAATTTGCTACAAACGGTGGGCCGCAGTGCTACCGGCGTACAGCATCCGAAACTGCGCGAAGTTGTGCACAACGATCTGTGGCACTACGAGTCTCTCGCCGCCCAGCTTTCGGGTTTTGACGCCTGCTTTTTCTGTCTCGGTGTAACTTCCAGCGGCATGACAGAAGAAAACTACGAACGTGTCTCCTACGGAATCGCCATGGCAGCAGCGGAAATGCTGAGCCGCCTCAATCCCGCCATGACTTTCATCTACGTTTCGGGAGCTGGCACCGACAGTTCGGAGCGCGGGCGAATAATGTGGGCGCGCGTCAAAGGGAAAACGGAAAACGCGCTGCTGCGCTTGCCATTCAAATCGGCGTACATGTTCCGTCCCGGCATCATCGAACCGTTGCACGAAGCTAAATCGAGGACGCCGCTATATAACCTCTTCTATGCTCTCGGGAGACCGTTGTTTCCAGTAATCCGATTCGCATTTCCTGATCGGATTGTAACCACCGAGCAAGTCGGCCGCGCCATGTTGGCAGTAGCCAGGCACGGTTTTCCAAAACAAATCTTGGAGATCAAAGACATTCGGGCCGCGGCCAAAAATTAGGGTCACCTGCCCGCCATCTGACGACAAGTAATAAGAAAAATTCTAGCGCGTAATGCTGCCGGTTTGGCTCGCCAGGTACCATTCCACGGTCGGCGCGCGTTGATATTTTAATTGGTTGGTGCTTTCGGCCACGCCTGACGGATTGCCCAATTTTTGTTGCGCAATGGCCAACTGTTGTACCGCTAATGGCGACAGCCGATTGGCGCTTAGCTCGTCCACGGCGTTGGCAAGGTCGCCTTGCGCTACCAACACGTATCCCCGCGCTGTCTCATAGGCATTCTCCACCACAAGATCGGCTGATTGCGCGGCAAGCCGTTCTAATTTGCTGATTGCTTGTTGCGCCGCTTCCGCAACTGCGTGTTGCGACGCAACCCGTGCTTCTTCGCAGAGCACGTTTGCTAACGCGCTTCCGCGGTCCGCTTCAGTCATGCCTTCCACCGTATTTAGAAACTTTTCCTCGAGTGCCCGGAGTTGGTGGAGTTCAGTCGCGAAATCGGCGGCCAGCATTGCTGAGCCAAACGCAATTTCAAACTGTCCATTCGGCTCATTTTTTTGCGCCGCTTCCGCGGCAAGGTTGGACAGCGCGGACCGACCTTCCTCGGCGTGGCCCTCCCAGAAATAAACCAACGCTTTTTGAAAAGACGCATGCAAAAGTTCGCGACTGTTTTCCGACAGTAACGCGGCTCTGTCATATTCCAGGCGCGCCTCATCGTACTTGCCCATCAGCGTCAGGGTGTCCCCCAGTCCAAGTTGAGACGTAAAAAACGTTGGGTCGATCTGCAAGGCCGCGCTGAAGTGCTCCAGCGAGCCTTGGTTGTCGCCCGTGTAACGCAGCACTTCGCCCAGCGAATCTTCGGGATTTGGCGAGCTGGGTTCGGCCGCAATATAGCGCTTCAAAGTCGCCACTGCCCTGGCCGGATCAGGATGGGCGGTCTCGATATACGAATATCCAAGCATATTCAGCACCGGAGCAAAGCCCGGATCACTCTGCAACAGGGATTCCATCATCTTTTGAGCGCGATCGAAGTCTTGTTGTCCGTACAACCACTCCGAAATAAGGTACAAAACGTGCTTGTTCTTTGGATAGCGCTTCAAAAGGTCATTCATGCTGGCGATGGCCGGAAGAAGGTTACGATCCTGGACCCCGATCATCCACCGCACCAGTAACTGTTCGTCAGCGGGTGCATGTGGCAAAAGAACTTTGGCGCGCTCCAGCGCAGCGCTGTTCGGAATGCCGTGGCGCGAAGCAAGAGAAAGCAACGCATATCCCAGCGCGAAATCCGGATCCTTTTCCGTGGCATGCTGCGCTTGAACTACCGCATCATGCAGCAGCACATTTTCGTATTTCTCCATGGAAAGTTCCGCGAATTTGCGCGCTTCGATGGATCGTGTTGATACCGGAATGGTGCCGAACAACAGCAAGGGAGCCGGCGCGATGTGTGCCGGGCTGGCTGCACGCGATTTTGCTTCTTCCACGCGCGCCGTATGTTCCTGTGCGCGCAGCGTTTGGGCGGCGAAAAGCACAGGAAAAATCAGCGCGAGACTTCTTCGATAAATCCGGTTCATGAATACTCTCCCAAGAATCGAAAAATACGGACCAGCAGCAAACTTAGCGTGGCGGCGGAAGCGCCGATACTGACCCAAAGGGCAGGTGTGCATACGCGGCACCTCACATGGGGCCTATCAGTTAAGGGGTCGCCAAGTAAGCACAAGCGGCGCAACAGACACTTGTTCACTCCAAGGCGGGTGCCGATACTCAGGGAAGTTCTTGAAAGGTTCGCGTCGTTAGAAAATGAAAGCGCAAGCTCGTATTTATCGACTCAAGAAATTCTTCCTCGTGTTGAGCTGTCTTCTGCTGGTCGTCTCCGCGGTTTATCCCGCGATAAAGAATATGGCAGTAGTGGTGGCAGCCGACAGCAACCTGCCCGATCTGACCATGGCGGAGTTCACAAAGTTGTGCAAAGGCGCGCAAAAATCGTGGCCAGACGGCCGCAGTTTTACCCTGGTTTTAAAGGATCCAGCCTCACCGGAAATGCATATCGTGGTGCAAAAGCTTTTTGGCGTCTCCCCGGCCGATGCCAAAACCGCCATCGCCAAGATCAATGAAGTGCGGCCGTTAATAAAGGTGGTCGCGAGCGAGGAAGACGTTTTCCGCACGGTCACCACCACGCCTGGCGCAGTCGGCCTCGTGGACGTGTACACCATCAACAGCGCGGTCAAGGTATTGCATATCGATGGCAAGCTGCCCTTTGACGTCGGCTATGCCCTCAAATAGCCTGGCGGATGGCTCGACGCTTCACTGCGTTGTCTGAAACATACGCGAACATCGGTCATCCGTAAGTCCTTTAGAACTGGACTCCAATGGCCCAATCCACACCAACGCGTTCAACGTAACTCCCTTAGAACCGCCGTAAACAGTATCCACGCCTCATAAGTCCTTTAAATCGACGGCTCGCCTCACTCTGAACGATTCAGCGGTCGTGCAGATGCAACGGCTTGCTCCGCCTGTCCGGGCGGACAGTACGCCATGCGAAGTCCAGCGAAATTGGGACGAAGGCTTTTCTTCTCGATTGTGAATTGTATGACTCCTGTTTTCATCACGATACGGCTCTCACGTCGCCAATGCGGAGTACTAGTAGAGTCGTTTAGGGGCAAAAATGTGTCTTATGTACCATCGATTTTGCCGGTCCCAAGGTGTCAAATGGTTCAGGTGCAAGACACCAAGCCCAACATACAGCGGGCCGCACCACAGGGAACAAGAGCAGTTTCAACCAGCAAGCGCATCTAAGAGGACGAGACCAAGCCAATGACTAAGACCGACGACAAGAGCCGCAAGTGGATGTGGTGGTTCCTGGCAGCGGTGGTTGCCGCACAGTTGTATTTCGTACAAGAGCTTCTGGCTGCCTTTGCGCTGTTTGCCGCCGGGTTCGCTGTAGTCGCGGTTTTGGTTTCCAGCGTTTACATGATGCAAAAGGTCTGGGAAGTCGGTGTGGCGCGCATGGCCGAACGCAGAGCTCCCGCCGCCAGCATGGCACGTCGCGCGGCAGCCGCCATGGAAGAACTGGGGAATCCCCCGGTTCACCGCCCCGTATAGCTACAGGGCTGAGTTTGATCGCCTGGATTTGGTAGCAGGATTTGTGGTTTGAGCCAGAGCACCACGGAATCATTGATTGCCATTCCATTCCGTGAAAAAGACCAACCGTCCTGAGAGAGCGGTTGGTCTTTTTAATTTCACCACTAATTTTTAGCGCTGCCAGTAGCCGCGCCCAGCTATTTGGAACTACTGAGCACCTGCAATTCCTGATTCCAATTGACCACCACTTTCACGTTGCCCCCCTCTGGGTCCTTAATCCGCTCCACTACCACAATGCGATGCCCGCCGGGCGCAAGCGTATAGTTCGGACCAGCGGCATCATTCCAGATATCCCCTTGATACAGCACCCGCGACTTTCCGACGCGGAACGGCGACAGTAGAACCTCCGTAGCCCACAGCGTCCCCGTATTTTCGTAAACCAGTTGCTTCCCGTCACGCGACCACACTGGATGATTCCCGCCATCCGTGGAAACTTGAATTTTCTCCCCAGGTCCCGGAAACCGTTGCACATAAACCTCAGACCGCCCGGATTCGTTTGAGGTATACGCCAGCCAGTTGCCGTCCTTCGAAAACGCCGGCTGGCTCACATGAAATTGCGAAACCAGGTACGGATATGGTTTGCGATCACCGTCCAGCGGCAGCATCCATATTTCGTACTGCCCGGAACTTCCTAAACGTTCGTACGCGATAATCTTTCCGTCCGGCGACCACGATTGCAGATGAAAATGTGATTCGTTTTTCATCAACCGTTCTTCCTGGCCGCTGCCATCCACAGCAACCATAAAAGCCTGCTGCCGCCCATTGGAAGCGAAAGCGATGCGCTTGCCATCGGGAGACCAAACCGGAAGCTCATCTTCACCGGGCGCGAACGTGATTCGCCTCAGTGCGCCCCGTTCCATGTCGTATACCCAAATGTCCGGGTCCGGCAGGCGCACCGTCAGCGCCAACAGCTTCCCGTCGGGAGAGAAGCGCGGAGATTCGTAAAGATTCGGTTTGACGGGCAGCGGCTGGACTTTCGCGTCGTGCTCTGCGAGAACCAGACTGTTTTCGACCGCTTGCTTCCCGCCATTAACGTAAATCAAAGTTCCCGAACTCGAAACGTCGTACTGCGCCAAGCCGGTGGCCGGTTGCATCAGCACATCCTGCACGACCACCGCGGGTGAGCCAGTCGTCTCGAGCTTACCGGTGTTAAACTCCGCAATCATTAAATTACCGCCGCGCACATACAATAAATGGTTAGGAGCAAAAAAATGGGCGTCGGCGCCTTTGGCAACGATAACCTTCCTTTCGTCTGAACCGATTTTTTGCGCCACGAGCGCTCCATCATCCATGTTGCCGCCCGAAAACGCTGTGAACAGCAGCGTTTTACCGTCCGGCAGAACGTCCGGAGAGAAATCGGCCAGCTCACCTTTATCCGCTTGTAGCTTGGTTGCGGCCTGCGGTGGGCCGCCGCTATCACTGACTCGAACAATGGCTGAACTCAACGATGGCGCGAAGTAAATGTTGTGATCTGTGCCCCAGCTAAGTCCCTTCGGGGAAGTTATTCCGTCTGCAACGACCACCGGAGCGCCGCCATCGAGCGAGATCTTTTTTAACTTACCGGCGGCAAAAAACGCTAGCCATCTGCCATCCGGTGAAAACACCGGGTTCACGGCGCCCTCCGCGCCGGCGATGGGAATAGAGGAAGCCGAATTCATGTCGCGCAGGTACAGGCGCGGGCCATCCGAGCTAGTGGCGCTTAGAGCGATACGGCTGCCGTCCTGTGAAATCGCGACTGTGCGCAGCACGGAATTGAGCGACGTGCCGGGCGGAGGCAGAATCGCGAAGCGTATCGGCAGATTTTCGCGTGTACTTCCGGAGTGCAGCAAATTTGCGACTAAAAAACCTGCCGCAATAAGCAGTGCCGCCAAACCGCATCCGGCCAGTATTTTTAGTGCTCGATTTTCTTTCTCCAGAGTGGCAGCGGAAATCGATGCCGCGCTAATGCTTGGGCCCTGCATCGGCGTGGTGCGGCTTTCCATGACGTTTTCGATCGCGATGCGCGCTTCGCCGATGGATTGCAACCGCTGGCGCGGATCCTTGTTCAAGCACCGCCGAATGAGTTGTTGGATTTCGTTTGGCACGCTGGCCGGTAAGAACGTCCACTCCGGTTCACCCCGAATCACCGCTGCCAGAGTGTCCGAGACGGTGTCGCCTTTGAATGCCATTTTGCCGGTAAGCATTTCGAACGCAACTGCGCCGAAAGACCAGATATCCGCGCGACGGTCGACTGCTTTTCCGCGCGCTTGTTCCGGCGCCATATACGCCGCCGTGCCAAGAATCAATCCTGCTTTGGTTGCCGCAGCAGTCAGCGTGGGTGAATTTGAGATGTCCGTCGGGTTGATATCGTCGGACAGCGCCTTAGCTAAACCGAAATCCAGAACTTTAACCGTGCCATCCGGCTTGATTTTTATATTCGCCGGCTTCAAATCGCGGTGCACGATGCCGCGGTCATGAGCATATTCGAGCGCTTCAGCAATTTGCTTCAGAATCGGCAGCGCGTCTTCGACAGGTATCGGGCCTTGGGCAATGCGGTCCGCGAGTGTCGGGCCCTCCACCAATTCCATAACCAATGCGAGCATGGTGGAAGATTCTTCAAATCCATAAATGCTGCCTATGTTGGGATGATTCAAAGCGGCGAGAAATTGTGCCTCGCGAGCGAAGCGCGCCATCCGGACCGCGTCGTGTGCCGTGGCCTCCGGAACTACTTTGATCGCAACTTCACGACGCAGTCGCGAATCGTGCGCGCGATAGACCTCGCCCATCCCTCCCACACCCAGCGGAGCCACGATTTGGTAAGGGCCTAGTTGTGAGCCAGTCAGGAGAGCCATGCGCGGCCAGATTATACTGCGCTTCCCGTGAATTTTATCTCCGCTTCAGAACTAAAGAAATGCGCGCCGTCCTCAGCTTGTGCGCCTGGCTTCCTTGACTGATAGGATGCCCGACGTTAGATTGGAAATGTAATGCACCTCGGCAATAAAAACGCGAAGCACCACGCGGTAAGCAATTCGCTCAACGGCTCGCGACAACGCTCGTCCGCGCGAACCCTCTCTGCAATACTCGGCTTCGCCATTATCGCCAGCCTACCTTTATTTTTGCCTGCGCCCTCCAGCCAGGCACAGAAGGTCAATTCGGCCGCCCCACTACCTCCGCAAGCTGCCCGGCCGCCTCACGAACCAGCCCCGACCACAAACATCACCGTGGATGCCAGCGAGCCCATGTTCACCACCATGTGTGCGCTGCTGGCCTCCGGGTTTGAAGCCGACATTAGCGCGGAAAATTGGCGTCCCCTTCGCGCCCAGCTTCGCGATCGCATGCAACACCAGCAAGGCCCAGCCGTCGACGCCATTCGCGAATATTACAAGCAGCACGACTCCGCCGACCCCGGCGCCGCCCTTTCCCGCTATTTGTGGTTTGGCCTGGTAGCCGGCCCCGCGCCGGATTTCAAACCTTCTATGCGGCGTGAGGATCTACCGCCCGAAGTTTTGGCGCTCGAAGGCTTCAGCGAGCTGCTCTCCAAATATTATCAGGAACAAAATATTCGCCAGCTATGGCGTCAAATGCAGCCCGCCTATAACCGCGAAATCGAGCGCATGCACGACGCCGTTTCACAGATTGTGTTTGTAGCGAGCGGATATTTGCGCGCCATGGCTCGGACGTCGGACCAGCGCACCTTTACCATAATTGTGGAGCCGCTCGTCGGTCACATCACCAATGTTCGCAATTTTGGCGATCACTACGCCATCGTCCTCAGCGGTGCCGATGATATCCCCGCCGATGTAGTGCGCCACGCTTATCTGCACTTCATGCTCGATCCCTTGCCACTGCGTTATTCTCACATTGTCGCGGTAAAAAGACCCTTGTTTGAAAAAGCCGCCAGCGCGCCGCGACTGGCGCCGGACCTCAAAGACGATTTTCCATCTTTCTTCTCGGAATGCATCGTGCGCGCTGTGGAATTGAAATTGAGAAGAATGTCGCCCGGCGAGCGTGACGCGGCCCTTGAGCGCAATGATGCCGATGGCTACGTTTTGGTGCGTCCGCTTTTCGCCGCGCTTCCAAAATTTGAGGGCGCCGAGCCATCCATGGAGCTGTTTTTTCCCGAACTGGTGCGCTCCATCGATATCGCCACCGAACTAAAGCGCGTAAGCGCGTTGCAATTTGCGCCTGCCGATCGCCAGCGAAATACCAGCGACTTGAATACTGAAGAGGTCGCGCGACGCCGTGCTGCTGCTATGCCCGGTACCGTCCCGAATGATGCCGACGCTATCGCCGCTCTAACGGAAGGGGAGCGCCGCATCGCCGAAAAGAATGCGCGTGCCGCCGAGGCCTCCTTTCAAAAAGTGGTCGCGAAGTATCCAGACCAGCCTCGCGCCTGGTATGGTCTGGGCCTCGTTGCTCTTCTCGATCATGATGGTTCGCGCGCGAAAGAAGTTTTTGGCCGTCTAACCGTCGGGGAGCATGCCGCTACTTCTGATCCCATGGTTCTGGCTTGGTCACATATTTACCTCGCGCGGATTTATGATGGTGAAGGCCAACCGCGTCAGGCCGAGGCCGAGTATCAGGCGGCGTTAACCGTCGAAGGCGGCCCGGAACAGGCTCGTCAGGCCGCACAAAAAGGTTTGGCCGATACGGCTCGTGAAAAGTCCGTGGAGCGCCCGTGAATTTCCGGCCCACAAATCGATTTTAAAGGAAGCAACACCAATTTGGTGTGAGCCCGCACACCCGATGGTGAACTCTACAGGAGAAATCCAATATGAACGCAAAGTGGAACACGTGGCTCACAACGGGCGCGCTGTTGGCGATGATGCTGGCAGCAGCCCAAGGGGCCGTAGCGCAATATCCTTCCAATTCCAACAAACAGAATCCTCCTCCAGCTAATAATCAGAATCCTCCGCCCGCGGCATCGACGGACAAATCGAAAAATTCGCTCAGCCTCGATGATCCTAATGCCGCGCCGGTCAATGCCGAAGAAGAGGCGGCCTTCAAAGCTTTTTCAGACGCGCCGCAGACCGATCAAGCCAAGCGCATTGAACTGGGCGAAGCTTTTCTGCAGAAATATCCAAACAGCCGCTATCGCTCGCCGGTTTACGGCATGCTCGTGATGGCTTATGTACAAAGCGGCCAGGTGCAAAAAATGGAAGAGACCGCCGACAAGGAGATCGCGCTGAACCCCAACGACGTTCAGGTTATGGCGGTAGTCGGGCAGACGCTTCCACGCGCCATGAATTCAAAAACTCCCGAACCCGACAAGGTATTGGCCAAAGCCGAGCAGTATTCTCGCAAGGCCATCGAATTGACTCCCACCTTACCGAAGCCTGCCACCATCACAGACGACGCTTTTTCCATGGCCAAGAACCAAACCCTGGGCATGGCCCACGGTGGTCTCGGCCTCGTGCTGATCAGGCGCGGCAAGTTCAGTGATGCCATTCCCGAGCTGAATCAAGCCGTCACCATCGATCCCACGCCCGATCCTGTAAATTATTACCTGCTTGGTATGGCCAATGCCAAAACCTCCCATTTCGATGATTCCGTGGCGGCCTACAACAAATGCGCTGCGGTCGTTGGCGCCATGCAGGAAACCTGCAAAAAGAGCGCGGAGGAAGCCAAGAAACTTGGAGCCACCCAACTTAGCGCGCCAAAGTAACGCCCTATTCGGATTGCCGGTCTGTGCGTGAGATGACTACCGCGGATGACGCGCTTCTTGAGCTGCGTTTGGGCCACAAATTTACCCGTCCCGCGCTGTTGCACGACGCGTTGACGCACAGCTCGGCAGTCCCCGAAATGCGTGCCAGTCCGAGCGAACCGGATACCACAAAAGCGGCGGTTAATAACGAACGTCTTGAATTTCTCGGCGATGCTGTGCTGGAGCTGCTCACCAGCGAATACCTCCTGGATGCTTTTCCGGATTGGACCGAAGGACAGCTCTCCAAAAGCCGCGCACGCCTCGTAAACGCGCATTCGCTTGAAGCAGCCGCCCGACGCTTGCGTCTCGGCGAGCACCTGCGCCTTGGCCGCGGAGAGGAAAAAACCGGCGGACGCGAAAAGCAGACTCTTCTGGCCGACGCTTTTGAAGCTGTGCTCGCTGCCATTTATTTAGACGCTGGCTTGTCTGCCGCTCGCAATGTTTTGCGGCGTACCCTTTTTGAACAAGCCTTGGAAGAAGCCGGCGAGCGTATGGCCGAATCCGACCGCAAATCCGCGCTTCAGGAACTTTTGCAGTCGCGCGGCCAGATTCCCGCGGAATACCGTGTAGTCGGCGAGTCCGGCCCTGATCATCAGAAAATTTTTAAGATCGAAGTGTGGGTGAATGGTTCGCGCGTGGCAAGCGCTGAGGCTGGCACCAAAAAAGAAGCCGAGCAACGTGCCGCTCGCAAGGCTCTCACGCTGTTAGAGCTTGCGAAGTAATCGCGCTTCCTGCCACAGTGATTGCGCAATAGGCACGTGGAACGCTGCAATTTTCAACGAATTACCCTGGAGGCTGGAACGCGATGGCGGACCGCACAGAAGTTCCGGTCGAAGGCGCACTACCAGAAAACGCACCGCTTGGAAATCTCTCCGCTGAAAATACACCGGAGGAAAAGGCCCCTCAGCCTACAAGACATTCCTCCATCTTTCGGGAGCAAACTACGTTTTCCGAATACCTCGAATCACTACTCGTCACCGTTATCCTGGCGCTCTTCGGCACCAGCTTTATCGTGCAAGCCTTCAAAATTCCCTCCGCTTCCATGGAAAAAACCCTTCTAATCGGCGACCATCTCCTGGTCAACAAATTTATCTTTGGCGGCCAGGGCGTCTGGTACGAAAAGTTCCTGCCTTACCGTTCTTTACAGCGCGGTGACATCATCGTTTTCAAATATCCCTATCTCGACCATCCCCATTATGTGAAGCGTGTCATCGGTTTGCCGGGCGACCATGTAAAACTCGTCGACCAACAGGTGTACATCAATGGCCAGCTCCTGAATGAGCCGTACGTCGTGCATGATCCTGCCGTCCCTTATGACCCCTTCAACTATTCATTCCCGCCTCTCCGCGACCAGATGATTCCCCTGAACGTCATTAACGAATGGCGGCCCCAGTTACGCAAGTATGTTCAAGGCGATGAGATGGTCGTTCCTTCCGGCAAATATTTCGCCATGGGGGACAATCGCGATCACAGCCAGGACAGCCGCTACTGGGGATTTGTCGACCGTGACGCCATCATGGGCCATCCCTTTTTTATCTATTGGTCCGTAGACGCCACCAGTTCCGATTACGCTGGCGACAGCACTTTCTGGCAGCGGCTGTTGGGAATCTTCGACACCCTCATGCATCTTCCCGCACGCACCCGCTGGCATAGAATGTTTCATACCGTCCATTAGCATCTCACCGTGACTCGCTCGTAATGACCAGATTGAAGACGCCTCCTGCTGCGGTTCTTAATACCCCGCGCCCCTACACATTTTCGCCTTACTCTGCCAGACTTTTGACCGTGACCAACCTGCGGAATTCCTGGAAGGTTGCGCTTTGGGTGACCGCCATTCTCGTGGCCGCCCAGATCGCTGCCTCTATTTCCGTACATACCCCTCGCGTTCGCAATTATTTCAGCGCTCGTTTGGAAGATGCCTTCGGCCGTCCCGTGCAGGTGAAATATTTCAACATTGAAATCCTGCCCAGTCCCCGTATCTATGCTAGTGGCGTAACCGTAGGCGAAGATCCCGCCTTTGGTTATGAATATTTTCTCCGCGCGGAGCGACTTAACGCCGGGCTCCGCTGGTCCGGTTTTTTGCGCGGCCGTTTTGAATTTGGCACCTTGAGTCTGGGTCAACCGAGCCTCACCCTCGTCAGGAACAGTGAAGGCCGTTGGAATTTGGAAGATTGGCTGCCCCCAGCCAAACGCCCTGGGGCTTTGAGTGCTCCAGTCTACGGGCCTAGCCGCGCTCCCGGCATCGCCAACCGTCTGGAAAAAATTGAAATTGACGATGGCCGCATCAATTTCAAAGAAAGCGATATCAAGCGGCCCTTTGCTTTGGTTTCGGTAAGCGGCTCCGTGGAACAGATTTCGCCCGGGCGCTGGAAACTGGAACTTAATGCTCAACCCTGGCGCAGCGGAGTGGCTTTGCAATCAGCTGGCACCGTTCAGGTTCGCGGCGATATCGCCGGCACCTCCGCCCGCTTGCAGCCCGCCTCTCTCGCCGTGCGCTGGAATAAAGTTTCACTCGCGGATTTGTTTCGCCTATTGCACGGAAAGGATTACGGCGTTCGTGGTACTTTTGAATTACAGGCTAGTGCGAAGAGCGGCGCTCCAGTCGATGTCGCAAATGTTGATTCCTATAATGATTCTTTTGTTGGTGGAGATTGGTCTTACTCACTGAAAGCTTCTGCCGCTCAAATTCATCGCTGGGATCTTACCGAGCGCCCTGACAATCCGGCTATTACCGCTAACGTTCAGGGCCGTTGTAATGTCGCGCTAAAGAAGCTCGCCGCGGAATCCCTGTCCCTCGAGACGCCGCTATCGAATCTAAAGGGAACGGCGGAATTTCTCAGCGCAGCGAATCCTTTTATGCAGATTAAATTCGCGTCCGCCGGTGTTCAGGCCGCGGACATACTGTCCTGGTACCGTGCATTTCACCCTGACGTCGCAGACACCATCTCCGCCGATCAATTTTTCACTGGCAGCCTGCAACTGGAGGCCTGGCCCCTTCAACTACAAGAAATAAACGTGTCCAGCCTGGGCGGTGCAGTCAATTTGCGTAATACGGAAGATGGTTTGAGAATTGGACCATTTCACGCTGCGTCGAATGGAAACAGGCTCGTAATCGACCCCGTCCATATTGCTCTCGTCAGCAAATCCGCGGCGTCGCCCCCCGCTGCGCTCGGCAGATTGACTAAATCACGCGCCTCGGCTGAGTCCAGCGGCGAAGCAAGCCTCACTTTAGTCCACGATTTTGCTTCGCACGCCGGCGGCTTCGGCGTTCAGGGCCATGTTGATGACGCAGAAAAGTTTTTGAAGCTCGCCGCTGCTTTCGGACAGACCCTCAATCACGGCTGGGATCTCACCGGCCCCGCACGCGTCGACATGCGACGCCAATGGAGTTCCACATCTCCCGGCGCATGGAGTGGTGCCGCGGAAGTAGCTGGCGCGCAGTTGGCCGCCGCAGGCTTAAATCAGCCTGTGCAACTTCAAAAAGCGCGTCTCGAATGGCGAAATGGGAACCGCGTCGCGCAGATCGCTCAAGTCCAAGGGTTTGGCGCCATCTGGTCAGGCAACATCGCCGAACTAAACTCTGCCGACCCTGAACGCCCGGGCGCCTGGAACGTTCAACTTCACGCCGATCACCTCGACGCCACCGAACTTGACCGCTGGGTCGGCCCACGCGCTCGCCCCGGCTGGGTGCAACGTCTCTTGCCTTCTTTATTCAGCGGCAAAGCACAAGCGGTTCCAGCCAGCGAATTAGTCCGCCGCCTGAACGTCGTCGGAAATGTCCAAATAGAC
>DATNKL010000166.1:0-16246 GCA_035603415.1 Candidatus Acidiferrales bacterium
GATAGCGTTCCACCAGGCAGCCGGCGACGATTAATTTTTTGGCGACGCCAAATTTTTTGTGCTCGGCCATTTCGAGGATGGCGTCGACGGATTCTTTTTGTGCGGCTTCGATAAAGCTGCAAGTGTTGACGACCAGGACTTCGGCTTCATCGGCGCGTGGCGTCAGTTCGTAACCTCCGCGCGCGAGAATACCCATCATCACCTCGCTGTCGACGAGGTTTTTGGGGCATCCGAGGCTGACGAATCCGACTTTAGTCATCGCTATTTGCGGGATTTGCTGCGGTGTTTGCGCGCTTTTATTGTAACACGCGGGGCGCTGATGGCTGATCTTCCCTGCTTGCAGCTCAGCGCGAACGAAATGCCAGCCGCACTTGCGACATGAGCTCTCTTAGCCGCACCGCGTTGCAGGGCACTTCGCCGAATCGCGCCTGACTGTAAATGTCGATGAATTCGCGGACCGCGGGGGCAACTCGCGCGTCTCCGACGGCCGCTGCAAACTCCAATGGTGTTTGGGTTTCGAGGCGCGAGATTCCGCGCTTATTCAGAACATGCAGCAATTCCGAATACAAGCGCGCCGCCAGCTGCGGGTTGGTATGCGCCGAACGGCCCACGCGCATCTGCGCATATACCTTTAGCCGGCGTATCAACTCGGGAATCATGTCGGCGCGCAAGATCACCAGAAAAAATACGAGGGCGACGGGTAACAGATACCGCAGGCTGGAATGCTGGAACTCCCAGTCTTTCATGCGGCCGCGCGCTTGTTGTTGTTTTTTTTCGAACCACGCGCGCAGCGAATCGCTCCAGTTGCGCGAACTGGTCTTGAGGTTTTGCGCCAGCACTACTTGATGCGCGAAGTCATAGCTGATGACCCATTCATTCCAGGTCAGGGAAAGCCAGTCGAGGTATTGCCCCAGACGTGACAGAATGCCGCCGGCAACTTCCGGTCCGTCCGGAGTTGGGTCGAAGGTGACCCATCCGTTTCCAGGAAAAAAAACTTCCACCCAGCTGTGCGCGTCACTGGCGCGCACCACATAATCGCCGGCCAGATCGTTGTATTCGCCGGGCAAAAAGCCATTCACCTCCCGAGCAGGGATTCCCAGGCTGCGCAGCATAACTGTCATGGAAGAGGCAAAATATTCGCAGTGGCCCGCGCGGGTCTCAAATAAAAAATGCGCCAGCGGATCGTCGCCGGGCTTTCCTTTCAAATCCAGGGTATAGCCATATTTGCTCCGTAGATAAAGTTCCATGGCCGCGGCTTTGTCATAAGCCGTGGTTTTTTGCGCGGTCATCTGCTCGGCGAGGGGCGCGATGCGCGGGTCCAGTGCGGGGAGCTGCAAATACATTTGCTTGATGTCCTCGGGATAGTCCGTTCCCGCGGCACGCAATTTTAAGACGTCCAAGCCGGGCAGCCGCGAAAATCCCGCGTAACGCACAGCAGTGTAATTGTGAAATGGATTGTAGATTGACCCGGTGGAATCTCTGTAGAGATAAGTCTTCAGGGGCGATTTGCTCCCAGCTTCGCCATTGAAGTTTCCACGCAGCGAAACTACTTTGCCGGGCACAAAAATCGCGTCCGAGGCAATGGGCTCCATATAAACGGTGTAGAGCAGTCCGGGCGAGCGCGCATCGCCGCGGGGCATGCCGTCACCCAGATACACCCAGCCGTCGGAATTCGGCGACAGTGCTTCGCGGCGATTCTCAGAAGAGGTCCACCGTTTGCCGTCAAAATTGGCGAGCGCAATTCCTCTCCAGCGCAGACGCGGGTAGCCGACCGGTTTTCCGGTTTGGACGCGCATCACAATGGTGGAATCTTTCTTGATTTCTCCGATTTGCCCCAGTTCCACATCATCGGTGAACCCGGTCATCAGCGCTGGATTGAAACTGGTTCGTCCGAGATAACCGGCGCTGAAGCGCGGGAAAAAAAAGAACAGCGTACCGCCGACGAGGATGGCTCCCAGCGCGACGCTGACTGATGCGTACCCCAATGCGCGGTTCAGTTGGCTTTCGCGTTCAGTCTGCCCGGCCGGCACTGTTGATGTGAGCGCGCCTTTGGCCGCGCGACGCAGCTCCATGCCGGTAAATGTCGCCACGCCAAAAATTAAAAAGGCAAAGAAACAAACTAAAAATGTCGTGTCGACGGTCAAAACCGCGGAAGCCAGAATGCCCGCGAAGGCCAACATGGTCAGAAACATTGCATCGCGGTCAGTCGAGGCGCTGTACAAGCGCACCAGCATTACAAACATCAGGAAGTGCACGGCGGCCATCAGGGCCGCGTACAGCGGCGGATTCGCGGAATTCTGCACCAGCACGCGAGAAAGTACGAACATATCCAGGGGGAAAAATCCGAGATAGGCAATAACCAGCCAGGTTGCGCGGCTGTTCTGCAGTTCGTTGGGGCGCCCTCGCCACCAGCGAACCGCTTTGTAAATCACCGCCGCGGGCGCAAGGAGAGCGGTAAAGGAATCAAGCTTCCCGGTCAGCGCCAGGGTGCACACTGAAGTAAAAATCAGCAGCAGCAATGAAGCGCGAAAAAAGCGTTCCGCGGGAAGCACACCAACACCCCTAGCAGTGGCGGCAGTGGCCATGACGATCATCGTAACATTCGCGCGTCGGGCTTCGCTTCTCCGGCGTGGTGCGGGATTACCGAGGAAGTAACTATCTGCAATTGGGTGCCTCAAGCGCTGCGCGCGCGACCTTGCGCGTTAAATTCGAAACTGGCACAGAGGAAAAATCCTCCAACAAAATTATTTTTGCGCCCCTTACGCGAGGTAATTTTTTGAATTCCACTCGGAAGGGAAGCAAGCTAATGGCCCGGTAGGTCACTGCGTGGCGAATCTTGTGAAGCGCTATGAAGCGTGGCGGCAGCCCATTTGCTCCCACGATATTTTTTAAATATCGGCGCAAGCCATCCGCCGGATCTTCACTGACTGCAATGGTCGGGAAGTGCCACATCTTCGATACCAGCGTGGGAATATCGTTAGCCAACGCTTTTGCTACGCCGTTTTTTGGCGGGGCGAGCAAAATACACCTGTTGCGTTCATCGACTAAAACCGCGGCAGCAAGCAGCACCCCCACGGTGGCGCGTTTCTTGCGTTTCTCGGGAATTAATTCCTGAAGGCCCAATTTGCGCGCTCGGCAGAATTTCGCCACCGGGCATAACAAGCATTGCGGCGAGCGCGGCGTGCAGATGGTGGCACCAAGCTCCATCATGGCCTGATTCCAAGTTCCCGGAGCGTCCCGCGACAACAGGCAATCTGCGGTCCGTTGCAATGATTGCCATCGTGAGCCTTCGCGCAAGTCTCCGCGATGAGCTTCGAGTCGGGCCACCACGCGGGCCACGTTGCCTTCGACGACGGCGTGATTTTTTCCAAACGCGATACTCAGAATGGCGTTGGTGGTGTACTTGCCGATCCCGCGTAGCGCTCGAATATGTTCTTCTGTTGAGGGGAACGTGCCGCCATGCTCACCCACAATTTGCTGCGCGGCGGCCTGCAAATTGCGAGCGCGGCTGTAGTAGCCCAGGCCCGACCACATACGAAGCACTTCGGCCTCTTCGGCTTCCGCCAGCGCGCGCACATCCGGGAAACGCGCGCAAAATTTTTCAAAATAAGGAATCACTGCTGCGACACGGGTCTGCTGCAGCATAATTTCCGAAATCCAGATGCGGTAAGGGTCGCAATCGCGACGCCAAGGCAGGTCTCGCTGATACGTCGCAAACCAGCCAAGCAACTCGGCGCGGAATTTTTTCAGTTCGGAAGCTGTCAGGAAGGAGGAAGCGCTCATCAACGCGCCATTTTCGCACACTCAATGAGACCGCGCGCAAAAACAAATCTACTTCAACACATCATCCAAAAAAATTACGTAAGAGGAGTACCACACATTGGCGGGAATCGACCCACGCGGCTGGCTGGTCACGATAACTTTGAACAATTCCGGCGAGGAAGCCAGATCGGTGATCAGCGTGTGTTTTGGATCGGGCGGCAGAGGGCTCGCTAGCGCCAAATATCGCAGGATCAAAAACACAATTTCTTCCGCCGGGGCCAGGCGTGTCTCCACTCCGGCGCTGCGAAACTGCAGATGCGCGTTGCGCTCGTAAAAATGCCAGCTGAGCGCGGCGCAAAGCGTAATGGCCCGTTCGAATCGTTCGCTCGCGGTATGCGCGGTGGGATCGCTTCCCGGTTTCAGTACCGAGCTGATGTGCGGATCGAGAACTAGCAACACGCGGCAGTCATCTTCGCGCGTAAACTCCCGCACCATCAGAGAACCGGAACGCGCCGAGGCCTTCCAGTGCACATGGCGCACGCTATCGTTGGCCACGTAGCCGCGCAGCGCATACAAATCCTGGCCGCGTCCCTTCGACAAACTTTCCAGCGCGCCGTGCAATCCCGGCAGAATCTCGACTAACTCATCCGTTGGAGCTACCGAGGGGTAAACGACTGCCTCGGTTTTCAAATCCATCCGCCGCGATTTCTGTAAAAACCCAAATGGAAAGCGGGTCACAATGCGAAAAGTGTCCTGGCGGTGCACTCCGCGGCGCATAAAAGTCATCGGCACCGTTTGCTGCACGCGATCGCGTTTTGGCAAGTATGGGAAGTACACCGGAGTTTCCAGCATAGCGGCTGCTGGAGCGTCCTTCGGTTTGACGGCTTCCACGCGCAAAGAAAAACTCGGCAGGGTGTGCTTGTCGTTTTGCAATTCAATATTGGCACGCACCGGCTGCCCGGCAAAAATGTGTTCCGGCAGTTCCAGGCGCATCTCTACGCCGGACAAGGTTACCGACGAAAGAATGCCGGACATCAGGATGATGGCGATGAGGCAGGCCAACACGAGGAACAATAAATTGTTGCCGGTGTTCAGCGCCGCCAAGGCCACCAGAATAATTCCGCCAAAGTAAATCCAGCCCGCGCGCGAAACGCGGTATTCCATTTTGTAACCAATCCAGCGAAGGGAAGTACGGCGTGCCATGGCAGGCACCAAGGTCACCGCTACCCAAGCGGCGACCGCGAGCGCCGCCACTGCCGAGGTGCTGGCCAATAGCAATTGACCCAACTCCGCGGCCGCACCGGAATACAGCGCCAGCAGGAGGGCCACCGCCAAGGCCGCCAGAGCTAGAAGAAAAGTGCGTACCGGGGAGCGGTCTGCGCTTGCGCGGAGATGCGCGATGACTGAGCGGCTAAAGCTCATAGCGAGAATTTGTCCGCGAAATAATTAAGGTTGGAAAGGTGCGAAACGATGAGGCCGGAAACAAATTCGCTATAGTGGCTCGAGAAAATCCGGCAAGGATTAAAAAGTTCACAGCGGTACGCGAACGGACTCCACGATATCGCGCAGAACCGATTCGGTGGTCTCCGATTTTTTCTGCAGCGAAGCGTGCCGCGAGCTGGCCACTACGCGGTGCGAAAATACCGGCACGGCGAGTTTCTTGAAGTCATCCGGCAAACAATAATCGCGGCCATCGAGAAAAGCGCGCGCTTGTGCCGCACGCTGCAGCATCAGCGTCCCGCGCGGACTCACGCCCAGGGCCAACAGGTCGGAATTTCGCGTGCGGTTCACGATTTCCAGCGCGTAGTCGTGGAGACTGGAATCAACTTTTATGTGCGCCACTTCATCCTGCATGGTAAGCACTTCGCTGACGTCCGCGACCGGCTCCAACGCATCCAGCGGATTTTCACCGCGCACGCCCACTCGTTTGCGCAGAATTTCTCTTTCCGTCTCAGGCGATGGGTAGCCCATTTTGATGCGCATCAAAAATCGATCCAGCTGCGATTCCGGCAGCGGATAGGTGCCGTGGTGTTCGACAGGGTTCTGCGTGGCAATCACCAGGAACGGCTGCGGCAGCGCCATGGTTTTTCCGTCGATGCTCACCTGCGCTTCGTTCATAGCTTCCAGCAGCGCCGATTGCGTGCGCGGCGTGGTGCGATTAATTTCGTCGGCCAGCACCACGTTGGCGAAAATCGGCCCGGAGCGAAATTCAAATTCGCGCGTCTCGGGGTTGTACACGCTGACGCCCAGCACATCGCTGGGGAGCAAATCGGAAGTAAATTGAATACGCTGAAAGGTGCAATGAAAGGATTTGGCCAGCGCTTGCGCCAGAGTGGTCTTGCCCACACCGGGTACGTCTTCGATCAACAAGTGGCCCCGCGCCAGCAGCGTAATCAACGAAAGTTGGATGGCTTCTTCTTTACCGTAGATCGCGCGCGCGATGCTGCGCTGCAGTTGCGCGACGACTTGAGAGGTGGCGGTCGGCATTGGTTGAAAACCCGGGCCCTTCCTGTTACAACTAGACCACGAACGGGCGATTAGCTCAGTTGGTTAGAGCGCTCCCCTCACACGGGAGAGGTCAAAGGTTCGAGTCCTTTATCGCCCACCATTCCTGCGCCAAAGTCTATTCTATCGAACTTAACCAAAATCAACTTTTCCGGGTTTGCTGAAGTTTCTAAGTCTGAGCCCTTTTGGTGTCGTAAACATTACTTTTCGCAATATTTCTCAGTCTGGGGTCTGCTGACGCAAATCCGGTGAGAACGTATCTCGTTCTTCATACCGCACTGGCCGTTCGTCACTTCTCAACACGGATATTTCTTCCCTCTCACGGCTTCTACGGCCTCGTTAGCAATAATCGGCACCATTACCAGCGCCGCCACAGAATCTGACCACCACCAACCAAGAAAGAAGTTCAGCAATAGACCAGCTACTAGAACGGCAGACAGATAAGTGCAAAACTGCGTCTGCTGAGAGTCGGCAATCATGGCCGGGCTATCTATGGCGGTTCCTATGTTGCGCTTTGCGCGTGCAAGCAGCGGCATTACGAAGAGCGCCGCAACACCGATAGCGATGCCCAACAAGCTTCGTTCCGGTCCACTTTTGTGCAAAAGGGAATAGATGGAATCAATCGCCACGTATGCAGCCAACACGAGAAAACAAACGCCAACGATTCTTAGGCTAATTCGTTCCGCACGTTCTCGCCGATTTACTTTTTGATCTGCTTTCATGCGCCCAAGCAGAGCAGAACCGGAGATCACTTCAATGAAGCTATCTAGCCCAAAACCAACTAAAGCAATACTGCCGGCCGCGATTCCCGCTCCAACTGATAGCAGAGCTTCAGCGCTGTTCCAAAGGATCGTAAAATATTCAAGGCGTTCACCGCGTTGAATTAACGCTGTTCGCGTTGCAGAAATGCCCATAGCCGCATCATAAATCAGAATATGCCCGGCTGCCTTTGCTTGACTTAGTCACAGCACGGCTAATGGGATGGCTAAGCGTTGGAGCGGCGCTTTGTAGGACAGCCTACAAGAATTTGGGTCCTACAGGAATATCTGTATGGCGGAGCCAGGCGGAGTGACATTCAATATTTAGTTGATCCAGGGAACCCGCATCTAAAGGCCAGAATTCTAATTGCTGGTGATCATGACGGAACACGCGGAATTTTGCGGGTTTTACTGCAACAGCATGCGGGATGGGAAGTCTGCGGGGAAGCCAGCACTGGCGAAGAGACCCTGAAAAATGCGTGGAGTTGAAGCCGGACGTAATTGTAAAGGACTGGGTAATGCCTGGTATGGACAGCATTGAACTGACCAGACAGATTGCCACTCTTTCGCCTGACACCGCGATTGTCATATTTTCGTTCTACGATATGCCGGAATTGGAAGTAACGGCTAAGGCTGCGGGTGTACACCGGGTGGCGACGAAAAACATTGCTATGTTGATTCCCGCGATAGATCATGTGCTGCGGTCTTCGGCGCATCGGTTGATTAGTTCCAGCGAGTCGACAAACCAGACGAGCCCGGACGCACCTAAAGAAAATCTCGATTAAACGATTGAGCTTCGTGGGACAGTAGCTGCTGCCGGTCGATAAACCGTCCATGGCAAATTTTTTGCGCACGCTGGAGTTTCTGACTATGGGGCTGTGGCTTGGCAGCGACGTGTTTTTGAGTTTCATCGTTGCGCCCGGTGCGTTTCATATGCTCGCGACTCGTGATCAGGCCGGCATAATGGTTGGATTTGCGCTTACGCGCATGCATATTGGCGGGATTATTTGTGGAGTGATTTTTTTGGTGGCGCGGCTGGCGCGCACCCGCTCATTCGCAAATCTCGTGACGCCAGCTGGCCTGTGCGTGCTAGTTATGATCGCCGCGACTCTAATTTCGCAACTCGCAGTCAGCGCTAAGATGGCTGCGTTACGCACCCAGATGGGATCAATCCAAGCCACGAACGCGGACAATCCGCTGCTCTCGGAATTCTCGCGATTGCACAGCATTTCTGTTTCGCTAGAAAGCGTGGTGCTGTTAGCGGGGGTTGCCGCGATGTTTTCGTTGGTGCGCGAAGCCGCTTAGCCCTAATTTGTCAGGACGCTTGCGCTTTGGATGAGGCTCCGGCGTTTTTGGACAAAAATTCCCTCATGGCGTGCGCGATTTCCTCCACATGAGTCTCCAACGCGAAGTGGCCGGTGTCGAGGAGCTGGACGGTCGCGTTTGGATTGTCACGCTTATAGGCTTGCGCGCCTGCCGGGATGAAGAACGCATCATTCCTACCCCAAATGGCCAGCAGCGGCGGCTTGGACTTACGAAAATATTCCTGAAACGCCGGATACAGCTTCACGTTGTTGGCGTAGTCCAGAAACAGATCCAACTGAATGTCCATGTTGCCTGGCCGCTGAATCAGGGCGGCGTCGAGCGTGTAACCCTCAGGCGCAATTTTATCCGGATTTGAGACACCGTCCGTATATTGGGAGCGAAGACCTTCGGGGCCCAAAGCATTGCGGAGAATTTCGCGATTTTCCGAAGTTGGCTCTCGCCAATAGCGTTGGATCGGAGCCCAGGCGTCGCCGAGTCCTTCTTCATAGGCGTTTCCATTTTGAGAAACGATGGCGGTGACGCGCTCCGGATGGGCCATCGCTAAACGCAGGCCGGTGGGCGCGCCGTAGTCGAAAATATAGAGTGCGTACCGCTGGAGCTGGAGCGTGTCGGTGAAGGCCAGAACGGTATTCGCCAGGGCGTCAAACGTGTATTTGTAGCTGCGCGCGGGAGGAACTTCGGTGAAGCCGAACCCCGGAAGATCAGGCGCGATCACTCTGTAGTTGTCAGCCAAGCGGGGGATCAATTCGCGGTACTGAAATGAGGATGTCGGGAAGCCGTGCAGGAGGAGCACCACGGGTGCATTCGTCGGGCCTGCTTGGCGATAGAAGACGGTTATGCCATCTGCTTGGATGCGATGAATGGTTGTGAGTGGGCCGCTTGCGTGTTGCATCACGGAAGTTATTTCCTTTCCTTTTTTTGTTTGCCTGATTCGGCGGCTGCGTGGGAAGCTGGGTACCATCGAACGCAACGACGCCTGCAATTCCTGACGGGACGTTTCGCCGATTCATAGATGCTTCAGAAGAAGATGTTTCAGCGAGGTAAATGTTTCAAACTTTTTTTAGGGCCTTTGCTTGGCGTCTGGTGCGGTTTTTCTTTGAGCGAAGCCCTTTCGCGGTTTGTGACCTTGCTTTTTTCTTCTTGGCCAGGGCTTTGCTGATTTTGTTGGTGGCTTTGTAGCCGGCGCGTTCGAAAGCGCGCCACATGTACCAGCTGGCTAGGGTGCGGTAGGGGCGCCAGCGTTCACCGAAGGCCAGCAGTTCTTTCGGCTTGGGCATGCGTTTTTTGCCGTAGGTAACGGACCAGCCCTTTTTTACTCCCAAATCGTGAATGGGCAAGACGTCCGGGCGGCCCAACCGGAAAATCAAAAACATTTCTACTGTCCACGCGCCGATGCCGCGGACGGAGACGAGGCGTTCAACGAGTTCTTCGTCGGACAGTTTCTGCGCTTCTTCCATGGTGGGAACGACGCCGTCGATGGTTTTCTGCGCCAGATCCTTCATGGCTAAAACTTTTGCGCCGGAGAGGCCGGCTTTTCGCAATTTTTGGGGGCGGAGTTTCAGCATTTCTTGCGGTGTTGGCGGGCGGCTATTCTTTCCCAGCGCTTTGATGCGCGCGAAGATCGTCGCCGCGGCTTTGCCGGAGATGGATTGATAGGCGATGGATTCCATCAGCGCTTCGTAAGGGCTGTCCATCGATTCCATTTCGATCTGGAATTCGACGGTTTCTTCGATCAGGCGGGCGAGGCGCTCGTCTTTGGCGGCGAGCGCTGCTTTTGCGATGTGTAAATCGAATGGAAGCATCGGAGTTGTTGTGGTCATAAAATGTTTTCACTCTGGCAAAAGAATTTTTGCTGAAAAATAGCGTTGAATTACTTAGCACGCTAAGGGCTTCCCGTCTATCCGCTTCCGTCAAATTTAAATCGGGGAATGGCTCTCGCGCCCACGAACAAAAGAGCGCCGTCGTCGCTGTGCTAACATATCGCGTTTATGCAAACAGGAATTATCGGTCTGCCGCAGGTCGGAAAAACCACGCTGTTCCGCATCCTCACCAAAGCCAGTGTCGAGGGCAAGCCTGGCGCGCAAGGGACGCATGTTGGCGTCGCCAAAGTTCCCGAGCCGCGGCTGGTAGAGCTGGCGAAACTTTACAATCCCAAAAAAATTACCTACGCCACGGTGCAGTACGTGGACGTTGGCGGCATGCAGAAAGACCGCAACCGCGACGCGCTGGCGCCGCTGCGCGAAGTGGACACCATCGCGCATGTCATTCGCGTGTTCGACGATCCCTCGGTGCCACACGCGGCCGGGAGTATTGATCCTTTGCGCGACGCTACTAACCTGGAGTTGGAATTGATCCTGGCCGATCACGACCAGATCACTCGCCGGCTGGAGCGTCTCGAGAAAGATTTAAAGAAAAAGAAAGATCCCGTTCTGGAGGCCGAGAAGGCCGTCCTCGATAAGTGCAAAGCGCATCTCGAATCCGAAAAGCCCTTACGCGAACTGGAGCTGACCTCTGAAGAACGCAAGCCCATCGGCGGATTTCTATTTTTGTCGCAGCGTCCCATGCTTTATGTGCTGAATCTCGGGGATGACGAAGCGGCGGAGCTTGCGACTGCGGTGGAGCGGCATAAACTAAGCGCGCTGCAGGGGCGACCCAATACTGCAGTCATAGCGATCTGCGGCCGGCTGGAAGCCGAGCTTGCGCAGATGGAAGAAAAAGAAGCCGCCGAATTGCTTGAATCCTACGGACTGAAGGAGCCGGGCTTGAATCGCTTGATCCACGCTACTTATGAACTGATGGGCTTGATTCCTTATTTCACCGCCGGCGAGCCGGAAGTTCGCGCGTGGACCATTCGAAAAGGCGCAACAGCAGTGAAAGCGGCCGGCGAAATTCATAGCGACATCGAAAAAGGTTTCATTCGCGCCGAAGTCGTGCGTTGGAGCGATCTACTGGCCGCGGGCAGTATCGCCGCCGCCCGGGAAAAAGCGCAGGTTCGCCTCGAAGGCCGCGACTACATCGTGCAAGAAGGTGATGTCATCCTGTTCCGGCACAGCGGTTAACGCGGCTTTCTTGAATTGCGCTAAATGCCGCATCCTGACTCAACTCGCATCGCATTAGCAGCCGTTCTGGGACTTGTCGCCGCCGGCGGTGACCTGCTGGGCGGCTACTTTGTGGTTTATCGCAATTGGGAGCGCCGTAACCTGCAATATTTTGTGGCTTTGGGCGCGGGCTACATGCTGGCTGTGGCGTTCCTGGATGTGATCCCCGAGTCAGTCCGGCTTGCGGGTGACAGCGCGTTCGTGGTGATCCTCATTGGCTATTTCCTGATCCATCTCTTCGAACACACTATCGCGCCGCACCTTCACTTCAGGGAAGAGACGCACCACGAAGCAGTTAGGCACCACCACGTGCGTACCACTATGCTGCTGGGCCTCGCGATTCATACTTTTTTTGATGGCGTGGCCATCGCCTCGGGCTTCCTGGTTTCGAACTGGCTGGGCGTGGTGATCTTCGTGGCCATTTTTTTGCATAAGCTGCCCGAAGGCTTCACGGTCGCGTCCGTAGTCCTCGCCAGCGGGCAGAGTCGGCGCAACGCGATTCTGGCTTCCGGGTTACTAGGTGTAGCCACGTTGTTAGGGGTGCTGCTTACGACCCTATTACAGAGCCAGCTTAAATACGCGTTGCCGCTTTCCGGCGGGGTAACGCTGTACGTAGCGGCTACGGATCTGCTGCCGGAAGTGAACCGTGAGCCTAACTGGCGTATGGCCTTGCTGGTATTCGTTGGCGTAGCCAGCTTGCTGATAATGCAGCGCTTGTTTCATGTATAAAGTCTCTAGCGACCCGCCAGTTTTACATCCACGATTTGCAACTTTCTGACAATACACGGGTTTGATACAGTGTGTCGGCAATGGCCAGGACCGACGTCCAACTGATGCTGGACGTGAAGGCGGGCGACGAACAGTCGTTTGCGCTTCTCCTGCATCGCTATAGGACGCCGCTGGTTAATTTCCTCTACCGCATGGTTCGGAACCGGGAGCAGGCAGAGGACCTGGCACAAGAGGTTTTCATCCGGGTGTATCGGGCGCGGGCGGATTACGTGCCGAGCGCGAAGTTCACCACCTGGTTGTTCCGGATCGCGACGAATTTGGCGCTGAATTCGGTTCGGGACACGCGACATCAGCGCATGGAAGTCTCTCTGGACGCTCCGGTTACCATGGATTCGGAAGAGGGCGACGAGCGCCGGATCGATGTCGCGGAGAAAAACCCCAACATCGAGGAACACCTGGTGCAGGAGGCGCAGCGCGACATGATCCGACACGCCATAGATAAATTGCCGGAAAAGCAGCGCGCCGCAGTGTTGCTGCATAAATATCAGGACCTCGATTATGGCGAGATTTCAAAGATTTTGTCTTGCTCGGAAAGCGCGCTTAAATCGCTGCTGTTTCGGGCGTATGAAACGTTGCGAGTCGAATTAGCCCCTCTCGTGGCGTTGCGAGCAAAAAATTAGGGCACGGAAGGGAAGGCAGTCATGAGTTGTACTCGAATGGAAACGCGGCTTCTCGGATATATCGACGGCCGCTTGAAAGAAAGCGAACAGCGCGAGATGGAGAAGCATCTCGCTGCATGCCCGGCGTGCACCGTGCGCGTGAACGAATTTCGCTCCGTCAGCAGCTTGTTGGATGAGCTGCCGCAGATTGAGCCATCCGCAGCGTTCGACCTTCGCGTACGCGCACGAATTGCCGCTGAGCCGGTGAAACAAAACTGGTGGTCGTGGGTGGGCGCCGCGCCGCGCGTGCTGGTGGCAGCTTCGATGTTGCTGCTGGCCACGGTTTGGGTAGGCCACCGTCCGGCGGATAACGCGAATATGGCAAGTTCCACTAGTAGTGATGAAACCCAGATTATGCAGGATCAGGATTTGCCGGTGCTTGAAAATTACGATGTGCTGGCTAACTTCGAACCGCTAACGGAATTGTCGCAGGCCGATTCGACTGATGATTCCAGCGAACAGGAAATGTGAGGCGGATGACGCTGTGGACAAAATTCGAGGGCTGGCTGCTCGCACTCTGTCTCAGCGCGAGCTTGACGTCTTCGTGTTTCGCGCAGCGCCCGGATTCCGGCAACAGGCCTCCGCAACGATCGGCTCCTCCTGCTGCTCCTGCTCCGCGTTCGACTCCTGCTCCCCCTCCGCACCAGGGAAGCGCACCGCCTAGGCAGTCAGGCGCACCCCGCCGCGATCAGGCGCCCGTATCGCGCGATGACCGGCCTCCGGCTCGCTCTGGGAATTCAAATCCCTCTGAGCGAAACTCAGTTCGTCAAGAGAATCCGAACCGGCCCCCGGTCAATCGTCAGATCATAGATCCCCATCGCCCGCCAGACAGTCAATATTCGCGAGACGGGCAATATTCACGAGGCGGGCAGAACAATTACAATTCCTATAGAAATAACCAGCAACCACGCCTCAGCCCTGAAGAGCGGCAGCGGGTGCTCCAGAATCAGAGAAGCTTTCGCCAATTGTCTCCCCAACAGCAACAGGACATGCGCGACCGCCAACGGGTGTGGCAGCAGATGACGCCGCAACAACGCAATCACATTAAAAATGAAGTGCTGCCGACCTGGCGCAATTTACCGCCACAACGAAAGAAAGCCATCGAGCAGCGTCTCGGCGTCCTCCAGAACATGCCGGAGTTCGCGCGCAATGAGCATCTGAGAGACCCCAACTTTACGCGCGGTATGAGCGAAGAAGACCGCGCCACGCTGCGCGACCTGAGCCATCTACACGTCGGCGGCGCACCCGACCCGCCAACGAATAACCCCTACTAGCGTCGGCTTCTGTGCGTCGTGTAGCGTTGCCTCGGCTGGCAGTGCGTAACTTCGCCCCGTAACTTCGTCACACAACTTTCGCAATATAACTTTGTGACGTAACTTCGCCTCACAAAGATTTGCGTTTCACTCCTTCGACGACAATCTGTCCATCCGTTACACTAGTTAGTGACGCCTTGCGTGACGCGCCATCAATCCACGCATCGAACTGGAGAGGAATTTTCCGCTAGTGTCTACGCGCTTTCGCGCCCTGCAGCACCGCAATTTTCAGCTTTTCATCGGCGGCCAGCTTATTTCGCTCATCGGCACGTGGATGCAGTCTACTGCGCAGCTGTGGCTGGTCTATAAACTGACCGATTCGGCGGCGCTGTTGGGCGTCTTTGGATTTGCGAACCAGGTGCCGATTCTATTTCTCGCCTCTATCGGTGGTTATGTCGGCGACCGCTATAACCGCCATTACGGAGTCATTGCCACGCAGGCGGTATCGATGCTGCTGGCTTTCGCGCTTGCGGCTTTGACCTTTACCCAAGCCATAAAAGTATGGGAGTTGATTCTCGTCGCTTTTCTGGTCGGCGTAGTCAATGCTTTTGATGTGCCCATCCGCCAGTCATTTCTGGTGCAAATGGTGGTGAAAGAGGATTTGCCCAACGCTATAGCTCTGAATTCTTCCATCTTCAATGGCGCCCGGGTATTGGGTCCCGCGGTTGCGGGCTTTGCGCTGGCCTGGAAAGGGCCGGCGTGGTGCTTCCTACTGAATGGAATCAGCTTCCTCGCCGTGCTCGCCGCGCTGCTCGCCATGCGCATACCAAAAATGGTGGTCAAGCGTCCCGAAGGTTCGCCATTTCAGAATTTCATCCAGGGCTTCAGGTTTGCGATGAGCGATATGCCGGTGCGTTCGGTTTTGTTGCTGCTTAGTCTCTTAAGTCTTCTCGGCCTGCAATATTCTGTTTTTCTGCCTATCTTCGCAGGCGAAATTCTCCATCGCGACGCCAAAGGTTTTGGATTGTTAATGAGCACTGCCGGAGTTGGCGCCGTCCTGGGGGCGCTATATTTCGCGGGACGGACCAGCTACAAGGGGCTGGCACGTTGGATCGCTGGCACCTCGATGACATGTGGTATCTGCCTGATCCTTTTTTCACAATCGAAGGTGTTCTGGTTTTCCGCCTCAGTCTTGTTATTTGTGGGTTTTGCCGCCACGGTGCAGATGGCGGCCACGAACACCATCGTGCAAAATCGGGTGCCGGACGAACTGCGCAGCCGGGTTATGGCGGTGTACGCCACCATGTTCATGGGCGTGCAGCCGATCGGTTCGCTAATCGCCGGCGGCGTAGCCAAACGCATCGGCGCGCCAAACACGCTCACCATTTTTGGCGCACTCGTCCTCGTCGGCAGCTTGATTTTCCTGTTCCGCGTTGTTTTCCGTTTACGTTCGCAGACCGCACAAGCTTCACCAAGCCCCACGGGTTAACGATCGAACTGGGATCCCCAAACGGTCCCGAAAGTGCAAACCACTTGTTGACCCTGCCCGGTCAAAACACACCTTACCAAAGGAATTTTCCCGGGAAAGCGGCCATCAGGATGAACATAAGATTTGAATTCAAAATAGTATTGGGTCTGGTCTTCACGTTAATGCTTGGCGGGGTGACCTTGGCAGATAGCGTCTCGACCCGCCAACGCACTACTGTTAGCTATGCGACGGGCATTGACTTCGGTACTCCTCCCGGGTGCGGCTGGGATGGAGGCATCAACCCCAGCAATTGCAACCTGGATGGCAGTTTTGTGCGCAAAGATTTTGAAAAGCGCAGCGGCTGGAGCTTCACTGCCGGGCCGTATACCGTAACGGTACCTGCGGCGGAGCCGGCAACGGGGCTTTTTGTCGGCTTAGGCCTGGCAGTATTTGGTCTAATGCGTCGTCGCAGGAAGAAACCGCTCGAAAACGCTGTGTGGGAGAAACTGGGTTAAAGCTTCCCCTTTGGCACTTCCCGTCCTCGGCTACCGGCATGCGCCGGAATTGTTTTTACCATTTTTCGTACACAAAGTACCCATCTTCGGCACGCTCCCATAAATCTATACCG